>JBEKDV010000488.1:0-5531 GCA_050014175.1 Candidatus Solibacter sp. | reverse complement strand
GGCAGGCGGCACAAAGAGGCTACCGGTTGGTACCAATCGAAGAAAAACCCGCTGCGTAACCAAACCCGCTCTCTAACCAATTGAATTCGCACGCTCGCGCTACGAGTTCCTTAGGAGGGGTCGGCCCAGAGGGCACCCCGCCTGAAAGGCTACTCTACCAGAAGTGCGTGGCCAGAATGCGCGGGGGGCCGGTGTTGCCGTTGACGATATCGGTGGCCAGCAGCACCTGGAGATTCTTGCGCTCCCAGTGCTTGGGCGCGCGGCCGGCCAGCATTTCCATGTAACGCGGTTCGGTGACGAATTCGCCGGCGGCTGTGGTGGCGTCGCGTCCCATGCCTGCCACTACCACCACCATTTTCTCGGTGAGGGGATTGAGAAAGCGGGAGACCACGGCGTAATCCTGAGTGAGTGTCGAGTAGGGGACGCTCGGGTCGTGGACCCAGAGCGGGGCGGATGGATTCTGCCGGTCGCGAATCACGCCGATGTGGGTCTGGGCGTTCCACTCGTAGCGGAAGCGCAGACCGTCGTTAAGGCGCAAGGTCCAGGAATTATTGAAGGCACCCACCAGAATGACCGGGCCCTTGCGCAAATCGGTCAGGGAAAACAAGGTGGCGCGCCGAACGTCGAGTTTCTTCTTTCCGTACTCGCGAGTGACGCCGGTTACGCGCGCCATCGTCAGTGCGTCGGCGAACGCCATGCGGTCGAAGAACATGATGTCGCGAAAGGTGGGTCCGGCGGCGGCACCCGTGGACGGAGGCACGCCATCGGAAGTGCCGCTTCCACCGATAGCCATCATGATGGTATCGGTGGTTCCCCAGACCGGGTTCCAGAAACACTCCATCGCGCTGGGCGTGGCGAGCAACCGGGCGGCGCCGATTCCCAGGGCCGTCACGGCGGAAGCGGTCGCCACCAGCAGGACCCATTTCCGCGGGATCCGCTGAAGCAGCAAATCTACCAGTTTGGTAATTGCCGGCGGCTCGGGCAACACCAGCGGCCTCGGCCCGGCCGCGGCATAGCGAAACTCGGGAGTGTACGAGCCGGAGGTCAGCTCGATGCGGATCTCGGTTTCATGCCCTGGTTCGTGGTAGTACTGCGCGATGCGCTTACGGACTTCGGAGGCCGATGTTCGCACCACGGGGTCGGCATTGGTATCGTAATCGGGATCGCGGCCAAAGACTTCGGCTCCGAGCGCGCGTTCCTTGAGAAAGCCTCCGCGGCCTTCCAGGGTTTCGTTCACCACGTATCGCAAAAAGCCGGGATAGTGTTTGCTGTGTTGGAAAAGAGGGCTGGCGAGAAGGCGGGCCAACTGCGCCCGAACCTCCTCGCGGGGGGGACGAGCCGCCTCCTCGCGAGCCGACACCGAGGGCGCCGACCGCACAATCGTGGTGCTTCCCATTCTTCTAACCTCTGGGATGGGATTCTATCACGCATCGCGGGAAATAGCTCCGGAATTTCAGATTCTCCCGATTTTATTGGTCCGGGGACGGCTTGGAAAGCAACAGAGAGGTGAGATCGGGCGGCTGCGCCTCTCTGCCGGCGGTGATTTCGTCGAGGTAGCGGCGCACTTCGGGACTCAGCGTACCGAGGGCAAGAGCGGTGGCGAGGGCGGCGCGCGCTTCGGAGCGGCGTCCGTGTCTTCCCAGAACGATACCCTGTGCCAGCCAGCCGGCCTGCCACTCGGGCCAGCGATTCTGCATCTGTTGGAGGAGCGGCTCGGCCTCGGCGCCGCGGCCGGCCTGTTCCAGAGCCACCGCCCGCAGGAGGAGAATCTGGCGATTTTTCGCAAACGCTTGCATGGCCTCATCGCTGACGCGCAAGGCGTCTCCGGAACGTCCCTGGCGCAGCAGAAAGGCGCCTGCTTCGAGGTATAGACCGGGGCGCGGGGGTGAGGTGCGCAGGGCCTGGGCGAGCGCGGCGGCGGAAGCGGGCGGGTTGCCCGATGCATGCAACATTTCAGCGCGGGCCAGATAGTAGTCGCCGCCGCGCGCGGAATCGGGCACGCCATCGAGCAGGCGCGTTCCCTCCGCGGGACCGGCGGCATGAAAGGCGGCGATGGCCAGATCCAGTTGCACGTCGGGTACGGAGGCCACCGCTTTTTCCAACAGTTCCCGTGCGGGAGCATACTGCCGCGCCTCGAGCAGCGCACGCCCGGCATCCGCCAGCACGGCCGCGCCGGGCTGCAAGGCGGCGATTTGGCGCGCGACCTCGGCCGCCCGGGGCGACTCACCCTCTTCCAGCAGCAGGCGCAACCAGGTCACCTGCGCGCCCGCATCTTCCGGATGCTGGCGCACCACCCGCTCCACACGTGCGCGATAATCCGCCCGCCGCTCGTGGGGAGTGAGGCTAAGATAATCCACCAGCCCGCCCGGGACAGCCTTGTTGACCACGGGGCCGAGTTGGCGGAAGCGATCCATGGCCGCCTTGGATTCCGCCATCTGCCCGGCCTCGGCGAGCGCGCGTGCCAGATGGAGCTGCGTCTTGGAATCGGCGGGCGCGAGGGTGGCGGCCTGGCGAAGTACGCGGGCCGCGTCGGCGGCGCGGTCGAGGGCGAGATAGGTTTGCCCCAGGCGATCGAGGGTGACGGCGTCGTCGGGGCGCAGGGCGGCGGCGGCTTCCAGGTCGGGGAGGGCGGCCTCGGGTTTCCCCATCTGGTAGTACAGGCTGCCGCGCGCGGAGTGAGCCGCGGCGAAGTCCGCCTGGAGAGCCAGTGCGCGGTCGAACTCCGCCAGGGCTTGTTGCGGATTTTCCTTGTTTTCGGCGGCGCCCAATGCGAAGTGCCCCACGGCATCGCCGGGATGGCGCGAGACGAACCAGCGGAGGTCGGCCATGCCTGGCTCGAACCGGCCCATGCGAACCGCCGTGAGACCGCGTTCGCGGCGGGCGACATCGTCATCCGGTACGAGCTTCAGATAGCGGTCCCAAGCGGCGGCCGAATCCTCCAGCGCGCCCAGGTCGCCGGTGGCCAGAGCGAGCAATTTCTGGACATCGCCGCGGTCCGGCGCGAGACGCGCGGCCGGCGCCAGCAGAGTCACGGCCGCTTCCGGGCGCTGGTCGGCCTGCTCGACGCAGGCGAGGCTGTAAAGGACGTCGACGTTTTGCGGTTGCTGGCGCTGGGCCGCGGAGAGGAGTTCGCGCGCACGCTGGTAGTTACCGGTATGCCACTCCACCACGCCCAAATTGACGAGCAGGTTGAAATCCGAGGGTGCTATTGCAAGCGCTTGCGAGAAGAATTCCGCGGCCTTTTCGAGTTGTCCGGCGCCGGCCAAGGCGACGCCGATGGAAAAGCCGGCGGCGAGGTCGGTCTTGGCCGCAGCCAGCCAACGCGCGGTGAGATGGTCCGCCTCGAACGTTTCTCCCGCCAGGTACAGCGCCTGCAAGCGCATGGGCGCCAGGTTGGGCGCATCCTGCTGGTTGGCGGGGAGGCGTTTGAGGCAGGCCAAAGCGTCGGCTCCCTTCTTTGCCTTCAGCGCCAACCGGGCGAGTTGCACGTCGGCATTGTAGTGGGCCGGGTCCAAGCCCACCACGCGGAGGTAGAGCTTGCGCGCGCCCTCTTCGTCGCCCGTCCCGAGCAGGTGGTTGGCGTAATTGTTCCACACGTCGGGCGAATTTGGAGCGCTCGCCGCCGCGCGCCGGTGCACGTCGCCGGCTTCCTGGAATTTCTTCTGACTGTCCAGGGCGACGCCCAACAGGGTGAGGGCTGCGCCGTCGTTGGGCCGGGCCTTCACTTCCGGCCGCAGGGTTCGTTCGGCGGCCGCGAAATCGCCGCGCTGCAGGGCGGCCAGCGCTTCCCGGATCACCGGTCCATTATCCGCCGCAAAACCGACGGCCACAGCCAGGGACACGGAGCAATACCGAAGGATGCGGTTCATGGAAGCGTCACCGGCATATTCTACGCCGGGGCAGCGGGCATCGGCAAGAGTGCCGGCGCGGGAGACAAAGTGTCTGCGGCCCACCCGCCTGTGAGGTCGACCGAATTAACGTTACGCCCGGCCCCCGCGGCAACGTAGAAAATGGCTTACTACGTCGCAGTTATTCTTTGAAACCAAACCACTTGTTGAAATACCTGGATTCCTACGGTAGAACCCTTGCGCCTTCCCGAGGATTGGCATAGCATAGCCCATCGGTTCAGAGGTTTCTCATCGACGGAGGGTTTGGTTGTACCCGCAAGCCGGATTGAGCATTCCGTTTCGGGGTTGGTGGTTGGCAGTTGGAGATTACTTTAGGGGGTACCGATGATTTTCAGAAAGCTTGCACAGATCTTCTGTGCTTTGACACTCTTCGCAGCCTGCCTGTTGGGGCAGACTGTTTCCAGCGGATTGCAGGGTACCGTCATGGACCCGGCCAATGCGATCGTACCGGGCGCTACCGTCACGCTGACAGATACCGATACGGGCAACACGCGTGCGGCCACGACCGATAATACCGGCCTGTTCCGTTTCCTCGATCTGGCGCCGGCCACCTATTCCGTGTCCGTCAAGGCCACCGGATTCAAAGGGTACACGCAGAACACGATCGTGGTAGCGGCCAACGAAACCCGCGATATCGGTAAAGTCACGCTCACGCTGGGAAGCGGGACGGAGACGATCACGGTAACGGCGGAAGCCGCCGCCATCCAGCTTGCCAGTTCGGAAAAGGCCACGGCCATCGATGGCGGGCAACTCAGTAATGTCACGCTGCGAGGCCGCGATATTTTTGGCTACCTGAAACTGGTTCCGGGCGTGATCGACAACAGCTATGGAACAACCAACGCGGGCAACCGCGATGTGACGTCGCCCAACGCCATCCGCGGGATTACGATCAACGGCAACACCTCGGCATTGAACTTCACGGTGGATGGCATCACGGACATGGATACGGGCTCCAACACTACGATCCATTACGAACCCAATGCCGACGCGGTGCAGGAAATGAAGGTACTGACCTCCAACTACCAGGCGGAATTCGGGCGCAACTCGGGCGGGACGATTACGGTGGTCACCAAGAACGGGACCAGCCAGTTCCATGGCAGCATGGTGTGGAATCACCGCAACGAAGGGTTTAACGCCAACCTTTGGCAGAACGACCGCAACGGCAGGAATGCCGTCACCGGGATTCCGAACTCTTACATCTCGCCGTACCGCTTCAATGTGGAGACGTACACCATCGGCGGACCGATCTACATTCCGCACCACTTCAATTCCAACAAGAACAAGCTGTTCTTCTTCTGGTCGCAGGAATATACGGGGCAGTTCGTGTCCGGCGGCGTGCAGAATAAATACACGCCGACGGCGTTGGAGCGCAAGGGCGATTTCTCGCAGAGTTTGCAGAATAACGGAGCGTTGATCACCATCACCGATCCGACGACAGGCTCGCCGTTTCCGGGCAATGTGCTGCCCGCGTCGCGGATTACGGCGCCGGGGCAGGCGATGCTCTAGGGACTTGCAAAATTCCGGATCCAGAGCCCCTGGTTGGTGTCGGTACAAAACAAAATCGAGGGGAAATGTATTCGGCGGGGCGGCGAGGCAATAGAATATTTGTAATGAGCAAGATTT
>JBEKDV010000487.1:0-5544 GCA_050014175.1 Candidatus Solibacter sp. | reverse complement strand
GACTCGTCAACTTCTTCTCCTTCGTGGATGTCGATCGCGCGGCGTGCGTTTCCGTCGAGACTCGAGTTGAAGAGACGGGCCGGATCCTTCAGAGACGCGCCCTTGGAGAAGGTAAGCTTCACAACATTCTTGTAGGATTCGCCAGTGCAGATGATGCCGTCGTGCGACCAAATCGGAGTGCCCATCCACTTCCACTTTTCGACGACGTCCGGGTCTGCTTCCTTGATGAGCTTGCGCATTCTGCTGAGGGTTCGCATACAATGGTGGCGTATACCGCCAACAGAAGTAAGAGTGACGCGGATGCCTACACAGAAGCTCACTACCGAAATCGCTACCGCCGCCATCGAAGGCTTTGAACAACAAAAGCGCCGTATCGACGCTCAAATTGCCGAACTACGGACTATGCTCCCGGGTGGCCGCACCGAACCAGCCGCTACGTTGGAGGCTCCAAAAGGCAAACGGCGAAAGCTGAGTGCCGCCGCTCGGAAGCGCATCGGTGATGCACAACGGAAACGGTGGGCTGAATCCAAGGGCGCGTCTCAACCAGCCGCCGCGTCCAACGCCCCGAAGCGCAAACGGAAGCTCAGTGCCGCTGGCAGACGGGCGATATCGACAGCGACAAAGAAGCGCTGGGCGGCGTTCCATGCCGCCAAGGCAGTGGCGAAGCCAGCCGTGGCAAAGAAGCGGACTGCAAAGAAGGCCGCTGCAAAGAAATCGGCGGTCAAGGCTCCACTGAAAGTGGCGGCGAAGAAGACTGCGACGAAGAAACCTCAGAAGAAGACTGAGAGCGGTCCAGCAGCCCCTCCGGTAGGTGCTGCATAGTCTGACAAGAGCGCTGGCATGCCCGCCACAAATTCAACGTTGTGGCGCTGTGAAGCCAGGACCGTTTCTACAGGCAGATTGCGAAAAGGCATAGACTTGGGTTGGGAACTGGCGCGGTCCCTGCCCTCGCAGGGGCGGTCGAAAATGTCTTAGAGGCAGTAGCCCTGCGACCGCTATGTTTGACGACGAAATTATCGCACTCAACATTCAGCAGGAAGCGGAAGCATTTCTCCGGACGGAACTCGCCAAATCTTCGCCCTCAAACCGACGGATCGTCATTGAGAAGTTCGTTTTGGCGGCCCTCAGCAGCATTCCCTGGATTGGGGGATTCCTCAGCTCTGCCGCGACCCTCAAAACGGAGGAAGGTGCGCGCCACACCGACAGCCTGCATACACGGTGGTTGGAAGAGCACGCCAGAAAGCTCGCGAGTCTGCGAATCACCCTCGAAATGATTGTCAACCGCTTCGAGAATCTTGGCCCGGCCATCGACGAGCGGATTCAGAGTGAGGAATACCTGCAACTCGTCCGGCGTGCCTTCCGCGTGTGGGATGAAGCGTCGACCGAAGAAAAGCGCCGTTATGTTGGCAACGTCGTGACCAATGCCGCCGGCACCCGCCTCTGTTCGGATGACGTGATACGTTTATTCCTGGACTGGCTCAACCTGTACCACGAATCTCATTTCGCGGTGATCCGCAGCATTTACGGCAAGCGAGGCGTCTCCCGGTTCGAGATTTGGGACGAAATCTACGGAGAATTGCCCCGCGAGGATTCCGCCGAGGCCGATCTCTTCAAACTCCTCATTCGTGACCTCAGCACGGGCGGTGTAGTTCGGCAAGAACGTGAAACCAATCAAGCTGGCCAATTCTTACGAAAGCGACGGCCCAGGGGCAAGTTCCCGATTTCGACGACAATGGAGTCCGCATTCGAAGATACGAAGCCATACGTACTGACGGGCTTGGGCGAGCAATTCGTGCACTACACCATGAACGAAGTGGTCACAAGGATTGACAGTGGCGGAGATGGCTCTACCGATGCCGACTGGAAATAGTCTTGCCTGACTGGGTACGTCCTGCTCACCGCGAATGCGATTCGGGGTCGAGATAGTATTCTGCTCAGGTTCGCTCCGAGCATACCGGAATTGGTCCGTCACGCCGTCGTCAAAACCGGCAAAAATGCGGGCGTTTTATTCCGGCACTAACATTGCGTTCCGCCAAGTCAGAGAAAACACTATGCGGTGGGGTCGTACTGGTTGGGATCGTGTGCCGGAGTCGCTGCTAACGCGCGTTCCATCTCGCCCCTAAATGTCCGACTCTTCCAGCCGGATACATGGTGGTCGTTTAGGTCCCTCGCCTGTTCGATGACTTCAAGCACCCTATCCAGCCGAACGTCTTTCGGGTCATCGCGCCATCGGCGTCGGAGTTCGCCGGATCTGTTCAGCGTGGCTTCCGGCTTGAAAAAGTCCTTCACCCATTTCACGACAATGACCTGTTTAGGCACGGCCTGGAGGTACTCGAATTCATCGGCCAGGCATTCCACGGATGTCCGCCACATTGCCGCGTCCATGTCCTCTTCAGGATTTTGCCACTGGCTGTATCTCTGACGGAACTTGGCAACATCGCTAAAGTGCACCGGCACAAGTCGCCTCCCGTCGCTGCACCTAAGATCAGCGATTGTGGGTAGTCTATAAAGCTCGTTCCCGTCGTGTTCAACGGAAAACGATTGGTGAAAAGTTCCAACCGAAGGGCGGATGGATACGAGAATCGGGCATCCTGGTTGTGCACGTACGCTCCCCAAGAATCCGCAGTACGGGTAATTGATCGGAATACCTTCCCGACAACCCAATAGGCTCTCCGCAACGAATCTATCGCAATGCGGAAGACCCCAGTCAGAACGTATTCGCGCGGGGCCACGCGGCCACCACCACGGATTGCAGATGTAATCCACGATGTCCTTCCGTGTCCCAGGCATTTGGAAAAACTTGCCTTTGAAGTGCTTAATGAATATGTCCGTCAGGTTCCGGTTCGTTTTTCTCCCGCTCGTCGGTGCCGCTGGTCCCAGAGTCTCCCGGCATACAGGGCAAGTGATTTCCTCATCAGACAAGACCCCGCTTATGGCCGTATCTTCTTCTGACCCGCTAAGTGTGCGACCACACGACGTTTCAAGACAGGTGGGTGTGTTCTGCGCCTTCAGGTGAATCTGCGCCATGAACCAGTGTACCGCTATTCCCGCCATGCCCCACCGGTGCTGCCTGTGATCTTGTTCCCCGCTAAAGAAAGCTCACCACAGTGAATTCTGAATGGGTCCCATCCGGCCAAGGTGCTCTGAAAAAGCCGGGCGGTGTCGTGTTTCGGGAAGGGTCCGTATTCAAAGATTCCCAGCTTGGGACTGCGCCAAGGCCCAACGCGCGCGGCCCGGGTTTAGCACATTTGTAGGGTGAAGATTCTTCTATCTAGTCTCTTTAGGTTTTCGAAGTAAAGAGGCGAAGTCTGGATCTAACTCGGCTCGCCAACCGTCGTTGGTCTTGCAGGCTTGGAAAAGGCCCCATTCATCGTTTCGAGAAAATCTGTGATACCACGTGGTGTAATGAATGCATCGTTCCCCTTGCTGGTTTTCATCAGCGTACCTTACCCAAACCGAAAACATACCGCCAGAGTCTTCCTGTTGATACCTAATGTCAGGTCTGCCTTCGATTACAGCCTTCTTTATTAGGCCAAGATTGCGATCTATCGCACCTCCTTTTTCCGGGACCATCACAAACTCATCATCATCTTTTACCTCTACGGGTCCAATCCCAGGCACCATCTGGCTCAGGACACCACCATTCTGACCCTGCGCAGCCCCAGCACGTATCATACTCTGGCTGGACGGCGGCATCATGTTGATCTTGAACTCTCCGCTTTTCGGATTGACGGTAAACTCATTGATGCGGCCAGAGAAGACTCCGTACGCGGCAACCAACAATATCGCCGTGCCCGCCGCAAACCAGAAGAAGTCCTTTCCTTTCATTCCCGTCGTCAACCTCTTGATATATACACCTCCCGGCCTCGAGATTCAAGGCTATTCGTATCCGGACCTCCCATACCTCTTGTGGCTTCGTGCGTGTTTACGGAGCAGGTAAGCCTCCTGAAATCAGCACTGATGCTGTATTTCCTTGCGGCATCCACAACACCTCCCCTCGCCTCCCGCCGTGCGCCCTCGTTCTGGAGTTCTACCGTGGTCAACGCATCGGTGACGTGCCGGGTTTGGGCGATCACCTCGTCACGGATGGCCTTGCGGTCGTCGGCGGTCAGGTTGTCCGGTGCCCACATCAGCACGTCGTCAATCTCTTGTTCGACGTCGGACACGATTTCGGCGGTGAGGGATTCTCGGAGCTTCAGCTTTTCGGTGTGGTGGTTGGAGTTCACAAAGGTATTTATTCATTGTGGGATGGACTGGCCGGCGCTGGTCGGTGGCCGGCGGAACCAGGCAGGAGTTCAATCGAGGTTCGCAGAATGCCCGCCAGAAGCGATACGGTGCCCGTAGAGAGGTCTGGAATGTCAGGGTGGATGTTCGGTAGCCCCTGCAGCCGGTGGTCAATTTGTGCGGCGGTATGCAGCGAGAGGAAACCGAGCAGGGCCACTTCTCCGACAACCCGACAACCCTGCACCCGAAACGAAGAGATTCCCGCTCGCCATGCTGACCGTCAGGCCGTCGAAGCCGGCAGACGCTCCGCAGGCGGCTTTCCCCGGTCATCTCGGCCTCTTACGGTCATACAGATCCCGCTCATCGGCAACGACAAGCATGGCAAGAACTTGTCTGCCGGCACTTCGGCAAGGCCAATGTGAACCCCAAGTTTCAGCGCACCCATCAGATCGACCGCTCGCCGGAGCAGTAGCCCCTTCTCCGCACACTGGGCGGCATCCAGGCGGCCCAGCGGGCAGCGGTCGCACCGCTGATCATTGTCCTCCGGTGCATCGGGGCACAAGCAGGGGTCGCACAGTTCCTCTCGGCGCGGCGCCCAAGCACGAGGAAGAGGAGGCACTGAACAGGTGGTTGCGAGTGGCGAACACTGTTGTGGTGTAGCCGATCCGACTTCAGACAATCCACTCTGAATCCTCCGGCATTTTGCCGGTGATCTGCGCCTCACAGCTCGCCATTCGGAGAGCCGTCGGGAAGACATTTTAGGGTTCCTTATAAAGGGGTTTTTTCGACCCCATGTGACAATCGTGGCACTGCATCCGAGCTCATTTTCGGTTTAGAGAGCGGCCCAATGACTGAACTGGGCGGCAGCGTCCTGCCTACAGTCTTAAACGTTGACCAGATCCAAGACAATCGTAATGTCATGACGGCCGGTAAGTTGCTGTTCACGGCTGATCAGACTCGGATCCTGAGAAAGACTGGCCACGCGGAAATCTCCGACGTATTCCGATTCGTTGACTCGGTGTTTGATAAATACAGGAACAGGTTCTTTCTGGCTCGCAAAAACCCTTGCAGAGCTCTCAATTATCTTGCCCGTACCCGCTAGCACCCGGTGCGGTGCGCCCGGATTTAATCTACCCTTGATAAAGCAACCGCACACAACGCTGCCGTTGCGCGTCGGCAAACACGACTGCATGCTTCCGCCCAAGGTGTTGTGGATTTCGGCTCGGGTGTATCTGTTTCCGATCTTGAACATAGTATCAGGCACCTCCGTCCCGGCTATCCGCAGGTTTCCTTTCTACGGTTTTCGGCATTGAGTGGACC
>JBEKDV010000486.1:0-5579 GCA_050014175.1 Candidatus Solibacter sp. | reverse complement strand
AGGAAACGCCGGTGCGCGTGATCCGCTACGCGGATACGCCGTCGCCCGAGCTGCAACTGTTGTCGAACGGCCGGTACCACGTCATGATCACCAACGCGGGCGGAGGGTACAGCCGCTGGCACGATCTGGCGGTGACGCGGTGGAGAGAAGACGTTACCTGCGACAACTGGGGCAGCTTCTGCTATCTGCGCGCCCTGCCTTCGGGCGAGTTCTGGTCGGCCGCGTTTCAGCCGGCATTAGAACCATCGGACAGCTACGAAGCGATCTTCTCCGACGCGCGGGCGGAGTTCCGCCGCCGCGACCAGGGCTTCGACACGCACACGGAGATCGCCGTATCGCCGGAAGACGATATCGAGTTACGGCGCATCAGCATCACCAACACCACGCGCTCGCGCAAGACCATCGAAGTCACCAGCTACGCGGAGGTAGTATTAACCTCGGCGGCGGCCGACGCGCTGCATCCGGCGTTCAGCAACCTGTTCGTGCAGACGGAGATTCTGCGCGAACAGCAGGCCATTGTGTGCACGCGGCGGCCGCGGTCGAAGGAAGAGCGGCCGCCGTGGTTGTGCCATCTGATGGCGGTGCATGGCGCGGAAGCGGAGGACGCCAGCTACGAGACGGACCGGATGCGCTTCATCGGCCGCGGGAACACGGTGGCCAATCCGGCGGCGATGACGGGAGCCGGGGGCCTGTCGAACAGCAATGGCGCGGTGCTGGACCCGATCGTCTCCATCCGGCGGCAGATCGCGCTGGACGGGGGGGAGAGCGTCACGGTGGATATCGTGACGGGAATCGCGGAGACGCGGGAAGGCAGTCTTCTGCTGGTGCACAAGTACCGCGACCGGCGTCTGGCGGACCGGGTATTTGAGCTCGCCTGGACGCACAGCCAGGTGCTGTTGCGCCAGATCAATGCTACCGAGGCCGACGCGCAACTTTACGGGCAACTGGCGGGCGCCATTGTGTATGGCAACCGCGCCTTGCGCGCCGACGCCGGGGTGCTGGTGCAGAACCGGCGGGGGCAGAGCGGACTATGGGGCTACTCGATTTCCGGCGATTTGCCCATCGTGCTGTTGCAGATCGCCGATCCGGTGAACCTGGAGTTGGTGCGGCAACTGGTGCAGGCGCAGGCGTACTGGCGCTTGAAGGGGCTGCTGGTGGACCTGATGATTTGGAACGAAGATCACTCCGGCTACCGGCAAGCGCTGCACGACCAGATTCTGGGTTTGATCTCGGCTGGGGCGGACGGCATCGTGAAGGATCGTCCGGGCGGGATCTTCGTGAGGCCATCGGACCAGATTGCGGCCGAGGATCGGATCCTGCTGCAAACGGTGGCGCGGGCTGTCCTGAACGACAACCGGGGCACGCTGGCGGAGCAAGTGGCGACCGGGGAAACGCCGGAGCTGATGGTGGCGGAACTGACGCCGGTTCGTGCCTACCGGCCGGTGCGGGCGATACCGGCCGCGCCGCGCCAGGATCTGATCTTTTTTAACGGATTGGGCGGATTCACGCCGGATGGGCGCGAGTATATCATTACCACGACCGAGAGCCAGATCACCCCGGCGCCGTGGGTGAACGTGCTGGCGAACGCGAAGTTTGGAACCGTGGTCTCGGAGAGCGGCCTGGCTTATACCTGGGCGGAAAATGCGCACGAGTTCCGTCTGACTCCGTGGGGCGACGATCCGGTGAGCGACACCTCTGGCGAGGCGTACTATCTGCGCGACCAAGAGACCGGGTATTTCTGGTCGCCCATGCCGATGCCGAGCCGCGGAACGGAGCCCTACGTGAGCCGGCATGGATTCGGCTACAGCGTGTTCGAGCACAGCGAAGGCGGAATCCACTCGGAAGTAACAGTATACGTGGCCGCTGACGCGGCGGTGAAGTTCACGGTGTTGAAGATCCGCAACGATGACAGCCGCGCGCGCAAACTCTCGGCGACGGGCTACGTGGAATGGGTGCTGGGCGATCTGCGGCCTAAATCCGCGATGCACGTGGTCACGGAGCTGAACGCCGCCGGGGGAGCGATGTTCGCGCGCAACGCGTACAACTCCGTGTTCGCCGGCCGGGTGGCGTTCTTCGCCACCAGCGAGACGGAGCGGACGGTGACTGGCGACCGCCGGGAGTTCCTGGGGCGCAACGGGACGCTGGGCGCTCCGGCGGCGATGAGACGTGCGGGGCTGTCGGGGAAAACGGGCGCCGGTCTGGACCCCTGCGCCGCCATGCAGGTGGTCTTCGATCTGGCGCCGGGGCAAGAGCATCAGGTGGTCTTCACGCTAGGCGCCGGAGCGAGCACGGAGGAGGCCTGGCATCTGGCCGACCGGTTCCGCGGGGCCGAGGCCGCGCGCGTGGAACTGGAAAGCGTGTGGCAGTACTGGAAGCATACGCTGGGCACGGTCAACGTGGAAACGCCGGATGCATCGCTGGATGTACTGGCCAACGGCTGGCTTCTCTATCAGACGCTATCGTGCCGTTTGTGGGCGCGCAGCGGATACTATCAGAGCGGCGGCGCGTTCGGCTTCCGCGATCAGTTGCAGGACGCGATGGCGCTGGTCCACTGTGAGCCCCGCCTGCTGCGGGAACATCTGCTGCGCTGCGCGTCGCGGCAGTTTCGCGAGGGAGACGTACAGCACTGGTGGCATCCACCCGAGGGCCGCGGGGTGCGCACGCATTGTTCGGACGACTATCTCTGGCTGGCGCTGGGGACGTGCCGCTACGTGTTGAGCACGGGCGACACCGGGGTGCTGGACGAGAGCGTGCGCTTTCTGGATGGACGGCCGGTGAACGCCGAAGAAGATTCCTACTACGACCTGCCGGGGCGTTGCGAAGAGACGGCCAGCCTGTACGACCACTGCAAACGTGCCGTCCTGCTCGGCCTGCGGTTCGGAGAGCACGGCCTGCCGCTGATGGGTTCGGGCGACTGGAACGACGGCATGAACCTGGTGGGGATCCACGGCAAAGGCGAAAGCGTGTGGCTGGGGTTCTTCCTGTATGCGGTGCTGAAGGAATTCGCCGCTCTGGCGGGCGCGCGGGGCGATAAAGTGTTTACCGAACGGTGCCTGCAGGAGGCGGCGCAGGTGAGCGCGGCGATCGAACGCAATGCTTGGGATGGCGGCTGGTACCGCCGCGCTTACTTCGATGACGGCACGCCCCTGGGGTCGGCGGGGAACACCGAATGCCAGATGGATTCGATCGCGCAGAGCTGGGCGGTGCTATCGGGCGCGGGCGACGCGGAGCGGTCGCGGATCGCCATGAAGGCGTTGGACGGGCGCCTGGTCCGGCGGGATCGCGGGCTGGTGCAGTTGCTCGATCCGCCGTTCGACAAGGGCGATCTCAATCCGGGCTACATCAAGGGCTACCTGCCGGGCGTCAGAGAGAACGGCGGGCAGTACACCCACGCGGCGGTCTGGGCCGCCATGGCCTTCGCGCGGTTGGGCGACAACCAGCGCGCCTGGGAATTGTTTGCCCTGATCAACCCTGTGAATCATGCGAAAACCGCCACCGCCGTCGCCACCTACAAGGTGGAGCCGTACGTGGTGGCGGCGGATGTATACGCCCTGGCGCCGCATATCGGGCGCGGCGGGTGGACCTGGTACACCGGCTCAGCCGGCTGGATGTACCGCCTGATCACGGAATCGCTGCTGGGGCTCCGTTTGGAGGTGGATCGTCTGCACTTCGCGCCTTGCCTTCCTGCTGGGTGGGGAGGTTTCAAGATGCATTACCGGTATCGCGAGACGGTGTACCACATCGCCATCGTGCAAGGATCCGGCGACGCGGCGATGACCGTCGATGGCAAACCGCTGCCAGGCGGCGCGATTCCCCTCATAGACGACGGGAACGAGCACATCGTCGAACTGACACTGGGCCAATCCTAGGGGCAAAGAGGCGGAACACCAGGTCTCAACGTCTGATCCCAAGGACCGCCTCAAACAGTTCATACCGGCTCCTCGACCCCAGCGCCAGCAGATAATCGGAATTGTGGGGGCGGTATCGTGGAGACGGTATACCCGTAATCGGACTTTCCACTATGACCTGCCGTTCGTTATCGAAGCAGTCGGAACAAACCACGTTTCGTACTCGAAGCCAGTAGGTTGTGCGTTGTACCGTATGGAGCGTAGCCATCGCCTGAGCGAGCTGCTCTTCGCTGCCCATCCACCCGGTAAGTTCCTCAGTTCCGTCTTGGTAAGCAGTTCTGATCTGATACTCATTAACGTGGCTGTGCGCCATCTGGTCCTCCTGTGCATTCACTGTCGCCGGCACCTTCCTGGAGCAAGAGCCACGCCAATGTGCTCTTCCGTTGTGTCGTTTCGTGCAGCAGAAGCGGGATGACAGGTTATGGACGAATCGGTCCGCGAGTCACCCTTCGAGCCGTGAGGCGAGGGCAATTCCCGCACCTCCACGTGCAGTTTCTGCACTCCTCCAGGGGTACTTTCCCGCCATGTCATGCCCGCAGAAGCACCGGGGCGCACATGGTCCGTCTCGTGCTCTATACGCGTAGCGGTATTTGACGCTTGAGGAGTAAGCCATTGCCGCGCGAAGCGTGAGGAACCATATGCTCGACACCCCAAGCATGCCGGCAGAACAGGTGCCTGACGGTCATCGGCCGATAGTAGTTTTAGTTTCATCCGCGCCCGCGTTTGAGGTCGCGGCCCCGGCGGAGAGTGCTCAGCCCCGGAAGATCAAGCCCTCCCGCCGGCGCCGGTTGTGGCTATGGCTATCGCTTCTTCTCCTGCTGGGTTTGGGCGGGTATTTTCTGTGGGCGAGGATTAGTGCTAAGCAGTCCGCCGACGCGGCGGCAAAAGTCGCCGCGAAAGGTCCGCCTCCCTTACCTGTGGTCGCAACGAAATCCCGCCAGGGGGACATCGGCGTATATTATTCGGGGCTTGGCGCGGTTACGCCCCTCGCTACGGTCACGCTGAGAACCCGTGTCGACGGCCAATTGATGAGCGTTCGTTATCGGGAAGGCGACACGGTTCACCAGGGCGATCTGTTAGTGGAAATCGACGACGGGCCGTATCAGGCGGCACTGACCCAAGCCGAAGGGCTACTGATCCGCGACCAGGCCGCCCTGGAGAACGCGCGCATCGACCTGGTCCGCTATCAGCAGTTGGTCCAGCAGAAGGCCGCCCCGGAGCAACAACTTGCCACCCAACAGGCAACCGTGCATCAGGACGAGGGAGTAGTGAAACTCGATGCCGGGCAAATCCAAAGCGCCCAGGTCAATCTGGCCTACTGCAAGATCGCGGCCCCGGTAACCGGACGCATCGGGTTGCGGCTGGTCGACCCCGGGAATATCGTTCAGTCTGCCGACACCAACGGATTGCTGGTCATCACCCAGATGGATCCCATCAGCGCGATCTTTACCATTTCCGAAGACCAGCTTCAGGTCGTGCTCAAGAAGATGGCCGGCGGGCAGACACTCGAAGTGGATGCCTACGGCCGCGATGGCAAGACGAAGCTGGCGCAAGGGTCGCTGACCACGCTCGATAATCAGATCGATCCCACCACCGGCACCCTCAAACTGAGGGCCACATTCGCCAACCCGAAAGGCACGCTCTTTCCCAATCAATTCGTCAATGCGCGAT
>JBEKDV010000485.1:0-5581 GCA_050014175.1 Candidatus Solibacter sp. | reverse complement strand
TTCGCGATAAACTGTTGCATGGCATTCCTCTCTCACGCTGGTTGGATCTAGAGAGCCGAACCCGCGTGGGTCCTTTCGGAATGCCATTTTATTTTGGTTGCGGCTCAGCTGCTCTATGCCACCGATTAGTTCAACCAGATGGTGACCGGCGGCGCCGTTACGGTTCCCACGGTGAGTTGGGCGGCGGTCTGGCCCGGGGCCACGAAACCGCTGGGGACGAGGGCGTTGATTTGCAGCACCCCGATCATGCCCGGCGCGCTGCCCGCATAGAGGATCTGGGTATTGACGCCGGCGATGGTCAAAATGATGGGCAACAGGGGATGCGGATAGGGCGCCTGGGCCGGCAGGCCAGCGATGTTGGGTCCATCGGTGAGACCTTCGCCGGTGGCGTAAAAGGTCATCCAGGTGGATCGCGCGGCGGGCGCGGATTGGGCGTTGGGCGAGCCGTCCGGATTGGTGGCGAGCG
The DNA here is from genome assembly GCA_050014175.1 of Candidatus Solibacter sp. Taxonomy (GTDB): domain Bacteria; phylum Acidobacteriota; class Terriglobia; order Bryobacterales; family Bryobacteraceae; genus Solibacter. The sequence goes on along the minus strand of JBEKDV010000485.1, from coordinate 5,115 downwards.
TCAGCATGGCGGGCGCGGAGGGCGCGACCGGCAGGCTCGCCGTTCCCACCAGCGTTCCCTGGTAGCGCACTTCGACGGTTACGGTATCGCTGCCCGCCACGGTGTAGGGCACCTGCACGTTGACCTGCCCGCTTTGCGCGTAGAAGATGGGCGCGGCGGCGCCATCGAAGCGCACTTCGACGCCAGAGAGCGCGCTGGGGAGCGCGCCGGTGGCGTCCAATACCCCGGTCACGCCGGTTTGCGGTCCCAGCCCGGTTCCGAAGATGGCGGCGAGCTCTCCCGGCGCCACCGCGGTCTGGACCAGGCTGATGGCGTTGGTCACGGTGATGGCGGTGGACTGGATCACCGGGGCGGGCGCCGCCGGGTCAGGCAGCAGGCGGCGAATGCGGTTGTTGCCGGTATCGGCGAAGTAGAGGTCGCCGGCGCCGTCCAGGAAGAGCCCCTGCGGGCCGTTCAGCACGGCGCCGGCGGCAGGACCGCCGTCTCCGGCGAAACCCGGCGCGCCGCTGCCGGCGATGGTGTGGATCACGCCATCGGGCGTCACCTGACGAATGCGATGGTTGCCGGTGTCGGCGATGAAGATGTCGCTCATGTCGTCCACCACGACGCCGCGCGGCGACGCCAGTTGCGCGGCCACGGCCGGGCCTTCGTCGCCGGTGGCGCCCGCCGCGCCCATCCCGGCCACGGTGGAAATCACCCCGGCCGGGTTCATCTCACGGATGGCATGGTTGGCGGTGTCGGCAATGAAGAGATCGCCGGCGGAATTGGTGGCACAGGCGCTGGGTGTATTCAACTGCGCCAGGCGCGCCGCACCGCCATCGCCGGCGCTGCCCGGGGAGCCGTTGCCGGCGGCCGTCTGCAACAGCGCTCCGCCGGGGGACAGGCGCAAGACGCGGTGGTTGCTGGTATCGACGATGTACAGATTGCCGGTGCGGTCCACGCACACGGCGCGCGGACCACGCAATTGCGCCAATAGCGGGGCGGTGCCTTCGGGGCTGGCGCCGCTGGTCCCGGTGCCGGCCACGCCGCGGATGGCGCGCGCCGGGGTGACCATCACGACGCGGTGATTATATGTATCCGCGACCAGCAGGTTGCCGGAGGAATCCATGGCGACGCCCATGGGGGTGTTGAGCGCTGCGTTGGCGGCGGGTCTGCCATCGGCGGCGCCCAGGCCGGCGGTTCCGGTGCCCGCCAGGGTGCTGATGGAACCGGCGGGCGTTACCTGTCGTATGCGCTGGGTGCCGCTATCGGCGATGAAGAGGTTGCCGGCGGAATCCAGGGTGAGCGCCGACGGCTGGTAGAGTTGCGCCAGGGTGGCGGGGCCGCCATCGCCGACCCAGTGCGCGTAGCCATCGCCCGCCACGGTGGCGATGCCGCCCGACGGGTCCACCCGGCGCACACGGACCCCATCGGCGATATAGAGGTTGCCGTTGAGGTCGGCCGCCAGGTCGTTCACCGAAACCAGGGTGGCGCTGGCGGCTTTCCCGCCGTCGCCGGAGAAACTGGGAACTCCGGTCCCGGCATAGCCGATCCACCTGCCGGCGGTAGTGTAGGCCCGTACCACGAAGGTGGAATCCCCCACGTAGAGGGTTCCGGCCGGGTCCATGGCCACCGCCAAGGGGGTGAACAGGGCAGTGCTGGGGTTGCGGCCGAGTACCGTGCCGATGGTGCCGTCGGCATACAGTTTGCGCACCGCATTGTTGCCTGAGTCGGCGAGATAGAGCGCCCCCGCGCGGTCGAAGGCCAGGCCCGCCGGATAGTCGATCTGCGCCGCGGTGGCGCGGTAGCCGTCGCCGCTCCAGCCGGCGACACCGGTGCCGGCGACGGTCGAGATCTTCCCGTCGGGAGTCAATTTGCGCACGCGGTGGCCTTCGAACTCGGCGATGTAGAGGTTGCCCGCGGTATCCACGGCGACGTTGCGCGGGGAGAGCAGGGAGGTATCGGTGGGCGCGGGGCCGTCGGGCGACGAGGCCTTCCGGCCGGTGCCGGCAACGGTGGTGATGACGCCGTCGGCGCCGATGCGGCGCACGCGTTGGTTGCCGAGATCGGCCACGTAGAGGTTCCCGTTGGAATCGAGGGCCAGCCCGTAGGGGTAATTGAGCTGCGCGTTGAGGGCGCTCCCGCCATCGCCGCTGAATCCGGCGACGCCGGTGCCGGCCACGGTGGCGACCATTCCCCCGGACACTTTGCGCACGCGGTGATTGCCGGTATCGGCGATGTAGAGATTGCCCAGGCGATCGACGGCGATTCCCTGGATGTCGGAGAACTGGGCAGCAGTTGCCGGTCCGCCGTCGCCGATGAGGGAACTGCCGGCCACGGTCTCGATATGATAAAGCACACGCCCGGAATCGGCTCCCCACGCCAGGGGGACCCAGACGGCGAGCGGAAAGACGCACCAGTAGTACTTCATCCTTAAACTTTGCTCAGTAAGTGTGGGGCGCGGCATAAAATTCTCACCTACCGCCAACATTTTGCCGTTCCGGCCCGGGACAGCCACCGGACGGGCCGAAAAGCAAATCAGAGCTTCATACATGAAATTCTCAAACAGGGTTCCGGCGGCGATGTTTTTGCTGATTTCGTGCGCCTGGGCGCAGCCGGCGATCCACCTGAAAGCGGGAGCGGCGGGCGCGCGCGCCTCCAGGACGTTGCCGCGGCGCGGGCGCGCCACGCACTTCCTGCTGCGCTTCCCCAGCGAGCCCGGTCCCCAGGTACGCAGTGAACTGGAGCGGCGCGGCATGCGCGTACTGCAATACGTGCCGGATGCGGCGCTGATGGTAGCTTCCGCGGAGGCGCCCGACGTCGAAGGGTTGGGGGTGCTTTCGGCCTCGCCACTGGTGGCGTCCTCCAAGATCAGCCCCCTGCTGGCGAATCAGGTGTCGGGACCGCTGCTGGTGGTTTTCTATGCGGATGTGGATATGGGGACGGCGCGCGCAGAGGTGGGCGCGATCGGCTTCGACGTGCTGGAAAACCCGTCGTTGCTGCCCGCCCAGTTGGTGCTTTCGGGCCCGTACAGCGGCCTCGTCGCGCTGGCGGAGTGCGACGATGTCTCGTACATCATGCCGGCTTCGGCCGAACTGGCGGCGGGGATTCCGGTGGCGGGCTGCACCGGAGCAGTCACCGAGGCCGGCCCGGTGGCGGAGTACGTGCTGGCCAGCAACGGCTGGCCGAAGGATGCCAGCGGGACCGTCGCGCTGCAATATTTCTTCCGCTCGGTGACGAGCAAAGTGGATTCGGCCGCGGCCGAGTCGGAAATCGAACGGGCGCTGCAGGAGTGGACAAAGTACGTCAATGTCACGCTGTCGCCGGGCCAGGCGCAGGGGGCCGACCGGACGATCGACATCCTGTTCGCCAGCGGGGCGCACGGCGACGCCTACCCCTTCGACGGCCCGGGCGGGGTACTGGCGCATACCTTTTATCCCGCTCCGCCGAACTCCGAGCCCATCGCCGGCGATATGCATTTCGATGCCGATGAGGCGTGGCAAATCGGCTCCGGCGTGGACCTCTACTCGGTGGCGCTGCATGAGGCCGGGCATGCGCTGGGGATGGGGCACTCCGACCTCCCCGGCGCGGTGATGTATCCCTACTACAAACTGTCGACGGGGCTGACCGACGACGATATTGCGGGGATACGCGCGCTCTACGGAAGCAACATGTCGCCGACGCCAACGCCAACGCCAACGCCAACGCCGACTCCAGCTCCGACTCCAGCTCCGACTCCAGCTCCGACACCGACGCCCACGCCGACACCGGCACCGGCACCGGGCGACACCACGCCGCCAACGCTCCAAATCCTGTCGCCGGGAATCACCATCACCTCGACATCCTCCTCGACCATCGCGATCAGCGGGACGGCGAGCGACAACGTCGCGGTGGCGGCCGTCAAATGGACCAACTCCACGGGTGATGCGGGCGTAGCGGCGGGAACGACGTCCTGGTCGGCCAGCGTTCCTCTGCTGGTTGGGACCAATACCATTACGGTGCGGGCTTACGATGCGGCCGGCAACTCGGCGTGGCGGGCACTCACGGTGGTCAGACGCTAATGTAATCGGATTTTTGCCCTAGACCGTGATGTTTCCAGAAACTCCGCCGATATAGAGGCTAGTACAATGAACCGACACGGAGACAAGCAGGGGTCGAAGCCAGGGGCGCACGCGGTTTACGAACCCGGCGCGGTCTCGGATCCTGCCATCGATCCGGACTTGCCGGACATTCCACGGGCCGACGGTTCCCTGATGAGCGCCCTGGCATTCGGCGAAACCGTTGGTGTCCTGTACTCGCTTGCCCGGCTGGTGGAACAGAGGGACCGTCACACGGCGGGACATTGCGAGCGTCTGGCGTCTTCGGGCGTGGCACTGGGGGTGGCGATGCGGCTGGACAGTGCCAGCCTTCTATCGCTTTATGTGGGAGGCTACCTGCACGACATCGGCAAAATGGGCATCCCCGATTCCATCCTCTTCAAGCCCGGCCAACTGACCGGGCCGGAGTGGGAAACCATGCGCGCCCATCCGGTGCTTGGCGAAGAGATCTGCCGTCCGCTGAAATCGCTGGGCGGAGTGCTGCCGCTGATCCGCCATCACCATGAACGATGGGACGGAAGCGGGTATCCCGACGGCCTTCGCGGAACCGAAATCCCCTTGCTGGCGCGCGTGCTGCAAACGGTCGATATCTACGACGCGCTGACCAATCCGCGGCCCTACAAACACGCCTATGCGAGCGTCCGCGCTTTGGAAATCCTGCAGGAAGAGACAGACCGCGGATGGCGCGACAAGGAGATCACTTCCCTGTTCATCCGAACTCACAAGCGCATGCTGACGGCGATCGCGGATTCGCACATCGGGGACTACGGCCTGGCTGGAATCGGCGATTCGTTGCGCAATCTGGAGGCTCTGGCAATGTATTGAGCGAGCGTAGGCCAGACCTGCTGGCCTGTTGGGATGGGCCTGTGGCCCGCGAAACTCGATGAAAAATAGTGGACCAGGCAAGGTGGGGCAGTCGCTTTCTAGGAACTTGCAAAATAAACTGTCCGGAGATCTTGGCAGGCCCCGGACGGGTTCGGGGCGCGGGTTTCCGCCCCGAACCTGTTACTTAATCTACGCAGATATGCCAACCGCACGC
>JBEKDV010000484.1:0-5633 GCA_050014175.1 Candidatus Solibacter sp. | reverse complement strand
TCCACAAACGGCGTTGTGGGAAGTGTCGACCAGGACTCCGGTCGGATGGTCGGTCACTCGGAAAATGGGTTCTGCCCGAAACCGACCGGAAGCAAGAAGCGTTAACGGCAAATATCGGTAGCTATTCCGATGGCAAGCCCGCCCACCGGGCAGTCTCCGAGTAGCGCGTGATCCGACCGGAGCACTCAGTTGCGCTCCGGCAACGTCGGTAAACCCTGGGCTACCAGGGGGGGCCTATTCTCCAGAAGGCCATCTAGAGCGAGTGGAAGCGTGCTACAGAACAAAAGCCGGCGTTACTTGACCTGAAGGGACTCGATATACTTCGTCAGGTTCCGAATTCGGAGCTTGTCGGCAGCGATGTCGGTGCCGTCCATATGTCGAAAAACAACGCCCCACGTCGGCATATCCCTGGACCCGTGCGCGGTGACACGGAGATCCCCGTTGATCGCTCCAAATACGCGTAGCTCGGGGAATTTTCCGGCATTCTGCTTCGCGAGCTCGGTCAGGTCCAAGGGTCTGGACTTCAAGGCCGCACTCGCCGGCCCATCGCCTTTGCCACCGGCGCCGTGACATGAGGCGCAGTATGCTCGGTACATCTCCTGGCCGGAAGACGCGGACGTCCGCCGGGCTGGCGTCTTCTGGATCACGGGGCGACTTTCATTCTGCGCGCATAGCGCCGCAGTCGCCAACGTGAACAGGATCCATCTTTGGAACATTGCTGTCTTCTCCGTTCAGAACTCGAGCCGCATTTGGATGGCGATCATGCGGGGCGAATTGTCGCCGCCAAGACCGACGCCGAGCAACCCGGTGGGCGGGGACGTCGTGTAGGTGAGAGCACCGAAACCGACTTGCGTTTCCGGCTTCCCGGGTACGCCGGCGATGGCGGTCGGCAGCCCAAAATTCGGGTGATTCAAGACGTTGAAAAACTGTCCGTCGACCCGTAGGGCCAATCGCTCGCTCAACCGGAATTGCTTCGTAACATAGAGATCGGCCCAGAAGAAACCTGGACCGCGAAGCGAGTTTCGGCCCAGATTGCCGAACTGACACGTCTCGGGCGAGTCCCCGCCGGCGCACGCCCCCGTGCTCGGATCGACAGTCGAAACAAACGCATCCGGATTGAGCCACTGAATGGCGCCAGGTTGCGTCACTCCTGGAATCGGATCGTGTCGGTAGAGTGGCACGCCTTCGCGGACACTCGCGAACTGCGGACCGCCGCCCTGTACGATGCCGTTTCCGTTTGCCGAATACGGCGCGCTCTGAACCGTGAAAGGCACACCGCTGTGATAGAAGAACGTACCGGACAATTGCCAACCGTTGACAACCTTAGCCAGTACCGCGTTGCGTGCGCGCACCGGTAGCTCGTACACATAGTTCGCATTGACATTGTGCCGGATGTCGTAGTCGCAGTTACCGTACTGGCGGCCCAACATGCCGGGCAATGGGGAAATGATCCCCAGTGCCGAAAAGGACAGGAATCCGCCGTTTGACACCGTGTCCAGACAATGGCTCCACGTATAGTTCGCCCGCACCTGCAATCCGTGGCCGATGCGCTTCTCCGCCGTCAACTGAAGTCCGTTGTAGTGACTGTTGGCGCCGGTAGCGAACTGTGTCACTGAGGCGAAGCGCGGGTCGGTAGGCGCGTCGTACGGGAATGGATGGAAGCAGCCGGCGCAAACCGTCTGGTATCCGTTGACCTGGGTTGAATAAGGCTGGTTCACCGCGCGTGTGCCGACGTACTGAGCGCGCAGACTGCCGGTGTTGCCGAGTTGCCGCTCGACGGCAAGACTCCATTGCAGGAAATAGGGCGCGCGCAGTTGACCGTCGGGAATGGCGGTGAGAGCGACCGGCGGAAGACACGTCTTCGGGTCTGCCGATGCGGCAGCGCAAGAGGGAACCCCACGCTGAAAGCCGTTCAGGAACGCCTGATTGGCCGCGACCGTCGCATCGACGGCGCTGTTCGGCACGCCGGGTGCAATCGCCAGTCCGCCCGCCTGTCCGAGCAATCCCCCTTGGTAGGTGTTGATGTAGGGCGGATTGGCGGCAATCGAATCCACGATGCTGCCGGGCAGCAGATCGCTGAACACGCCGAATCCGGTGCGCAGTACCGTATTCGGCGCGAACTGCCATGAAATCGCAGTACGGGGCTGCCACAGGATCAGGGGAGTCGAAGCAAACAGCTTGTCCCGGCCGGTGACGATCGCCTGGTTGAGGGGCTGATCTGGATTGTGGGTCGACCCATCAAAGGAGCCGGGTAGGCTCGCGATCAGGTTGTGCGGGCTCATCGGATTGGTGTTCGTGGCTGTCCGCACGCCCAATGTCCAGGTCACCTTCGAGGAGACTTTCAGGGTGTCTTGGGCGAACAAATCCACGTTCAGGTAGTTGAATGGCTGGGACGCGGCGATCGGGAACGCCTTGGTTGCGGTGGACGCCACACCGTAGATGAATTGCGCCAACGTCGTGTAGGTAACGAGGGGTGTGTCGTACGTGCTGAAGTCGTAATCGTTAATCCGGAGACGGCGCGAACTGACGCCGAACTTGAATTGATGGCGCCCCGCGGTCCATGCGAGGTTATCGTTGACCTGAAACCGCGTGGCGCGGCGCCCCTGCACCCAGTTGTAGTCCAGGCCTCCCATTGTCGTGAACGGCGCGTTCGATCCCACGCCCTGAAAAACGATGGGAAAGGCCGCAAGGGTCTTGTTCGCATCCACCGGCCCAAACAGGCTCTCGTACCAGGAGAACGCCGGGTTGAAGTAGTTCACCAGGTTCTGGCTGAAGATGTGTGTGTATCCGGCCGCGAACGAATACAAGGGCTGCGACGAGATCGCATTGAACAGAGGATTGATCGGGTCCGTATACGCCGCCTGGAGTCCCGTGTCAGACTGGACGCGGTACCAGACCATGTTATCCACATCGATGTTGTGATCGATCCGGGCAGTGATGACTTGTTCGTGATCGGCACTCGACTGCGAGGTTGTCCGCCGGTTCGCACAACCGTTTCCATTCGGCGGGGCACCTGCCGAGAGGCTGCCATCGCTGTTCAACGGGCACCCGAGCACGGGCAGCGAAGTTCCGGCCGTATTCGGATACAGCGAGAACATCTTCCGGTAGAACGGCACCAAGTCCGGGGCGGCGGGGTAACTCGATCCGGAAACCGTGTCGGCTCCCCCTCTGGGCAATTGCTGCAACACGTAGCTTTGAAACGCCGTCGAAGGGAGCGTCACCCTGTTGACGATGGGCAGGGCGATCCGCATCTGCTCGAAGTCGCCGAAGAAGAACAGCTTGTCATGGACGATCGGGCCGCCGAGACTACCTCCGAAGTGGTTCACGTTCGAACGCGGCTTATGACCGCCGGGTGTTGCGTTCGTGAAGAAGTTCGCCTCATTCAGTCGTGATCCGTTCCAGAGTTCATAAAGGTTGCCGTGGAGCGTGTTCGTCCCGCTCTTCGTAACGTAATTGATCTGCGAGGCCCCGTAGCGGCCCTGATCGACTGCATAGGAGGTGGTGTTGACCGTCACTTCCTCGATCGAGTTAAGGCCCAGAACGAGGTTTGTCGATAGCCCGCTGTTGAGATTCGTCAGCGGATCGTTCGTCTCCAGGCCGTCCACAATATACGCATTGGAGAGCGCGGGTAATCCATTGAACTGCACGTTGCCGTACCCGTTCTGGCCACCAACGAAATCATTCGAGGATCCGGCCGTGTTGATCAGCGCGCCGGGCGCAAACTGCGCAGGGTAGGTGAGATCACCGCCCGGGTTCGGCAAGTCCTGGATGGCACGCCCGGTGATGGTAGTTGTGGTATTCGCGCCTTCCACGTTGATCAGCGGCGCCTCGCTACCGACGGTGATGTCCTGCTTCGCGGCGGCGACCCTCAGCGTGAAATTCACCGTGCGGGTCTCGCCCAAACCGGCGGAGACTGATTCGTTCACTTGCTCATCAAAACGAGATGCCTGGACGCGCATCGAGTAGGGGCCAGGATGCAACTGTGGAAATGCGAAACGCCCCGATTCGTCCGTCTGGACTTGACGTTTGAGCCCGGTTCCCCGGTGCGTGATGGTCACCGTGGCCCTAGCCACTGCTCCACCGCTCGTGTCCGACACCTGCCCCGTGATGGCGCTGGTTGTCTCCCCTTGGGCCCACAATTGGACGGTGCCCACGGGAGTAGCGAGCGCCATGCAGAGGATTCCCGCAAGCCTTACGGCCGATATTGTGTGCTTCATGTCTATATTTAGTCGAACCTAAATTCAATGCTACACTATCTGGGGAGGTCGGGTCAAACGTTGTCCTTGATTTTGCCGAGCGGCTTCGGCATAATTTAGCTGTGCCGAACTCCGTATCTGAATCCGTGGATGACTACCTGAAGGCGATCTTCGAATTGAGCGGTCCTGCGGGAGAAGCAGCTACCAGCAATGCGATTGCCCAGCGCCTGGGCGTTTCGGCACCGTCCGTAACCGGCATGCTCCAGAAATTGTCCACTACGAAACGGCCCTGTATAACATATCAGAAGCACCGCGGCGCCCGCTTGACCAACGAAGGCCGAAGACGGGCACTTCATATCATTCGCCGGCACCGTCTGGTGGAGCTCTTCCTTTGCCAGATCCTTGGCTATTCCTGGGACGAAGTACACCCAGAGGCTGAAAGGCTGGAGCACTTCATTTCTGAAAAGCTCGAAGAGCGCATTGCTCAAAAACTGGGAAACCCGGAATTCGACCCGCACGGAGACGTAATCCCCGGGAAAGACGGCACGCTGCCCGAGCGCAAAACGATGGCGTTGGCAGCCGTGCCGCCGGGCAGTTCGGTCATTGTGAGCAGCGTTTCCGATCGTGATCCGGAGATGTTGCGCTACCTGGAACGCATCGGCCTGACGCCAAACCGCCTGTTGGCTGTCATCGATCATGGCCCGTTTGAGGGCCCGACCACCGTGCGATTGCACGACGAGGCTGACATCCGCGCCCTCGGTCCCAGACTCGCCGCGGCCATCCTCGTCCGAATGACATGATGCGCCTGCTTTGTCCATCAGGCCGTTGCCCGTGGCTCCGAAGCGTTCCTCCCGCCGCACTCCCCGAAGTTGTAGGCAGCGTCGAGCCTGCTGCAAGCTGGAGAGATCGAACCGGACCCATCCCCGGTAACGCAACAGTGTTTAGCTTCACGACCGATGGGCGTATGGTCGCCATTACCGGCCAATATCTGCCCGATCCATTGCGGCGGCGCGGCGAGTCACTCAAGACAACGCACCACCATTCTGCACAATGAAAGCGGGGACTGCAAGAGGTTTTGGTGGCAACTGATCGCCAACCTCGGGAACCCCGCCCAGACGACGCTGCGGCGGCACTCTCTGGTAAGACAGCTCGAATGAAAAGAAGAATGCGAGCCTATTCATCGGACGCTGAGTGCTTTGTCTAACGGACGCCCCCCAAGGAGCATTGGCCGGTAATCTTCGCCCACTCAGAAAGTGTCGCCGGAACGGCCTCCGGTCGCGGCAATCCGCTTTGTAGAGGGCGTTAATCGTTAATATCGGTAGCGTTCCCGTCCTCTTATATGGCGCTGATCGAGCAAGCAGCAGGCAGGCGAGCGGGCTGACTTTTCAGAGTGGTGGGCGCCGCTTGGGCAGGCGTTATTCTGTCACTGTTGCGAGG
>JBEKDV010000483.1:0-5640 GCA_050014175.1 Candidatus Solibacter sp. | reverse complement strand
GGTGACGACGATGATGATGCAGTCGGGCGAATGCTTGGCCACCTGCCCGGTGGCGGTCTTCACGACCTCGAAGTTGGCCAGCAGCAAATCGTCGCGGCTCATGCCGGGCTTGCGGGGGAACCCGGCAGTGATGATGGCAATATCGGAATTCGCCGTCAGCTCATAGCCGTTGGCGCCCGTGATATTGACATCGTAGCCCTGAACCGGACCGGATTGGAGCAGATCTAGCCCCTTGCCCTGGGGAACACCCTCTACGACGTCCACGAGGACGACATCGGCGAGTTCCTTGTCGGCAATACGCACCGCGCAATTGGCGCCGACGTTACCGGCGCCCACAACCGTGACTTTCTTTCGCAAGACAGACTCCTTTTCCACAGAGGGGATTACCCACCGATTATAACGTGGAGGCGCTGGCCGATGGTGTCCCGTTCCCCTCCAACGAATGCCCCCGGGAATGGGGGCATGGCAGCCCAGGAGGGCTACGCTACGGGGTGACGGCGATGGTGACGCCGGGCTGGGAGTTCGAGGTGCCGACCTGCACCACCACCGGGACGGCGCTCCCCGCCGCGATACCCGAAGGAATCTGCGCGTTCACCTGGAACACGCCCGCTACCGATCCGGGGGCGCCGCCGGCGAAGTTCACATTGGCGGGCAGACCGCCGATGGTCACGTTGACCGCGCCCACCGGAACCGGCAGCGACGACGGATCGTTGATCGTCCCATCGGCGCCCGACGGGCTGGTCTGGCCCGCGCCGGTGATATAGAGCTGGATGTAATCGCCCACCTTGGCGGGGTGCGAGGCGCCGTTGATGGAACCGTCCTTATTATTCACCGCGGCGGCCTGTCCGGCGCCCGAACCGTTGAGCGTGAAGATGGCCGGAATCTGGCTGGCCACGGAGAGGTTGAAGGGGGCCGAGGTCACGTTCTGATACTGCACGAACAACTGGGAGAGCGATCCGGGGATGCCGAAAGGCACTACCGCCGCCACCTGGTTCGCCGAAGCGTACAAAACGGGCGCCGCGATGCCATTGACGTAGACGCTGGTGCCGCCGACGCTGGTGGGCACCATGCCATTGGAATCGAGTTGATACTGAGCGAGCTGGGAGGGACCGAGTCCGCTGCCCCAGATGACGATCACTTCGCCGGGGGCCACGGGACCGTTCAGAAGGCTGGCGCCACTGGTCACCGCGCTTACCGTGGTGCCGCCGCCGGTGAACTGCAGGAGGCGCACGGCGTTATTGAGCGTATCGGCCACCCAGACACTACCGGTGGCATTGACTGCCAGGGCGGAAGGACCGTTGAGCGTGGCATTAGGGGCGCTGCCGCCATCGCCCGTGTATCCGCGCGTGCCGGCGCCGGCGATGGTGGCGATGAGGCCGGAAAGGAAGAGCTTGCGCACGCGGGCGCTGCCGTCGGCGATGTAGACGTTGCCCACGCTATCCACGGCGAGGGCTATGGGATTGCCGACCTGGGCGTTGACGGCGAGCCCGCCATCGCCGGAGACTCCGGCGAGGCCGTTGCCGGCCACGGTGGCGATGACGCCGCTGGGCGCGACCTGGCGCACGCAATTGTTGTTGGTGTCGGCGATGTAGACGTTGCCCAAGCTGTCGACGGCCACACCTCGCGGGCCATTGAGCTGGGCACCGGTAGCGAGGCCGCCATCGCCGGAGAAACCCGTAATGCCGTTGCCGGCGAGGGTACTGATGATGCCGTTGGAAGAGACCTTGCGCACGCGGTTATTGCTGAATTCGGCGATATACAGATTGCCGGCGGCATCCACGGCCACGCCCATGGGCGCGTTGAGCTGGGCGCTGGTAGCGGCGCCGCCATCCCCGCCGAAACCGGCGGTGCTGCCGCCGGCGACCGTCGAAATGGTGCCGTTGGCCACCTTGCGCACGCGGCTGTTTTGCGTATCGGCGATATAGAGATTGCCGGCGGTATCCACGGCCAGCCCTTGCGGGCCGTTGAGCTGGGCGCCGGAGGCCGCGCCGCCATCGCCGGAGGAGCCGGCGGTGCCCGTGCCGGCGAAGTTGGAGATCACGCCGCCAGAGACGCGCCGCACGACGTTGTTGGAGGTGTCGGCGATATAGAGGTTGCCGGCGGTATCCACGGCGACGCCCTGCGGCGCATTGAGCTGGGCGGCGGTAGGCGCGCCGCCGTCGCCGGAGTGGCTGAGCACGCCGTTGCCGGCGATGGTGTTGACGGTGCTGCCGGAGAGCTTGCGGATGCGGTTGTTGAGCGAATCGGCGAAATAGAGGTTGCCGGAGGAATCCACGGCCACGCCGGTAGGCAGGGTCATCTCCACCTTGGCGGGCGGGCCGCCATCGCCGGCGAAACCCTGGTTGCCATCGCCGATGGCCGTGGTGATGTTGCCGCTGGTATCGATTTTGCGGATGCGGTTGGTGCCGAATTCGGCCACGTACAGGTTGCCCGAAGAATCGGCCGCCACGCTGAAGGGGGCGAGCATGGTGAGGGTGTTGGCGACGCCATCGCCGGAAAGGCCATAGCTGCCGACGACGCCGGAGAGGGTGGTGATGATGCCGGCCGAACTCACGGAGCGAATGGCGGAGTTGCCGGTATCGGCGATGAGGATGCTGTTACTGGGGCCGAGGGCCACATCCTGGGGATTGGTGAGGCCGGCGAGAGAAGCGGTGCCGACGACGCAGCCGGTGCAGACGCCGGCCGTAACGGTACCGGCGTCGTAATCGCCGTAGTAGCCGGCATAGCCCGAGCCGGCGAAGATGTTGATGAGTCCATCGGTGGTGACGATACGGATGGTGTTGTCGCTGGAAACGGCGATATAGACGTTGCCCGAGGAATCCACGGCGAGGCCGGTGGGCAGGTGCAGGTTGGCTTGGGTGGCGGGCCCGTTATCGCCCCAGAAGCCGGGAGGGTTGACCCCGCCGTTGCCGGCGAAGGTGGTGATGATGCCGCCGGTATTGACCATGCGGACACGGTTGTTGAGCGAGTCGGCGATGTAGAGGTTGCCGGCGGCATCGAGAGCCAGGCCTTGCGGGGCATTGAGCTGGGCGTTGACGGCGGGGCCGCCGTCGCCGGAGAAACCGGGGCGGGAATTGCCCGCGATCAGCGTAAGCGTGCCGGAGGCATCGATCTTGAAGACCGAGTTTCCGCTGCTGAAATAGACATTGGAGCCGGAGAGCAGGAGCTTGCGCGGCTGACCGATAGAAGTACTCAAGGCCGCGACCGGGGTGGCGGGAGGCGCGCCGCCGGCGGCGGTGGAAATGGTGTATTGTTGCGCGAAGGCAGTGCCTGCCAACAGCAGGATGGAGAATCTCAGCATGCGAGTGATAATTCCATTATGACGTTTTAGCGGCGGCCATGGTGGCGGCCATGCTTTCGGCGACCGCGTCCACCGCCTGGGCGCACTGCGCCCGGTCGACATCGTAATGCGTAACGGCGCGCATACAACGCTGGTTGATGGCGTTGATGAGCACTCCGCGCTCGCGCAGGTGCGCGCTGACATCGGCGGGCGCGAAGCCGGTGGCCGAAATATCGAAGACGACGATGTTGGTGTCCACCGCGGCGGGGTCCACCTGGATACCGGGAATGCGCGCCAGTCCCTCGGCCAGGAAACGCGCGTTGGCATGATCGGCAGGGAGTTTGGCGGGGCTGTCTTCGAGGGCGATGAGGCCGGCGGCGGCGAGGATGCCGGCCTGCCGCATGCCGCCGCCCAGGCGCTTGCGGTAGAGGCGCCCTTTGGCCATCAGATCGGCCGGCCCGGCCAGCATGGAACCGGCGGGCGCACCCAACGCTTTGGACAGGCAGAACATGACGGTATCGGCGTGAGAGGCAATTTCATGCACGGGAATGCCCAGAGCGGCCGAGGCGTTGAAGATACGGGCTCCATCCATGTGGACGCGCACTCCACGCTGGTGCGCGGCGTCGCAAATCTCGCACACTGTGCGCAGGGGGTACACCGTTCCGCCCCCCATATTGTGAGTCTGTTCGATCTCCACCGCCCCGGTGGAGGCGCTGTTGGGGCTGGGCGGCCGGATGTTGCGGACCACCTCTTCGGCGGAGAGCAATCCGCGTTCGGTAGGGATGGCGCGGACCACGCAGCCGCTGAACCAGGCCACCATGGCCAGCTCGTAATCGAGCACGTGGGCGCGGGAATCGCAGATGACTTCCTGCCCGTGCTCGGTGAGCACCTTGATGGCGATGGTATTTCCCATGGTGCCGGTGGGGACGAACAACGCCGCTGCTTTGCCGGCGATTTCGGCGGCCCGCTCTTCGAGCCGGTTGACGGTGGGATCTTCGCGATAGACGTCGTCGCCGACTTCGGCTTCGAACATGGCGCGCCGCATGGCGGGCGTGGGCTTGGTGACGGTATCGCTGCGCAGGTCGATCATACGGTGAGAAACTCCTGGAAAACTTCGTTGGATAAAAGTACGCCGCGCTTGGTGAGGCGGAGCGTGTCGCCATCGGTAGCGAGCAGGCCGGCATCGAGGAAGCGCCGGATGGGCGCGTCGAAGCGGCGCCACTCCTCGGGGTCGGGGCGTATGCCGGCGGAGAGGCGGAGGCCGATGAAAAAGCGCTCGTCGGGATGGTGGGGCACGGGATCGACCTGGCCGGCGCCGGACAAATAGTCCTCGATCGCCTCGGGGTTCTGGTAGCGGGTGTGGCCGTCGAAGGAATGAGCGTCGGCGCCGAAGCCGATGTACGGCTCGAGCTTCCAATACTTGAGATTGTGCCGCGATTCGAAGCCGGGCCGGGCGAAATTGGAGATTTCGTAGCGCGCGATTCCCAGCGCGGCCAGGCGTTCGACGGCGAATTCGTAGAAATCGGCGGTGGCGTCGCCGGAGGGCGTGTCGCCGGCGCCGTAGCGCACGCCGCCGAGCAGCATTTCCTTGCCGAGGCGGCTATCCTCATCCACTTCGAGCATATAGACGGAGACGTGTTCGGGGGCCAGGCGCTCCACCCAGTCGAGGGATTGGCGCCAGGAGGCTTCGGTCTGGCCGGAGAGCCCGGCGATGAGATCGATGTTGATGTTGTGGATGCCGGCGGCGCGGAGCACGGCAATCTCGGCGGAGACGACCTGCGCCGTGTGGGTGCGCCCGGTGCGGCGAAGTTCCTTTTCGACGAACGAGTGCACGCCGAGGGAGACGCGGCCGATGCCGGCAGCGGCCCAGGCGCGGGCCGCATCGGGCGTGATGTTGCCGGGAGCCGCTTCGATGGTGGCTTCCGCCCAGGGACGTCCGGGGATAGGGTCGAGCAGCGCGCGCAGGGCATCGGGAGGGAGATTGCCGGGGGTGCCGCCTCCGAGGTAGACCGTGTTGGGAATCCACTCCCAGGCGTGGGCGCGGATCTCGCGCGCCAGCGCCTCGCGGTAGCGCGCTTCGAGATCGCGCGGGAAGACGCCGCTCGCGAAATTGCAGTAGGTACACTTCTGCGCGCAGAAAGGGTATGAGACGTAGACTCCGGGCACGTTGATATTCAATGATAACGCGGGGCGCTTAATAGTAGCGTCCGAGCTTCGAAGTGGATTGGCAGGCTGAAGTAGGGACTTGCAAAATTCCGGATCCAGAGCCCCTGGTTGGTGTCGGTACAAAACAAAATCGAGGGGAAATGTATTCGGCGGGGCGGCGAGGCAATAGAATATTTGTAATGAGCAAGATTTCT
>JBEKDV010000482.1:0-5667 GCA_050014175.1 Candidatus Solibacter sp. | reverse complement strand
ACCTGATACTGTCCGGCCCGGTCGAGGTCCACATCCATGACGCTACGCAGGCCGGATTCCGCTATTTGCCCAGCCTGCACCGGCGTCAGATCGAGCGCGAACGTCCATCCGCGGCTGAGATCTGGCGTGCCATCCTGGTTGAATAAAGCGATGAGTACGCTGTAAACCAAGTGCTTCCTGCCGTCATTCGTCTCTGTGAACCGCAGGTCCTTTCCATCGGCGGCAAGCATGGCGTGCAAGATTGGATGGCGCAACTCTGTTCGCGGTGCGGGGACCGATGCCGCATATGTAGCATCGATGCGCAATCTGATGTTCCCGGCGTTAAACGGGGAAAACAGCGCCTCCTTGAGGTACTCATCGGTGGTGTGTGGGACGGGACCGGCCGCGGCCGCCTCCGGAGCCCCCATGAAGCCGTGCCGCGCCCGCACGGTCAAGCCCCTTCGGCGCACTTTCAACTGGATATTGTGACGGGCCGGGCGGCCTTCCAACGATTCCGAATCGTCTCGCTCCGCCTGATATCCAATCAGGTAATAGCCGCTCAGATCCTCCAGTACTTTTCCAAGATCGACATTGATGTTGGCGCCCGGTGAACTCAGGATGAATAGGCCACCGGTTTCCTTGGCGAGCTTCCGATAGGGCGCATCACTTGAAATGATCTTGCCGCCAGGATCGACGCCGTGCGGATCGATCACGTAGACTACGACCCCCGCCCGATTCGCCAGATCCACGAGGCTTTGGGGCGCCGCGAACGAATGCGAAAAGAGCACCACGGCTTTCCGCCCGGGAATGTTCTGAAGGCCCTGAATCGCCCATCTTAAACATCCAATCGGGTTGGGAGGATCGCCGCCTCTGAGGTTGTACGGAGGCTCTCCGGGGCCGAGTTTGGTCGGGACGGCGATGCCGTCCGCATCCAACCTTTTCATTGTCGGTGTCTCGACCGTCCAGAGGCCAAACCCTGGCCTGTGGGCGAGGCGATCGATGGCGGCATACAGTTGCTGCTTGTCGCTGGTGAATCGCTGATAGAATCCCATCCCGCCCCGGCTCGCCGTCACGCTGACCAGATCGCCCGGCAAGATCTGGTCGGCCACGAATCTCCGGGCTGCCGCCATCACCGGCAAGACGTCGTGCTCCGCCCACGGCCCCGAGTCGTCGATCATTAATACGATTGAGCGGCGGACATCGTCTTTTTGCAGGCTGCGCCCCGGTCCTGGAGCCGTTGCACGAGAGGCGTGCGGCGTTTTCAAGTCGATCCAGGAGAAATAGGTGATCTTCCGCGGCTTGCCGTCATTCGTGAGTTCGAAATCGTCGGGGCGGAGATCGGTAACGTGGTTGCCCTTGGAATCGGTGACAACGGCGTCCACCTGGACCAGATTGACGGACACGTGAAATGACGGCTGGGTGGCCGGGGGGTTTGGCGCAGGCGTCTGTGTAATCTGGAATCCACTCGCGAGTGAGACCAGAAGACTTCCCGCTAGAACCAACGATGTGGCGCCCGGCGTGAGTGCTGCGACCGTCATAGTCCGTCTATCCCGGCTGCCGGAACTGCGAACCGAGCGCGAGAGGTCCGGGAACAATGAAAATGCTCGCTAGGCGCCATCGACTTGATCATGTGCTGCACCCAGGCGTAGTCGCCGTTCTTGGCCGGCGGAATGCCGGCGAAGTTCCGGCCGTACGGATCGCTGGCCCAAACCTCATCATCCCACTTTTCGAGCGAGAAGGGCGGATTGGCGATGACGCAATCGAAAGTGGCGAGATTGTCACCGGAGAAGAATGCCGGCTGGCGAAGCGTGTCACCCCGGACGACCAGGAAATCGGAGGCGCCATGCAGAAATAGGTTCATCCGCGCGATAGCTGATGTGGTGAGGTTCTTCTCCTGGGCGAAGAGCTTGCCCCACAATGTGCGGTCGTCGCCATGGCTCGCCCTCGCAGCCGATCGTCTTACCAGTCCTCGCGAATCGAGAGCTCTCTCTGATCGTGTGCCCCGGATCATTCTCGGCCGTTGCCGGAACCCACATCGCCTTAACTGAGCTCATGCTTGGAGGTTACGCACTGCGAGCGAACAGGTCCACTTGGCCGTAAAACGCGCAAACCGCGGATGTGCGCGGGCTGGAACCGAGACCAGCCGTGGAGCTACCGATAATGCGAAATAACGCTCTCGTGCCCCGCCGGGTTCGAGCGCAACTCGCCTTCCGTGTAGGCGACGATCTGGGAGTTGGCCGACCCTCGATCTACACTACTGCGTCAGGGTGGATCTATCGGTTGACCTGCCACATGTCAGCAAAGGGCGTAACACTGGCAAGTGAGTGGAATTCTGCCCAACAGAAATTCTCAGGGCAGATCAAAGTGACGATCCAGTGCTGGTTCTGGGCAGCTGTTCCCTTGCGTTTCGCGCGGAAACGCCTGCAACTTGTCACTTGGAAGATGCACCGGCAACGCATGCACCGCCGCGAACGTGAGGACTACCAACGGTCGCGCTTCAGATCGAGGGCCGCATCGTGGGACGCGTACGCCTGCTTTTTGCTGATGCTTGCCGCCACCTCAGATCGGGAACAGTCTGCGTTCTCCGGCCTATATCGGATTCCCGTTGGCATCGAGGAACTTCACCTCTCCCAATCCGAGCTGGCGGATCGCCGCCTCGATTTTGGCGCGATCTCCGACCACAACCCACACAAGATTGTCGGGGCGGATCGTCGACTTCGCGGCATCGGTCACCGCCGACACATTCAGTGACCGAACTTTCCGAGAAAAGGTCTCGTAGTAGTCGTCCGGCAACCCGAACTGCACCTGTTCCGCAATCGAGTCCCCCACTGCGTCGATGGTTTCGCGCGACCCGGGGAGTTTGAGCGTCATGCTTTTCTGCGCGCGTTGGAGTTCCGCGGCTGTGGGCGGGCGGTCCTTGACGATGCCGTGGAACTCCTTGTTCAACTCGTCCAGAGACTCTTTCGTCTTATCCGACTGCACCGGAGCGTATGCCAGGAAGGGCTGCTGCCCGCGCGCGCCGAACAAGACGGTTACCGCACCGTACGACCAGTGTTTATCCTCGCGCAGGTTCATGTTGATGCGCGCGCCAAAGTCGGATCCGAAAATCGAGTTCATGGTTTCGATGGCGATCTCGTCCGGACTGTTGCGCGGCGGCGCTACCTGGCCAACCAGTATGTCCGACTGCAGCGCGCCGGGCCGGTCCATGATGTACACCACGGGCTTATCCGGAAGTTGTACGCGGCTGATATTCTTCGCAGGAACATCCCGTTTCGGCCAGCCGGCGAATAGCTTTTCGAGTTTCGGCGTGATCTCCGCCATGGTGGTGTCCCCAACCACCACGAGCGTGCCGTTATTGGGACGGAACCAGGTCTGGTGAAACTTGATGAGGTCCTCGCGGGTGAGTTTGGCTACCGACTCCTCCGTCCCGGACCCGGTCAGCGAGTTCCCGTACGAGTGTCCCTTTCCGTAGAGCAACGCCGGCAGCACGCGGAGTCCCATCGCGACACCGGTGACCTTCTCGCGCTGAATGGCGGCGAGCTGCAGTTTCTGTTGCCGCGCGAAGTCCTCCTGCGGGAAGGCGGGGTTGAGGATCACGTCCGCATACAGCGCCAGGGACGGATCCAGCTTGGCCTTGAGAGCGGAGAGCCGGACAACCGACACGTCGAGGTTCGAGTAGGCGCCTAGCTGGGCGCCCAGCACTGCCTGCTCGTCGCTGATCTCGAGGGCCGTGCGGCTCTTGGTGCCGCCAGTCAGCTGGGCTGCGGTTGCCTGGGCTGTTCCAGGCAGAGCGGACTGGTCCGCGGCGTAACCCGCATCGAGCACCAGCCAGAGATTTACCAGCGGAGTTTCATGCCGTTCCGCCAGCACCACTTTCATCCCGTTGGCCAGCGTGGAATGTTGAAGCTTGGGAAGCCGCAATTCCGGAAACGCGGCCAATTCGGGCGCCTTTGAGCGATCCGCCCCGGCTTTCGACGTCTCGTATTTCGGGTACGGATTGACTTCGAGGACATAGACGCCGTCGGACAGCCACCGTCTTGCGGCCGACCGAAGATCTTCCGGCGTTGCGCCTTCGATGCGTTTGAGACTGGCCTTGTAAGCGTCGGGGCTGCCCAGGTAGATCTGGTTGCTGGCCAGCAGATCCGATTTACCGCCGAATCCTCCCACCCGTTCGATCCCGCGCAAGAACCCGGACAGCCTCTGATTCTTCACGCGCTCCATCTCCGCGGCAGTCGGACCGCCATCCAGCAGACGCGCCAACTCCTCGTCGATCGCCTTCTCTACGTTGGTCAGATCGTCGCCCGGGCGGGCAGTCGCCTGAATCCGGAACTGGCCTCCGATCTCCTGGGCGGAGTTGAAGGCGCTTACGTCGGTCGCGATCTGGTCGTCGTAAACGAGGCGCTTATAAATCCGGGAGCTCTTGCCCTGCGAGAGTACCCTGGCGAGCAGGTCCAGGTAATCGGCGTCTGGCGAACCGTTCTGCGGAACATTCCACACCTTGTAGATCCGCGCTTGCGGAACGCGATCCTGAGCTACCTGCCGGTGAGCGCCGGTCATCTTCGCAATCCAGACGCGGTTCGCGGAAATGGGGGGGCCGGCGGGAATGTCGCCGAAGTACTTCTCTACCTTCTGCCGCGCCGTCTCCGCGTCAATGTCGCCGGCTATGGAAAGAACTGCGTTGGACGGTCCGTAATAGGTCTTGAACCACTCCTGAACATCGCTCATCGAAGCCGCATTCAAGTCGTCCATCGACCCGATCACGGTCCACGAGTACGGGTGGCCAACCGGATACGTCGCCTTGGTGATCAATTCATAAGCGAGGCCGTAAGGCTGGTTTTCACCTTGACGCTTCTCGTTCTGAACCACGCCGCGCTGGAGATCGAGCGTCTTCTGGTCGATCGCCCCGAGCAGATGCCCCATGCGGTCCGACTCCAGCCAGAGAGTGTAGTCCACGGCCGAAGTAGGCACATTTTCAAAGTAATTCGTTCGATCGGAATTGGTGGTGCCGTTCAGGTCGGTGGCTCCAATAGGCTCCATGGCCTAGATGTACCGTTGCTGGTGGTGTTCGCTCCCGCCGAACATCAGATGCTCGAACAGGTGGGCAAACCCGGTCTTCCCGGGCCGCTCGTTCTTCGATCCGACGTGGTACCAGATGTTGACAGCTACAATGGGCGCCTTGTGGTCCTCATGTACGATCAGGGTCAGCCCGTTCTTCAGGACAAATTTCTGGTAGGGAACATCGACTGTGGCCACCTGTGCATACATCGCCGAACAGGCGACGACGAATAACACGGCAGCGAGCTTCGTGCGCATAGGGTTTCACCTCACCTCAGAGTATATGGTCGGGGTACATGGGGGTCAATGACCTCGAACTCTCGCTGGCCCGAAGGCTGATCCGCTCAATGGACGCAAGGTTGCCGACTCGCGGAGGTGCCTGTAACCGGTATTTGGCCGCTGACCACCCCCGAGTAGTCGCCAAGGGTTTACTGATGGTCCGGCGGGCCGTCAGTGCTCGTTGTGGTCGAGCGACGGCGTACTCGGAAACAGGCCCGTACCGCCACCAGCGCTACCGATATCACCAGATAACGCCGTTTACAAAGCCGAATTGCGCCAACTGTTCCAGGAATGCCAGGTAGCTGGGAGCCGGGTGGGCCATCCGCCGGAAGTCCCCGTCACCGACGAAGCCAG
>JBEKDV010000481.1:0-5716 GCA_050014175.1 Candidatus Solibacter sp. | reverse complement strand
GTCGCCCGGGTAGAAGACCAGCACCACGTTTCGGCCGCGCAGCGCGGAGAGCGTCACGGTGCGGCCGCCATCGTCGGGGACGGAGAACTCGGGCGCGAGGGCGCCCACCGGGAGAGGATCGGAAAACAGCCAGGAGAGCATCATTGCACCGCGATGTTGACGGCGTTGCTGTAGGCGGCGCTGCTGGTGATCACCACGGGCAGCGTACCGGAAGGGAGTCCGGCGGGAATCCGCACATCCACCTGATAGAGTCCCGGGAAGCCCGGCGCGAGACCGCTGTAAGAGGGTGTCGCCGCGGTGGCGCCCAGGTAGACTGCCGGCGTGACGGTGGTGACGGAAAGGCCGTTGGAGGCGGTTTGCGTGGGCCCCAGGCCGGTGCAGTAGATGGCGATGTAGTCGCCCGCGCCCACCGGGACGGTCAGGGCACTGGCTCCGCTATCGGCGTGCACCACCGCTCCGCTGAAAATGCCGGGCCGGGCGGCGACCAGGTTGATCTTGGAAGAGACCTGCACGCCGGAGGGAGCGGTCACCGCGATCACACCCGATCCGACGGGCGTTTGCGCCGGCACGTAGAAATTGACCTGGGTATCGCCGGCGTAGGAAGACTGCACGGCCGCGCCGTTGAGCAATACAGTGGCGCCGCCCAGATTGACGCCGAACAGTGTTGCCAGAGAGCCGGGGGCGACTCCGGCGGCATACGAAGCGGCATTCACCACGGACGAAATCACCGGCACCGCGCTGCCGGCCTTCAGCGTCAGGGTGACGGAGGGCGCCCCTAGCAGCGAAAGGGTGAGCTGATTGGCGCTCCCTGCCCCGGGCGTCCACTGGAAACTGGCCTGTCCCGACGCATCGGTAGTGGCGATGGCGGGCGTCACGGCGCCTCCCGCGGCGGCTGCCTGGATGCCTGCGCCGGGGTACGCGAGGCCGTTGACATCGGTGAGGCGAACCACGATGGGCGTGGGCAAGGGACCGGCGGACGTGGAAACCTGGTTATCGCCGGAAACCGCGAGCAGCGTGAGTTGCGACGGCGCGGCCACCTGCACGCGGGCGAAGGCAACCTCGTAACTGGAATCGGCGGGCGTGGCCAGGAGATCCTCCACTCCGGCGTTTTTCCCCGAGATGGTAAAACTGGCGCTGGTGGCGCCGGCGGCAATCGTCACCAGCGGGGGCACTTGCGCGAAACCGTCGGACGGCACGGTCAGTTTCACGGCGAGATCCGAAGTGGGCGGCGTTTGCAGGGAAATAGTGGCGGTGGCGCTGCCGCCCGCCACCAAGCCGGCGGCCGGGAACAGCGACAGCCGCAGGCTGCGGTTCAACGTGGTATCGGCCGTGCCCAGATTGTTGGAGAAATTGGAATAGGCCGCCACGAACTTCTGCCGGTAGGTCTCCACCTGCTGCACGTTGGGGGCGATCACGGCATCCTGCGCGCCTTCGGGCACCACCAGAATAAACGCGAATCGGAAGCGGCGCTGCGCCACGGTGTAGTCCGGAGTGCGCCGGCCCATGGCCCGGATCACGTCGTTGACGCCGATGTTCAGCCGCTGGCCCGTAAAAAAGTAGCCGCTCATCGGGTGGCCGAGCGGCGATACGCTGGGGTTCAACACCACGAAGGTATCGGGAACATCGGTGGACGGAGCGAAGCCCATCAGGTATCGATCCAGCGGCGCGAAGCCCTGCGTGACCGCGCCGGTAATGAATTGCCCTCCGCCCAGGTCATCGATATGCTCGCCTTCATCCAGCGACGCCTCCGAGTTGAACACAAAACTCCAGTGCGCGCCGCCATACCCGATCATGGGCTTGGCCGTCGGATTAGTTGGATCGGGAATGCTGGCGTAGGCCAGAAACAGGTGGCCGGACTCGTGCCCCAGCACGGTGAGCGGAGTATCCTGAGCCGCGGCCCGCAGCGGCACCACCGCGTTCACGTCCAACGGATAGTTATCCAGCATCCCCATGTTCATGACCGAGCGCAGGCGCGCCGCCGACCCGTATTGCGGGCCATAGTCCGCGGGCGCGACGCTGTAGCCCGTGCCGTTGGAACGCACGGTGGTCTCGTAGGCCACGGCGCCGGTCATGGCGGCAATCTCCATGTTGTTGTAGATCACCAGGTAATCGTAGGCGTCCTCGTGCGTCTGGTAGAATTTCTGCGCCACCGTGACGATATCGATTTCGGGTGTGCTGCCGAAGGTTTCCGCCACGGCCGCGGGGTATTCCGCCGAGGCATCGTTGCGGAACGAGACCACGCTGGTGCCGGGCTGCGCGTACCCGGGAGCGATGCCGACCACGGCGCTGGTTGGGTCGACGCCGGAATAGGAGAACTGAATGCTGCCGTCGGCGTAAAGGCGCACTTGGAATGTCTGCGGCGCACCCAGGCCGTACTGCTCCCATTCGGGCACGTTGACCCAACTGAAAACCACGTGGTTCGCATCGGCAAAGAAGCGCACGCTACCGCTTGGCTGGGAGGGGTCGAGATCGTCGAACAGCGGGGCGATGCGCGGCGGTCCGCCGGTCATACGGCCCAAGGAGCGGCTGGTGCTGGCGAATTCCGCCGCCGTGAAAGTCAGGTTGCCGTCGGACTCGAGGAATAGTGTGGTGTAGGTGGCGCCGTAGAACGGGAAGGCGAAGGGCAAGGTGAACTGGCGCGCATCGTCGTCGCCGAGGCCGGCCACCAGAACGCCTTGTGAGGCGGCGCCGGCATCGTAGCCGAGCCCCGAATAAGCGTAGCGGTAGAGCGTAGTTCCGCCGGCCACAGGGGTGAAAGTGAGGGTGGCGTTGTCGAGGTCGAACTGGTTGAGCGCGTCCACCACGCCATCGGTGTTTTCGATGATGGCCACGTTTCCGGCATCGCGATTGGTGGAAGGTGCGACTGCGGCCGCGGCGAGAGGTTTAAGCCGCGCGGCGCGCGCGCGTTCGGCCTGACGATGCCGGAAGAGTACCTCGGCCGGCGTGGTAGGGGTGGTGCCGCAACCGGCGCTGTCGTGACGCGCCAAAAGAGGCGCGGCAGTGACCGCACACAAAAGGCCAATGAAAGCGAGGCGGCGCATAACAGCGATGCTCTTATTCTGACACGAAGAGGCGCTCCACCGCGGCGGCATCCTATTCAGCGCAGAGCTCGATGCCACGGACGGGTCCGTGGCGGCATGGGCTGGGAAACCTGGGGGAAAAGCGTCCGAGCTTCGCTCGGATTGACAGGCTAAAGCCTGCCCCACCAAGAAATGCCCCCACGAATGGGGCCGGCCCAAAGGGCACCCCGCCTGAAAGGCTACTCTTTCCGGAGAGAAAGGCAAGAACAAGCAGAACTGCGGTGAGGCCGCAGGTGCGAACTTTCAGCGTGCCGGCTGAAATACCAGCGTGCTCTTGGCGTCTACTTTGCCGAACTGCATGGGGTAACTGCGGCCGTTGTAGTAATCCGCCCACTGATCCTTGTAATGACTCGACAGGACCTGGCCGGATTGCCCGATCGGAATATTCAATAACGAGCTTTCCCAGTCGCCCAGGTCCGCGTTCATGCGCATGGAGGGAGCCAGCGTACGGCTGGTCTGTTTCACGGTGGTGCTGGACCCGCTCATGGGCACTGGTCCGATATCGAAGTATTTGCCGGCGAGAGGCACCTCGTGGAGCACCGGATTATTGATGGCGATGCGCAGGTAGTCGCCGTAACGCCACCGTTTGGGGTCGCGGCCCTGCATGCGGCGGCCTTCCTCCACGGCGTCGGCGAGCACGCGCAGCAGCATCTCGTCGTAATCGGAGAACCAGCCGGCGGGGCGCTCGCGCAGCAGCCGTTCCACCACCGCCGGAGCCATGTTGAATTCGTAGGCCAGTCCGGTTGCCGCCGAGGCATTTTCGGCGATGGTGCGGCGCACGTGCTGGTACGCCAGGGTGATCAAAAACGGCGCGGCCATGTCCTTATCCATCTGGCCGTTCCAAGCGCGCAACAGGTCGACGGCAGGGTCCAACCCGGGGTTGTGCGCCTGGCGCTTCCGGTACGCGGCTACCAGTTGGCGTGCCAGAAAATGGCTGAACGCCGAATAGACGTCGGTCTGCACCGCCAGCAGGTCCCGCGCCTGCCATCCGTTGCGCGCGGAGAGCAGGGCGCGAATCTGTTGGGCGCGGTAGGGCGGCGCAAAGTTGCCGTTGACGGGGTAGGGGAAGCTCTCGGGAAACGCATTCTGGTTGGCTGACACAATCAGCCCGCCGGGCGGATTATAGACGCTTGGCAGCTCGTCGAACGGAATGTACCCGTCCCACTCGAAGTTGCCGGAGGCGCCATCCACCGGAACGTCGCCGCGATAGTTGCGCCGCCGCGGCAGTACGGCGGCGGCGTGGTAGCCGATATTGCCATCCACATCGGCATACACGAAGTTCGATCCGGGTCCCGGCAGGCGCGCGATGGCGGCGGTGAATTCCCGCCAGTTTTGCGCGCGATCGATATCGAGGAAGGGATATTGCAGCATGCCGGGCTCGGCGGCGGTCCAGCGCAGGGCCAGCCGGTCCGCACCGTCGGAAATAAAGATCGGCCCGTGGCGCGTCACCCAGATCGTCATCTCCACGCTGGGCTGGCCCTTGACGCGGATGATCTCGCGCTCGGCGCGCGCCTGCTCCACCTGGCCGCGGAAAAGGTACCGTCCGGTGCGGTCGTCCAGTTGCTCGAGGTAGAGGTCCTGGACGTCGAAATGGAGGTTGGTGATGCCCCAGGCGATGCGCTGGTTGTGTCCCACCACGATGCCCGGCGCGCCCGGCAGCGCGACGCCGGCCACATTCAGGCCGGGCGCCTCCAGGTGGGTCATGTACCAGATGCCGGGCAGCGAATATTCCAGGTGCATGTCGCTCGATAGCAGCGGCTTGCCCGACGCCGTGTGGCTGCCGGCGATGGCCCAGGAGTTGGATCCCGGGCTGGCATCGCCCAGGCCGCGCACCGAATACAGGAAATCCACCTTGGCGCGGTCGCCCTGCGCCATGAGGTTGTGCTTGACGATTTCGTCCTTCCAGGTGGTGGTGAGGTTGCGGTACATGTGCAGACAGAGCAGCAGGCAATCCACCGCGCTCCAAGGGCGCGGCTGGTAGTTGAGCAGCGTGAATTCCACCGGAAGATCGTGCAGGTGGGTGGCGATGAAGTGGTTGACGCCGCGCGTGTAGGCGGCAAAAGCCGCCCGATCGGCGGCGGGCAGGGTGACGTAGGCGTCCTCGGCGACGCGGCGCAGGCGCAGTTTGCGGGACTCGCGGTCGCTTTCCAGCAGGGCGGGGCCGAGGATTTCGGCCAGCGATCCGCCGGCGTAGCGGCGCAGGGCGTCCATCTGCCACAGGCGGTCCTGGGCGGTGACGTAGCCCTGCACGAAAAGCGCATCCTCCTGGCTGGCGGCCCGGATGTGCGGTTCGCCATGGGTATCGAAACTCACCGTGGCGCCCGCGGCCAGCGGCGCTTCGATGGCGCCCGATCGCTGGGGCAACGGCCGCCATGCGTACCAGTAGACCAGCGCCAGGGCGGCCGCAAGCAGGAGGGCGATGGCCACATTTAGGGTTTTGAGTATGCGAGCAACCAGAGAGTGAGTCATTAAGGGGGTGTTAACCCTCTCATGATAGCCCGTCGCGGGGAGGGGCAATCGACATAGGTAGGCTGTCGCCAGCTTTCCCTGTCACACCACCGTACGTACGGGTCCGTATACGGCGGTTCGGCGGGTTGAGCCATTAGCCACCAGCCAATCTCGGAATCCCGAGCGAG
>JBEKDV010000480.1:0-5721 GCA_050014175.1 Candidatus Solibacter sp. | reverse complement strand
TTCCGGACCTTGAGCATCGTGATGATCCATCGTGGTCATCACGCGCCCGCTCGGTTCAGATCAGAATACCTGGGTCACTTTTGGAGAGTACGGGTGGGTCAGTTTTGGAGAGCGCCGAAGTCATGGTGCTTCTCCTTTGTGCTGTTGTCCGTGCGAACCGAGCGGTTCATCGTCAGCCCTGCTAGAACTCTAAAACGCGAGCGATCGATCGCGTACTCTGAAAACGCCTAGTCTTGATTCCCCCGTTTCCCAGGCCTCCGGAGGGACCTGTAGACCTGCGGTTGTCGCATCGCAACAGGCCGGATGACGAAACGGACGCTTCGGGACGACAATAGAGAGGTGATGAATCCGCCCCGCGAACGTCCAGAGCGACAAGGAACGCGGCACGTTCTGTTGACGGGCCTCGGCGTTGTTCTCGCTCTCTTGCTCGCGCTCGGCCTCTATGCGGCACGATCGCTTTCAAGCGTGAGCCGCGCAGGCACGCTGACTGCTCGCGAATACTTCCAGCAAAGTGAACGCCTGGAGCGCGTTCACCTTCTGCTGTCCTCTGCCGCTGGCGCTGTCCGCGATTACCTATTGGATTCGGATTTCCCGGCGCTGCCCAGGCACCGCGAGGAGGCGAGGCGTTCATGGTCACAGGCGATAAAGGCGATTGAAGATTACAAGGGAGTGGCAACCTTGGAACGGCGGCTCTTAACCGATCAGCTTGATGCCCAGGTCTCGAATTACTGGGCAATTGCCGATCGGAGTCTGGAGATGACAGGGCGCCAACGATCGGAGGCCGGGGTCAACCTATTAGTGGGTCAGCTTGTACCCTTGCGCGAGAAGTGTCTCGCAACAATCAGTGAGATCGGTGCCCGCGATCGAGCCGATCTGAGATCTGCGGCAGCAAGTACTGCGCAGTTGGCTCGAGGCGCTGAGAGGCGGCTATGGGCCGTGATCGTGCTAATCGTGCTTCTTTCCCTGCTGGTCGCTGGCACAACTGTCCGCTACCTGATGCGGCTGGAAGACATAGCGTTGGCACAATACGAGGCCTCCGTGAAGGCAGGTGCCGAACTAGAGAGATTGTCCCGTCGCTTGATGACGCTGCAAGAAGACGAACGCCGAAGGATCGCGAGGGAACTGCACGATGATTATGGGCAACGAATGGCAAGCCTGCTTTTTGAGCTGGCCGCCGCTGCTGAACGCACGGATGCGACGCCAGACCTTAGGCTCGCCATCCAAAACATGGGGGAACACCTCGGGAACGTGGCGAAGGACCTGCAGCAACTATCGCGCAGCCTCCACTCGGCGGTGCTGGACAAGATTGGATTGGAAGCTGCCATCCGGTCCGATTGTAACTCGCTCCGGCAAAGAACCGCATGGGAGGTCGATTTCGAGTCCGTTGATGTGCCAAAACGATTACCAGAGCCGCTGAGTCTGGCGGTCTATCGGGTATTTCAGGAGGCCTTCCAGAATGCCCTAAAGCATTCACAGACTAGTCGATTGGGGGTTTCTTTGACCGTCGAAGGTCGGGACCTGGTGCTTCGGGTCAAGGACTATGGGCATGGGTTTAACGTCGAATCGCCTAATCAGACTGGCAGTCTCGGGCTGCTCAGCATGCGCGAACGGTTGCGCATGGTGGGGGGGATTTCGTGATCCATTCGGAAATCGGGAAGGGAACGGAAGTGGAGGCCAGGCTTCCGATGATGAGTCAATGAGAGCCTGGGACGCGGGTGCAAACGGTCGAGACTATGAGTTTTCCCAGGTGATGTGCGATCTTCGATGGCGCGCAATGAGAGACAGAGGTATTAGCCAACGGATGACAAGGTCGGTGGGTTTGAACGGCTGGGACATCCGATTCGGATATTCGATGGAGAACTATGGTCGAAGAACGCGGCCCAACCGAGGTGACGCATGAAGCGTTCGAGGGTCTTGATTGCCGATGACCACAGCATGGTTATCGACGGACTCCGCGGCCTCCTGGAGCCTGAGTACGAAGTCGTTGGGGCTGTTAACGATGGGCGGGCTGTACTGCCCGAGGTTCGAAGACTACAGCCCGATGTTGTGGTAATCGATATTTCGATGCCATTGTTGAATGGCCTGGATTGCACTCGGCAGCTTCGCGACGCGGGATGTACGGCCAAAATCCTGATTCTGACGATGCACCCGGACGCCACCTTGGCACAGGAAGCTCTTGCCGCGGGAGCCTCGGGGTACCTCCTCAAGAGTTCGCCGGGATCGGAGCTGAAACGAGCACTGAGGGACGTTCTGCTGGGTCGAACCTACCTCTCCCCCGCAGTGACGCGCGATGTGGGCGAAGTAATGGGCCGGATGACGTCGATTCATGAAGATGTTTGGGCGCGCCTCACACCACGTCAACGCGAAGTCCTGCAACTGCTTGCTGAAGGCAAGTCACACAAGGAAGTAGCGAATATCCTGAACATCTCCGTGAAGACGGCTGAATATCACAAGTACGCGATTCTGGATAAGCTCGGGCTAAAGAGCAACGCTGAACTCGTCCAGTATGCCATTCGCCACGGGATCATTGCAGTGTAGCCAGTTTAAGCCGCTGCTTTTGGGAGAACTCCCAGTGTTGAACGTGGCCGATCAGTGGTGCAATGAGGTTGCAGAGATTGGCATGGACCAGATCTTGGGGAAGAATCTTAAGAATCCGAATGGGGCCGGGCCCCGCCAACCTAGACTCAAGGTGTTGCTCGCCGACGACAATCCTTCGCTTCTAGTGGAGTTACAGCGTGTTCTGGAAAAAGAATTCGAGATCGTCAGTACCGTTTCGGACGGTCGCGCACTTTTGGAGAAGTATGACCGTCTGCGCCCTGAAGTCATCGTGACGGACATCTCAATGCCACTCATGGACGGCTTTGAGGCAGTGGCGCAACTGTATCACCAGGGAAAGCCGAAGGTCATATTTCTCACTGTGCATGAGGAACAGGCATTCGTCGAGGAGGCGAAGGCATTGGGCGCGATGGGATATGTCCTCAAACGATCCCCTCCTTCCGTGCTCGCCGACGCCATTCGCTCCGCCCATGAAGGGCACTTCTTTCTGTGCCCGGAACTCTGCGAGTAATGGAGTAATGGTGCCCACGTGACATGAAAATGGGCGGCGGCCAGTTGCGAGAACCGACGGAGGAAGTATTGGACAAATGATGAAGGCCACACACGCGGCTGTTCTGGCAGCGGTCATATTCGGGTATTCTCTGGACGCACAGATTCGGCCCCAACGTACTACTCCGCAGGCCCTCGCCGAGTTCAGCGCATCTATCGAGGATCTCGCGCGAGCATCGAGTCCCGCTGTCGTTCAGATCTCAGTGTGGGGCCGGGCCCGTTAGCGGAGGGTGGCGCGCAACAAGCCGGTTTCGTCGCCGACCAGCGGGCGACGGGGTCAGGCGTGATCGTCGACCCGGATGGTTACATCGTGACCAACGCTCACGCCGTGATCGACGCGCGGCACATCGATGTCAGCGTCATCGATGGTGGGCAATCGGGTCAACGAGCCAAGCACAAGCATTTCGCGGCTACGACGGTTCGTCTGGATCGCGAAACAGACCTCGCGGTATTAAAGATCGAAGCGAAAGACCTTCCCACTCTGTTCTTCCTGGACGATTCGGAGACTCTGAAACAGGGGCAGGAACGGAACGGCAAGCACCCTTGGTGGGCTCAACTGATGCGTGAAACCTGCCTCAACTGCGCGAATCCAGAGGCATTAGAAGAACCGGGAGTTCTCCCAGTATTTCGTTATCAGGAAGTCGACTACGTTGAGATAGAAGGAGAAATCAAATGAGCTCATTGAAGCGGTCTTGGCTGAAAGCAATGGGAGTTCTCTTCCCTGCTGCGCTGCTACTTAGCCCTGCTTGGGGCTCCGTACCTCCGCAACCCGGAACCATAAACTACATCGAAGGGCACGCCTCGGTTGGCGGACAAGCTCTCGGCGCGAAATCAGTGGGAACCGCCAAGTTGGCGGCGAGCCAATCACTCTCGACGCGGGACGGTAGGGTAGAGATCCTGCTGACGCCGGGCATCTTTTTCAGAGTTGACGATAATAGCTCAGTGCGGATGATTTCCCCGGGTTTGGCGGATACTGTATTGGCGCTCGATAAGGGCCGCGCCATGGTTGAGGTCGCGGACATTCGTCCCGAAAACAATATCCGCGTGAATGAAGGCGGCGAAAGCACACGTTTGCTCAAGGCGGGCCTGTACGACTTTGATGCGGATCGAGGTCAGATCCGTGTGTTCGACGGTAAAGCCTTTGTCCAGGCTGGCGGCCGCGAGATTGAGGTTAAGAGTGGACGTCAGCTCAATCTCAATGCTACCGGAAAGCTGAAACCGGGGAAATTCGACAAGAATGAGTACACGGATGATTTCTATAGGTGGGCGAGCTTGCGATCCTCGTATCTCGCAGAGGCCAACGTCGATACGGCCCGGACGTACGGGAGCGTGGGCGGTTGGTCCCTCAGTATGTGGAACGGAAACGGGTGGTATTGGGCCCCAGCGTTTGATGCCTATACTTTCATTCCGGGCGACGGAATCTTCTTCGATCCGTTCGGCTGGGGTTTCTACTCACCATGGTGTGCGTATGAGGCTCCGTACTTTGGCTATGGATACGGTTACGGCGGTTACGGTTACGGCGGGTACAGTTACGGCGGTGTTGGCTACACTCGTCACTTCGGGCCCGGATACCGTCCGCGATATGCAGCTGGTGGTCGCGTCTCCGGATCCGTTGGACACGCGTACAGCGTTGGCGGAGTAACTACCGGCGGATTTGGCGGTCGCGGAGCTTTCCGCGGTGGCGGCCTCGGCAGCAGCGGCGGTAGCCTCAGCCGTGGCGGCGGTGGAGGTTTCAGCCGTAGTGGAGGTGGAGGGTTCGGCGGTGGTGGGGGTTTCCATAGCAGCGGAGGAGGAGGCGGTTCCCATGGGGGCGGCGGCGGAGGGCACCGTTAGAATTAGAGTGGGTTGGATCGCAAGAATACCATGCTCCTTTCGGCGGACGTCCACCTCCGCGTGCGTGAGGCCGGTGTCAGGGTTCACATGGAGGGCAGCGAGCGCGTCATGATAGCCTCCTGTCGTCAGCGCTCATCGCGGCGTGCCTGATGACGTGCGCCGGCCTGGGCATTGGAGACCAGGGCATAGGGAAACCGCCCACGAATGGCCCGATTGAAATAACTGCCCATGGAGGGCGCTTGCAGGAGTGCCTGGTGCACCGCCGGGGGAACGCCGGAATACTGATAGATCGCCCGGCTCCGGAATTCCAATCGCAACAGTTCCTGGTCGTCGTCATAAGTGATTGTCGCCAGTGTGGGAGATCGCCGAAGCCGAACAATGGGTACAAGACCATCCGCACTGGAAACCCTCGAAGCTCATGGACAAGGCCAAAAAACAGCACTGGGATCCCAGCGTACATTTAGGGACTCGGCGGCCGCAAGCAACCGGGCAATTGCGGCTAACGGCCCTCGCACACGACGGCGCAGCAGTCGGCCCCGCGGTGAGCCGCCGAGCCGGCGAAACTCCCCCTGCTCACCTGGCGGTTCACCTTTGCCCATTCGTCCACTGCGTGTTATCGAAATTCCAACCGCCGCCGAGTGCTCGATAGAGTTGGACGATGGCAAGCCGTCGATCCCGGGAAGTCTCCGAAAGACTGATTTCGGCAGGGTAAAGCAGTTGCTGCGCTTCCAAGACCTCATAATAGCTGGCAAGGCCCCCGAGATACCGGCGCCTCGCAATGGA
>JBEKDV010000479.1:0-10246 GCA_050014175.1 Candidatus Solibacter sp. | reverse complement strand
CGGTGCCGCCGCCGGTGAGGGTAGCGGCCCCGGTAACGAACGTTTGGACATTCAGTGCGATGTTTCCGCCTGCCAGGGTGATCGATCCCCTGTTGTTGATCGTGTTGGCCAGGAAGATGCCATTGGTGCCGGCTCCGGTGTTCACCACGCTGAGGTTGCCATTGTTGGTGACGCCGTCCAATACCATACCGCTGCCGGCCTGAATGACGCCGCTGCCGGCGGTATTGAGCGTGCTGCCGGTGATGGTGCCGGCGCTGTCGTAATCGCCCGGATTGGTGTAGCCCAGCAGGACCGTGGAGCCGTCGAGCGCCTGGATGGTGCCCCCGTTGACATTGACCGGGCCGCCGCTCCAGTGGCCGCCGCCAATTTGCAGCGTCCCGCCGTTAGAGGCCTGTAGCATGCCGGAATTGTTGATGGTGGTCCCCGCGAACGACAGCGTCCCGCCAGACGTGTTGGCGTCGATCAGGCCGCCGGTCTGGTTGTATATCGTAATGTTGCTTATGCCCCCGGCGCCCTGAATGTGGTTGTCGATGTTGTTCAGCGTCCCAAGGGTCAGGCTCTGTCCGCCCATGTTCACCGTTCCGCCACCTTGCAGCGTGGCCGTCCCGGAGATCTGTAAACTCCCCCCATTCAGAGTGATGGCATTGGCGTTATTGATGGCGCCGGTCAGCACCACGTAAGCGCTTCCGGTTAAAGGTGCGGATACCACGTTGAGGTTGGCATTGTTGGTGATGCCATTCAGTACCATGCCGCTGCCGGCGACGATCTGGCCGGTGCCCGTCGTGTTCAAAGTGCTGCCGGTGATGGCGCCGGCGCTGTCGTAATCGCCCGGATTGGTGTAGCCCAGCCGCACCGTGGAGCCGTCCAACGCCTGGATGGTGCCGCCGTCCACATAGGTGGGGCCGTAGCTCCAGTGGCCGCCGCCGAGTTGCAGCGTTCCGCCATTGGCGGCCTGCAGGATGCCGCCGTTACTGATGTTGGTGCCGGATATCACCAAGCCTTGGCCCGTTCCGCCCCCGTTGGCGGTGAGCACGTTTCCGGCCGGGAGGGTAAGGCACGGAGTCGCCCAATTGCCGCCGCAGGTAACCATCCCCGATCCGGCGCCTTGGATGGTTTGCGACGACAGGTTCAGCGGAGAATTAATCTGCAACATCCCGCCGGTGACGTTGATGGTGCCGCCGCCGGTGGCGGAGGTCGCTATTGTCGGGTCACTGTTGCCCACCTCGAACTGGCCGGCCCCCACATTGATTTGGCCGGAGTTGTTGAGCGTGCTGGTGACGATGAGCGTGGGGAAGCTGCCACTCTGCGATACCAGGTTGATGGTGCCCGAGTTGTTCAGGATGTTGGCGCCCGGCCCCATCCCGGACATTCCTAAGCCGCGAACCGTGATGCTGCCGCTGGTGTTCGCAGTCACGGTGGTATAGGCAATCAGGGTGGCCGGGCTGCCAACGTCCCAATTGCCTCCGTCCTCCCAGATGCCGCTCGATGCCGTCCAATTGTAAAAGACGTCACCGCCCCAGGCAGCGGCCGCAGTCGAGAGGGCTAATAAAATGACGATCCAGCGTTTCATCCACACCTCCGATGCGGGGGTGATACGCCGCATCACTAGCAGTCTGGGGAAAGAGCCGGGGCTAAACAAGCTACAGCCCGTTATTAACGTGTTAAACCCATTGATTTATCTTGATTTATAGGGACTTTTGACCCTGCCGCCCCGACATGCTAAACTGACCTCAAAATCTGAAATGCAGTGGCCCTGGCGCAAATCGGAGGCGGCGCTGTTACCGTCACCCCAGGCTGAAGCCGGCCCGATCTCGCCTGAGTCCGCACGCCGGGAGCTGGAAAGAATCCTAGCTTCACCGGAGTTCGCCAACGCCGCACGGTTGCGCGAGCTTCTCTCCTTTCTGGTAGAAGAAACGCTCAACGGCGCCGAAGCCATCAAAGAAGTCACCGTAGCCATGCGCGTCTTCAACCGGCGTGCCTCTTTCGATTCCAGCGGCGATTCGGTGGTACGGGTGGGAGCGTTGCATTTGCGCAACCGGCTGCGCGATTACTACGCGGGCTCCGGCAGGCTGGATGAAGTCGTGATCGAAGTGGCGAAGGGGTCCTACCTGCCGGTGTTCCGGCGCGTGGATCGCGGCATCCCCAGTGGATCGCCGGGCCACGCCGGGTTGCCGCGCAAAGCCATGGCGGCAGGGGGAATTCTGCTGGCCGTTTTGGTGGCCACCGCGTGGTGGCTCGTACCGGGAACCGCGCACCACCCCGACCCTTCGATTGCCGTGTTGCCGATGGCGAATCTGGGCGACCCGGAGATGGACAGCCTGTGCCAGGCGTTCACGGAAGACCTCACCACCGAGCTGGTCCGCTTGCCGCAGCTTCGCGTCATCGCGCGCACCTCGGCCGGTCAATTCCGGTCGCAAAACGGGGACGTGCGCGAGATCGGCCGCCGTCTGGGCGTGGCCAGCGTGCTGGAGGGCAGCGTGCGCAAGGACGGCAGCGCGATTCGATTTACGGCGCAGTTGATCGATACGCGGTCGCGCTACCACGTTTGGTCGCAAGTTTATGAGCGCGAGGCCAAAGACGTACAGGCGTCGGAGGCCGAGGTAACCCGGCTGATCGCCGCCGCCGCCGCCGCCCGCCTGGGGATCACCGACGTCTCGGCGTTTACTCCGGCGCACGTGCCTTCCGCGGAAGCGCGCGATCTGTTTTGGAGAGCGCGCTATCTGCGCAGCCAGAAGCTGAACGGGGAAGCGTGGGTGCAGGCCGCCGGACTGCTGGACCAAGCCGTGCGCAGCGATCCCCAATACGCCGAAGCCTGGGCCGCCCTGACGAGCCTGTCGGCGACCTTGGCGTTCCACGGCTTTGGATTCGAGGAATATACCGCCAGGGCCCGCGACGCAGCGGCCAACGGCATCGAACTGGATCCGCGCAGTCCCGACGCCCACCTGGCTCTGGCTGAAATCGCGTGGCTCCAGGACCATGACTGGCCGGCCGCCGAGCGCAGCTTCCGCCGCGTCATCGACCTCAACCCCAGTTTCGCGACGGGCCACGGCATCTTTGCCATCGCGCTGCTCTCCCGCGGCCGTTTCGACGAAGCCCTGGCGCAACTCGACACGGCAGTGCAACTCAATCCGCTGCCATATGTAGTCAGCAACGATCGCGCCGCCGTGCTCTACGTCGCGCGCCGTTACGACGAATCCATCGCGCGCGACCGCCAGGTGCTGGCCATCGACCCGCGGTTCTGGTACGCGCACATCACCATCGCCGACTGCCTGAGGGCCAAGGGCCGCTATGCCGAGGCCATCCAGGAGCTTCACCTGGTGCCCGAAGAGGATCGCGACTCCGCCGACGCGTACCTCGGCAACGTTCTGGCCCTGGCCGGCCAGCGCCAGGAAGCCATGGCATTGTTACGCAGACTGTTGCCTGCCGGTACGGGCCCGGATGAGGGTAACAGTTGGGTGCATGCATCCTATATTCAAGTGGGACTGGGTGACAAGGCCGGCGCCTTGACCAGCCTGGAAAACGGCTACGCTCACCACGAGACGGATGTCAATTACATCGGCGTCGAACCTATCCTCGACCCGCTGCGCAAGGAGCCGCGTTTTCAGGCGCTGCTCAAGAAACTCGGGTTCTAAAGCACCCTGCTTACACCGTGCAGAGCGTGATGGCCTGCTTCAGGGATGTTATCGGGTCCCGAACCGGGACGAACTCGTGGGCGAAATAGCCTTCGAATTTCAGGTCGGCGATGGCCTGGGCTATGGTGCGCCAGTTGAGCTCCTGGGTGTCGTCGAGTTCGTGGCGGCCGGGGACGCCGCCGGTGTGGAAGTGGCCGATGTACTGGATATTGTCGCGGATGGTGCGGATCACGTCGCCTTCCATGATCTGCATGTGGTAGATGTCGTAGAGCAGTTTCACGCGCGGCGAGCCCACGGCCTTGACCACTTCCACACCCCATTTGGTGTGGTCGCACTGGTAGTCCTTGTGGTCCACCTTGCTGTTGAGCAGTTCCATGCAGATGGTGACGCCGGCGTCCTCGGCAACTTTGGCGACGCGTTTGAGGCCGAGGATGCAGTTGTCGCGGCCTTCGTCGTCGGGGAGTCCGCGGCGGTTGCCGGAGAAGGTGATGACGTTGGGCAATTTGGCGGCGGCGGCTTTGGCGATATTGGCGCGCATGTCCTTTTCCAGCTTGTCGTGGTTCTCGGTGCGATTCCAGGCCACGGGAATGCCGCCGGCGCCGGAGACCATGGCCGGCACGAGGCCGTATTTGGCGCAGGTGGGCCAGTCTTTTTCGTCCACCAGATCGATGCCGGTGAGGCCGAGTTCGGCGCCCTGACGGCACAGGTCGTCCATGGCGATCTTGGAGTAGCACCAGCGGGCGGCGGATTGCTTGAGGCGTCCGGCGGGCGCGGCCGGCAGCGACTTGGCGAGCGGCGCAAGGGCCAGGCTCGAACTCATGAAGAGGGCGGAACGTCGGGTCATTTCGCGCCTATCGTAGCATGGGGCGCGGGGGTTGACAGGCGGGTTGGGCGTTCACAAGAGAGTGTCGGAGAGGGAAGGAGTGCCTTCACCGCAGAGACGCCGAGAACGCAGAGGAAGCGCAGAGTTCTTGGCACGAGCGGTGCCCGTGGTGGAACGGGCTGGAAAAGCCAGGAAGAATGCCCCCACGAATGGGGGCATGGCAGCCCGGAGGGCTACTCTACGGTGCATCGACGAAGAATCGACGAGTTCCGAAGGGGTTTTACGGAGAGAAGACAGTTTGACGCGGAGGGCGGGGGGATTAGTAGATGCGCGGGACGAGGATGAAGCGGTCGATGGCGAGCTTGGCGCTCTTGTCGGCGCGGCGCCAGGAGAGCAGGAAGACAACGCGGAATTCGTCGAAGCTATCGAGCGTGGCAGTGGACGGGATGGGGAACTCGAGGACCTCCGGGACGGGCGTGACCGGGTCGCGGCTGAAGTCCGGGCGGGAGGTGACGCTGTAGCGCCCCAGGCTAAGCGACGGGGCGCCGGGACGATCGCGCGCGATCAGCACCAGTTCCAGCGCGATGGTGTTGGGATAGCGGTCGGCGTTGCGGATTTCCAGGCGAATGGCGCTGCAACAACTGAGCGCCACGGACTGATCGAGTTTGTGGCGCGCCTCCATTTGCAACGACCGGTGGTCGGTGCTGCTGAAGGAAAGGACGACGGGGCTGCCGCGCTGGAAGAACGACGTTTTGGGCGGGCGGGCGTAGGGCCAGCGGTACATCCAGTACTCGCCGGAGAAGGGAATGGCGAGCGGGCGCGGCATCACCACGGGGCCGCCGCCATCCGGGGTCTGCGGCATGGGCGCGATCAAGGTCGGGATGGGCCTGATCTCGGGCCAGAGGATGACGCCGGGGAAGCCGCTGGCGTTGGCCAGGTCCCCGGCGGAGGCGTCGGGCAGGTCATCGCGGCCATTGCCGGGCATGCCGGCGGGTTTGCCGGAGGCGCTGCCGCTGCCGTCGCCTGAGCCACGCATCATGGCGGGAATCATGCCGCCGATGGTGAGGCCGACGGCGAGCAGCACGGTCAGGGCGAGCCCCAAAAAGGCGCGCGGCATGTTCTTGGGCGGCCCGGGTTGGACAGCGCGGGATACGAGCGCGAAGACGGTGGCCAGGGCGGCCCCGGCGGCGAAGGAGAAGCCGGCGAGGATGGTGAAAGAGATGGCGAGTCCGGGGCCGAAATCGGCGATGAAGCGGCGCTCGGGAAGTTGCGCGGTGGCGAAGAGTCCGGTGTCGTGCGGCAGTTCGAGCGGGGGCTGTTTGACGCGCCACTGGATGTAGAGGAGATGGGTGGCGTTGACCACCAGGAGCAGCGCGGGCAGGGCGGCGGCCGGTGAGAGTTGGCTGAGCAGGATGACGCAGGGGGCGAACCACACAGCGGCCGAGGAGGCGCGGAAGGTGGCTTGGATGGCGTCTTCGCCCTCCCAAAGCGAAGTAGCCAGAAAAAGCGCGATGGTGATGAAGGCGCCGGCCAGGCAGGCGGCGACGGCATAGACGGTGGCGCGCAAAATCAGCCATGGGAGCGGCACGCGCGCCCATTGCAGGCCGAGCGTGGATCGCCACATCAGCCAGCCGGAGAGCAGGATGCCGGCCAACTGGAGGCAGGGCACGAGCCTCCGCCGCCAGATTGGTTCCACGGGTTGGTCTTCCAGCAGCGGCACGGCAAGCTCCGGAGAATGGACGCCGCGGAGGGGGGCAAAGTTCCCCCGATTCCAGCGTGCGATGATAATTCCGTGGCTATGAATGCGCTTTTACTGACGCAGTATATGCAATTGGAGATGGTGGAGATGCCGGTCCCGGCGATCGGTCCGGACGATGTGCTGGTGCGGGTCCGCGCCTGCGGGATCTGCGGCAGCGACGTCCACGGACTGGACGGGAAGACAGGGCGGCGGATTCCACCGCTGGTGATGGGACACGAAGCGGCGGGCGAGGTGGTGGAGGCCGGGGCCAACGTCACCGACCTGCGGGCGGGCGAGCGCGTGACGTTCGATTCCACGGTCTACTGCGGGCGCTGCTTCTATTGCCTGCGGGGAGAGCAGAACCTGTGCGACAACCGCGAGGTGCTGGGCGTTTCGCCGGGACCGTACCGGCGGCACGGGGCGTTCGCCGAGTTTGTGGCGGTGCCGCGGCGCATCATGTACCGGCTGCCGGAAAACCTGAGCTTCGAGCAGGCGGCCATGATCGAGGCCGTGAGTGTAGCGGTGCATGCGGTGAGCCTCACGCCGGTGCGGCTGGGCGATACGGCGGTGGTGGTGGGCACCGGGATGATCGGGTTGCTGGCCATTCAGGCGGCGCGGCAGGCGGGATGCAGCCGGGTGATCGCGGTGGATCCCGACGAAGGGCGGCTCGCGCTGGCGCGGGCGGCGGGCGCGACGGAAGCGATCAATCCGAAGGCTACTGGTGCGGTGGAAGCGATTCTGGCGCTGACATACGGTCGCGGGGCGGATGTGGCGTGGGAGTGCGTGGGCGCGACGGAGCCCATCCGCACGGCGATCGGCGCGGTGCGCAAGGGCGGGGCGGTGACGCTGGTGGGGAATGTGTCGCCCGAGATCGAGTTGCCGCTGCAAGCGGTGGTGTCGCGGCAGATTCGGGTGCAGGGATCGTGCGCTTCGAATGGGGAGTATCCGGCGTGTATCGAGTTGATGTCGCGCGGGGCGATCCAGGTGGACCGGCTGATCAGCGCGGTGGCGCCGCTAGGGGAAGGCGCGTCGTGGTTCGACCGGCTGTACCGGCACGAGCCGAATCTGATGAAGGTGATACTGCGGCCGTGAAAGGCTGATCCCTAACCCGGCGGAGTTGGGATTAGACAGGCCATCTATTTGACGTGGAGGCGCGGAGAAAAGCAAGAACGAGTTGGAGGGGAGGTGCGGGATTCACGCGTTGGCGCAGGTGGCGCGCGGAGGGGGCGGAGCGCGCGGAGGAAAGTAGTTGCGGCTCGGTGGGCAACTGCGTAGCACCTGTAAATTGCATCCGGCGGGAATGAAGCGCCATCATATGGGGATAGAGTGGAGGGAAAGAGATGCCGATCAAAAAACCCGCCGATGTCCGGTATTCGGAGGTCACGCCGAAGCACATCTACATGAACCGCCGCAATTTCCTGGCTGGGACGCCGGCCGCGTTCCTGGGCGCGCGCGAATTGCTGTCGCCCTCGGCGCGGGCGCTCGCCGGGACGAAGCTGCCCAACGTGCAGAAGAGCAAGTACACGGTGGACGAGAAGCAGAACTCCTACCAGGAAGTCTCCACCTACAACAACTACTACGAGTTCGGCACGGATAAGAGCGAACCGGCGGGGTACGCCAAGAACTTCAAGACCGCGCCCTGGACGGTCAGCGTGGAAGGCGCGTGCAACAAGCCGCGCAAGTTCACCATGGAAGAGATTCTGGCGCTGGCCCCGCTGGAAGAGCGGGTGTACCGGCATCGCTGCGTGGAAGCCTGGTCGATCGTGGTGCCGTGGGTGGGGTATTCGCTGAGCGCGTTGCTCACC
Source organism: Candidatus Solibacter sp. (assembly GCA_050014175.1). Taxonomy (GTDB): domain Bacteria; phylum Acidobacteriota; class Terriglobia; order Bryobacterales; family Bryobacteraceae; genus Solibacter. The sequence goes on along the minus strand of JBEKDV010000479.1, from coordinate 2,248 downwards.
AAGGTGGAGCCGACGTCGAAGGCGACGTACGTGGCGTTTGAGACCTTTTTCGACCGCAAGCAGATGCCGCACGCGGCCGGACTGCAGTTCCCTTATGTCGAGGGGTTGCGCCTGGATGAAGCCATGCACCCGCTGGCGTTGTTGTGCACGGGCATGTACGGCGAGACGCTGCCGCCGCAAGATGGTGCGCCGGTGCGCATGGTCCTGCCCTGGAAATACGGATTTAAGAGCATCAAATCGATCGTCAAGATCCGCCTGGTGGGCAGCCAGCCGGCGACCTCGTGGAATGTGGCGAATGCGCCGGAGTACGGGTTCTATTCCAACGTGAATCCGCACGTGGACCATCCGCGCTGGAGCCAGGCGAGCGAGCGGCGGCTGGGCGAATTCCGCAAACGGGCCACCCTGATGTTCAACGGCTACGGCGACCAGGTGGCCAGCCTGTATAGCGGCATGGATCTGAAGAAAAACTACTAGCATGTTGAAACAACGCTGGGCCAAGGTCCTGGTGTTCGTGGCCAGCCTCGCGCCGGTCTTCTGGCTGTGCTGGCGGGCCTGGAACCGGAACCTTACCGCCAATCCGATCGAGTTCATCACCCGCTACACGGGCGACTGGACCATCCGCTTCATCGCGTTGACGCTGGCGGTGTCGCCGCTGCGCAAAGTGCTGGGGTTGCCGGATCTGATCCGCTTCCGGCGCATGATCGGACTGTACGCGTTTTTCTACGGGACGCTGCACTTTACCACCTACATCTGGCTGGACAAGTTTTTCGACCTGCCGGACATGCTGAAGGATGTGGCGAAGCGGCCGTTCATCACGGCGGGCTTCACGGCGTTCGTGTTGATGATTCCGCTGGCGGTGACATCCACCAAGGGATCGATCCGGCGCATGGGTGGAAAACGCTGGCAACGGGTGCACCGGCTGGTCTATTTCACCGGGATTGCGGGCGTGGTGCATTATTACTGGCTGGTGAAGAGCGACATCCGGCTGCCGGCCATGTACGGCGCATTCGTGGGGGTGCTGCTGCTCTACCGCGCGGTGGTCTGGGCGATGAAGCGCAAATCGGGCGCCGGGGTAAAACGTCGCGTGCCCGCGATTTCATCGGGCGCACTGCGCGATAATCCATAGTTGGCAACCACACGCCTGCTTTCGATCCTCGTCGCCGCGTACAACGAAGAGGAGTATCTCGCCACGTCGATTCTGCGCGCGCTGGCAGCGCCCCTGCCGGAGGGGCTGGAATCGGAAATCGTGGCGGTGGACGATGGCTCCACGGACTCCACGCCGCGGATTCTGGATGAGCTGGCCGGACAGCATCCGGAGCGCATCCGTGTGTTCCATCACAAAGTGAACGCGGGCAAGGGGGCGGCGATCCGCACGGCGCTGGAAAACGCGCGCGGCGAATTCAGCATCATCCAGGACGGCGACCTGGAATACGACCCCTCGGAATACCCGAAGGTGCTGGGACCGCTATTGGCCAACAAGGCGGACGTGGTGTACGGGTCGCGCTTTCTGATTTCGGGCGAGCGGCGGGTCATCTACTACTGGCACGCGCTGGCGAACCATTTCCTGACTACGGCGTGCAACATGGCGGCGGACATCAACCTGACCGACATGGAGACCTGTTACAAGGCGTTCCGGACGACGCTCGGGCGCGGCATTCCGATCCGCAGCAACCGTTTCGGCATCGAGCCCGAACTGACCATCAAGTTCGCCAAGCGGCAGGCGTCGATTTACGAAGTACCCATCAGTTACTACGGGCGCACCTACGACGATGGCAAGAAGATCGGCGCCATGGACGCGGTGAGTGCGCTGTGGGTGATTCTGCGCTGCTATTTCACGCGCGACATTTACGTGGACCAAGGGGCGAAGATTCTGGATTCGCTGGCGGGCACGAAGCGCTTTAACAAGTGGATGGCGGATACGGTGCGGCCATTGCTGGGGACGCGCGTGCTGGAGTTGGGCGCGGGGATCGGCAACATGACGCAGCATCTGGCGCGCGGGCGGAAGATCTACGTGGCCAGCGATATCGACCAGGAGCACATGGCGCGATTGCGCGTGCGTTTCCGCGGCCGGCCGAACCTGGAGATCCGCAAGTGCGACCTGTGCGATGCCGGGGACTTCCAGCCCATGCGCGGGATGTTCGACAGCGTGGTCTGCCTCAACGTGGTGGAGCATGTGGAGGACGATTTGGGGGCGCTGCGCAATATTTTCTCGGCGCTGGGGCCGGGCGGGCGCGCCGTCATTCTGGTG
>JBEKDV010000478.1:0-5748 GCA_050014175.1 Candidatus Solibacter sp. | reverse complement strand
AGCCGCTGACGAGGGTTTTCAGGAGAGCCGGATGCGGGAAATCTGCACGTCCGGTTCGACGAGGGGACAGTGGGTCGCGAGGACCGTCGCTCACTGTCCTACTCTACCGTTCATCGGCGGCCCCAATGTTTTTTCTGGAGTACCGGGAGGTCCCCAGAGAATAGCAAACGCGTCTGGAACGTAGTTCCCCACCCAATCAACGGGAGCGGTCCTCGCGCAACATCTCCTCGGTCGAGGGAAACGGTTCGCCCTATCCGGACTGGCGGGATCGGATCTCGCGCATCCGGTTCACGATCTCCCGGCGCCGCTCCAGCTCCTCAGGGGTGGGCACACTGTCCACCGCTTGATAAGAACCATCGGGCATTTCTTTCCCGTCACCAGTGGGCATAAATACCAAGCAGTTTACAGCTTTTTGAAAAGCTTGTCGAAGGCGTTGCGGGCGTCGTCGGCGTTGCGCGGGGCGGGTGGGCCGGAGTTGGCGGCGGATGGGGGCGGCGGCGCCGACTGGCCGGCCGTGCCGTCGCGGGCCACGGTCACCCGCGGGTTAAACGAGATGCAGTCGTTGGCCTTGTCTTTGACGGGGATGCGCACCGGAATCGGCTTCAGGCACTGAAACCGGGTGGAGGGCTCGAAATGCGAGCACTGTTTACAACAGTGAAGCTCGGCATTGCACTTGGGGCAGTTGCCCGCCAAGTCGGTTTCGGGAGGCAGGGTGGTGGCGCAGTTGAAACACCGCGAAGCGGCGACATGCTGCACCAATCGGGGTAGACGGGGGCCGGTCACGTCCAAGGGAGGACGCGGGCCCTGCGGTTTGGACCGGTCGTCGCGAAAGCTCTTGCTCTCGTCCGAGTCCATGTACCCGTGCTGTCTGTATTTGCGATCGCTATCCATGGGGAAAGTACTCCGTGCTTATGAGGGAAAGAACGTTGCCTGCTTACGATCAGAACTCTTCGCGCCAGTCACCAAAATGCCGATCGCTCCCACGAGGCCGCGAGACAGACACCGCGTCAACGGTTGTGTCGTGGGATTACCAGAGGGGTTTGACGGGGGTTCCAACGGTTTAGCAAACAACAGGCCGGAACCCGCCTCTGCTTCAAATACATATGTACCACGGAACGGACATGGTTTGCACGCCTATCCTTGGAGTACATCACGATTCTAGGGGAAAATCCCCGCGCCGTCCGCGGCGTCTACCCTAGGGAACTCCATTTCATCAAGCTGGCACAGGGCCGGGTCAGGGGATCGTCGTAGTGGTTGGGGCTGACGCGCAGGGCGTAGCCCAACCGTCCGGTCCGTTCCGGAACGATGTCCTTGGCGAACACGGCAGCCGCGCTCTGGTGCTCCACGAACGGCAGCACCATCACCTCGGTTTCTTCCAGGTAGTTGTTGGAATCGACGCGGCCGATCACCACTTCGACGCGGACGTCGTCCGGAGCCAGACCGGCCAGGTCGATGGCGGCGCGCACGGTGACGGCGCGGCCGCTGAGCAGCGAACCGGTCGGTCCGGGTCCCGCGTCGACAAAGCGCACGCGGTCCCACACCTCGTGGACCCGGGCGTTCCACCTGGTCTTTTCGCGGCTCAGGGTGTAGTCCGCCTTGCGCATGCGCAGGTGACTGGAGTGGGCGGGCTCGTAGAGCTCGGTCATGTACTCGTGCACCATGCGGCGGCAATCGAAGGCCGGGCTGATGTGGGTGAGGGATTGTTTGACGCGGCGCATCCACTCGCGCGGCGCTTGTTCGCGGCGCTCGTAGAACATGGGGACGATTTCATTTTCGAGCAGGGAGTAGATGGCGCTGGCGTGGAGAGCGTCCTGATCGTCGCTGTAGGTTTCGCGTTCTCCGATGGCCCAGCCACCGGAGGTTTCGTAGGCCTCGTCGAACCAGCCGTCGAGAATGCTGAGATTGAGCACGCCGTTGATGGCGGCTTTCATGCCGCTGGTGCCGCAGGCCTCTTCGCCGCGCCGCGGAGTGTTCAACCACACGTCGACGCCCTGCACGAGTTCGCGCGCGACCTTCATGTCGTAGTCTTCCACGAAGACGACGTGCTTCCAGAGTTCGGGATCGCGGGAAAGCAGCACGACCTCGCGGATGTAGGTCTTGCCGGGCTGGTCCTTGGGATGCGCCTTGCCGGCGATGACGATCTGCACCGGCATATCCTTATTGAGCAGGATGCGCTTCAGGCGCTCGACATCGCGGAAGAGGAGGGTGGCGCGCTTATAGGTGGCAAAGCGGCGGGCGAAGCCGATGGTGAAGGCGTTCGGGTCGAGGACCTCTTTGCTGCGCAGCACTTCGAGCGAGGACGCCTGGCGGCGCACGGCGGAGGAATGCTGGCGCAAGCGGACGAAGGAAATCAGGCGCCGTTTGCGGCGGCGGTGCACGTCGAGCAGCTCCTCATCGGGGATGTCGTCGATCTGTTTCCAGATGGCGGGATCGTTGAAGCGTTCGCGCCAGTCGGGCTCCAGGTACTGATCGTAGAGCAGGGCCAGGTTGCCGTTCAACCAGCTCGGCAGGTGCACGCCATTGGTGATGGAGGTGACGGGCACTTCCCAGAGGGGCAGTTCCGGCCACAGGTCGTGGAACATCTCCTGGGAGACCTCGCGGTGGAGGCGGCTGACGGCGTTGCGGTAGGAAGAAGTGTTGAGGGCCAGTACGGCCATGGAAAAACGCTCGTCGCGGTTGAAGCAGTTGCGCCGCCCCAACGCCATGAGCTGCTGGAAATCCACGCCGACTTCGGCGCAGTACTCGGAGAAGTAGTGGTACATCATGCCGGGATCGAACAGGTCGATGCCCGCCGGCACGGGAGTGTGGGTAGTGAAAACGTTGCTGGCGCGGGCGGTTTCCAGGGCCTCTTCGAAATTGAGTTTTCGATCGCGCATGAGGAGCCGGATCTGTTCCAGCGCGAGGAAGGCGGAGTGGCCTTCATTCATGTGGAACACGGTGGGCAGGAGCCCCATCGCCTGCAAGGCGCGCATGCCGCCGATGCCCAGCACGATCTCCTGCCGGATGCGGGTGTCGATGTCGCCGCCATAGAGGGAATCGGTGATGTCGCGATCCTGCGGCAGAACGTTTTCCGGAATATTGGTGTCCAGCAGGTACAGCGTGATGCGCCCGACGCCGAGCTTCCAGATCTGGATGAAGACGTTGCCGGTGGGCAGTTTCACGGAGACCTTGAGATCGTTGCCTTCCGCGTCCTTCACGGTTTCCAGAGGCAGCGTGTAAAAATCGTTCATGGGATAGCGTTCCTGCTGCCATCCGTCGGGATTGAGAAATTGGCGGAAATAGCCCTGCTGGTAGAGCAGGCCGAGCCCGATCAGGGGATAGTCCTGGTCGCTGGAAGACTTCAGGTGGTCGCCGGAGAGGATTCCCAGGCCGCCGGAATATACGGGCAGGCACTCGGTAAGACCGTACTCGGCGGAAAAATAGGCGATCAGCTTGCCATCGGCCGGGGCGGAACCCTTGCGCACGCGGGCATCGAAGGCGGCGCAGGCCGAGCGATACACCGCCAGGTAGCGGGGATCGGTGGAGGCCTTCTGCAGCGTGGCCTGCGGGACGCGGCCCAGCATGAGCACGGGATTGTACCCGCAATCGCGCCACAGGGCAGGATCCAGGCGGCGAAACACGGAGCGGACGGTGGGTTCCCAACTCCAGACGATGTTGTAGGCCAGCTCGGTCAGACGAGATAACGAGTCAGGCAGGCTGGGGCGAACCAGGAATTCGCGGAGCGGCTGAATATGAAACGGCATACCGGGATAAGGTTAACCTTCAAAGATAGCAGATTGGCCCCTTAGGGCCAGCACGGCAACTGCCCTGCACGCCACGGGCAAAAAATACGTCACAATGGTGTAGGAACGAATGCGCTTACTTGGACTGTTTTTTTTGCTGGCCGGCGCCGCCGTGGCCGGTGAGTACGCCGTGCTGGCCAGCGGCGCCCGTTTGCGCATCGACCGGCACGAGGCTGACGGGGCCAAAGTGCGACTTTACCACGGTACAGGTTTTGTGGAGTTGGATTCGTCCGTAGTTCGGGGCTACGAGGCGGAAGAGTACGTCCCCGAGGTACCGGTACCGCGGCAGCCGGAAGCCGTTGCGGCCCCGGAATTGCCCGCCAGTACTGTGGCACCCGCGCCGCCCACCCCGCTGGAGCTGGCGGATGCGGCCGCCGACCGTTACGGCCTGCCGCGGGAACTGATACGCAGTGTGATGGCGGCCGAAAGCGGTTTCCAGCCTCTGGCCGTTTCCCCGAAGGGCGCGATCGGGCTGATGCAGCTCATGCCCGGCACGGCGCAAGTACTCGGCGCCGACCCCTACGATCCGGCCCAAAACGTGGATGCCGGGGCGCGCTACCTGCGCGATCTGCTGGAAAAGTACAATTACGGACTACGCCACGCGCTGGCGGCCTACAACGCCGGTCCGGCCGCGGTGGACCGATACAACGGGGTTCCGCCGTACCGCGAGACCATCGATTACATCGGCCGCATCGAGAAAAAACTCAAAGATGCGGACGTGATCAAACCATAGCGGCTGCCGGGGCCGGTTGGGCGTCAAAGACGGCCGCCAGCGCGTGCACGATGGAAGCGATCCGCACCGCGGCCAGCACCGTCTCTTCGTTCACGCCCTTGTCACGCAGCACTTTTTCATGGGCGTCGACGCAGACTCCGCAGCCGTTGATGGCCGAAACCGCCAGGCACCACAACTCGAAGTCTGCCGGATCGCTGCCGTGCTTGCCGATCACCTGCATGCGCAGACGCGCCGGCATGGTGCCATATTTTTCGTTGCCGCTGAGGTGGCGGAAGCGGTAGAAGATGTTGTTCATCCCCATGATGGCGGCGGCGGCCTTGGCGGCGAACATCGCCTGTTCGTTGAGATGCCTGGCGGCTTCCGCCAACAGGCTCTCCAGGAGCTGGGGATTGCGCGCGGCGATGGCGCAGGCAACCACGGTGCCCCAGGTCTGCTGTTCGGTCAATTCGGGTTGCCGGGTGACGCTGCCCAGGTTGAGCTTCAGGTCCTTGGCGTACTCCGGCACATGATTCAACAATTGTTCGAGTTCCATGGAGAATTCCTGGTGGGGCAGGCGAGCAGCCCGGAGCGCCGGTAAACAACCGGCGCGCAGCTTGCCAAGCTGCCCCACAACTAAAGCGCTAAATCGACACCTTGAGGGCTTCTTCGCCCTTCTGCCAGTTGCAGGGGCAAAGTTCATCGGTCTGCAGGGCATCGAGCACGCGCAGCACTTCCTGCGGGTTGCGTCCCACCGAGAGATCGTTGACGGAAACGAAGCGGATCACGTTGTGCGGATCCACGATGAAGGTGGCGCGCTGGGCCACGCCCTCCTGCGGATCCAGAATCCCGAGCGCCGCGCAGAGCTCGCGTTTGACGTCGGCCAGCATGGGGAAGGGCAGGTCCTTCAGGTCGGCGTGATGCGTCCGCCAGGCGTGGTGGACGAATTCGCTGTCGGTGCTGCCTCCCAGGATCTGTGCGTCGCGATCCAGAAATTGGCCGTTCAATTTGCCGAAGGCCGCGATCTCGGTGGGGCAGACGAAGGTGAAATCCTTCGGCCAGAAGAAGTACACCTTCCACTTGTCTTTGAAGTCCTCGTCGCCGATGGTTTGAAACGCTTTTCCTTTTTCCAGGCTCACGGTGGCCTGGAGGGAATAAGCGGGAAACTTCTGTCCAACACCTAACATGTACAATTCTCCTTTTATTTGTGATGAATTTCTTCGATCTTAGCTGCCAGAATAAAATCGCTTTCGGTTA
>JBEKDV010000477.1:0-5796 GCA_050014175.1 Candidatus Solibacter sp. | reverse complement strand
CCGGCGACGAGCTGAAACCCGAACCCGCGTGGGGAATGCGCTGGCGGTAGATTTCCTGCCCGTCGGCCAGAGCGTAGCAACTGAAAATGCCGTCGTTGCCCAGGATGTAGACAGAGCCGCCGTAGATCAGCGGGGTTGGCATGTAAGGGCCGCGCTGGCCTTTGAACCAAGCCACCGACTGGCTGCGCGATTGGCCGGACGGAAGCGTGATATCGCCGTTGGCGCCGGCGCGTATGGCAAAGATGGGCGCTTCCGGGCGGCGGCCGCTGGCCACGACGATCAGGTCGCCCGAGGAGACCGGCGTCGGCGCCGTGATCTTCGAACTGCCGCCCAGCCGCCAGAGTTCCTTGCCGGACGCCGGATCGTAGCCGCGGATGAAATTGGAGCCGTTGGTCACCAACTCCACTCGCGTCTTGCCGGGGAAGATGGCCGGCGTACCCCAGGAAGGCAGTTCGTCGCGTTCGGTCCGCCACACGGTTTTGCCGCTCCTGGCATCGAGCGCGGTGAGGAAGGAGCCTTTTTGTTGATCGCACTGCACGATCACAAGGTCGTTGTAGAGGATAGGCGAACTGGCCGTGCCCCACTCGTACTCGGGCGCATCGTAAGCCCCCACGTCGAACCGGCCGAGGTCCCGCTTCCACAGCAGGTTGCCGGCGAGGTCGTAGGCATACAGGCCTTGCGAGCCGAAGAATGCCACGACGATGCGGCCATCGGTCGCCGGGGTGGCGTTGGCATAGGTGGACTTGATGTGGCGCTTCTCTTTGGGAACGCCTTGGTACGCAGTTCGCTCCCAGAGGACCTTGCCCGTGGCGCGGTCCAGGCAGAGCACGTTCCACTGGTGCACCGAGAGATCGTCCGAGGCAGTGCCCTCCCCGTAGAGCCCCGGTTTGAAGGTGGCGTCGGGCTTGCCGCTCACGGCGGTGGTCAGGAAGACCTGGTCGCCCCAGACGGCCGGGCTGGAGTGGGCCAATCCGTGGACCTCCGTCTTCCAGAGCACGCCGGCGCGTTGTTGGGCGTCCCACTGGACCGGCAGGTTCTCACCATCGGCCACTCCCGACGCCATTGGGCCGCGGAACGACGGCCAGTCCTGCGCGGCAGCGGCCACCACCAAAGCGAACAGTGCGATGCGCATCGAACCTCCTGGTCTTCGTTTCACGCGCCGGCTATGCGGATCTCACCAATCGACGACGGAACCGTCGTCGGGGTCGAAGCGGGTCCGGTACTCCTGGGGCTCGCCAACCTGCGCCATCAGCTTGTTCTCGTCTATGGTGATACCGAGGCCCGGCTCGGCAGGCAGCTCGCGATAGCCGTTTTTCACCGGAGGCAGGGGTTTCGCCAGGAGGTTGGCGTGCTCCGCATCGCCGCGCTCCTGGATGAGGAAGTTCGGGATCGACGCGGCAATTTGCAGGCTGGCCGCCAGCGAGCACGGTCCCTGCGGGTTGTGCGGCGCGATGGGCAGGTAGTAAGCCTCCGCCATCCCGGCAATGAGCCGCAGTTCCGTGATACCGCCGGCGTAGCAGACGTCCGGCTGCAGGATCATCGCCGCCTTCTTCTCGAGAATCTCCCGGAAGCCCCACTTGGTAAAGATGCGCTCCCCGGTGGCGAGCGGGATGTGGGTCTTCTTCGCCAGCTCGGCCATTACATCCACGTTCAGAGGCTGTACCACCTCTTCATAGAACCAGGGCTGATACGGCTCCAGCGCTTTGATGAGAAGTTGGGCCGTGGGCGGCTCCACCGCCCCGTGAAAGTCGATCGCAATATCGACACCCGAACCGTAACGGTCCCGCAGGGCTTTGAAACGCTCCGCAACTTCCCCCACGAACTTCTGCCCCTCGACGTATTTGAAAGGGGCGCGCGTCGCATTGGGCGCCACTTTCATGGCGTTGACGCCGGTAGTCGAACTGACCGTGCCGTAGACGCGGATCCGGTCGCGTGTCGGGCCGCCGAGCAGCTTGTAGACCGGCACGCCGTAGACTTTGCCCTTGATGTCCCAGAGCGCCTGATCGATTCCGCTCTGGATGGCAGTCTTGATCGGTCCCCCGCGATAAAATGCCCCGCGCTGAATCGCCTGCCAGTGAAACACCACGCGATTGGGGTCCTGGCCGACCAGGTAACGTGCGACTTCGAGCGCTCCCGCGGCGCACGCCTTGGCATCGTCTTTGAGCATTTCGCCCCAACCGACGATGCCGGCATCGGTGGAGACCTTTACGAACACCCACGAGTTCTTGAGGACAAACGATTCCACCTTCGTGACCTTGATGTTGTCGTTGGGCCCTACGGCGGCCGCATTGGTGCGTTCGGCGGTGAACAGCGCATCCAGGCCGAATAGCGTCCCCGTCGCCAGGGCGCCGCGCAGTAAGGATCGGCGATCGATTTGTGCTCGTGCCATGTTGGACATCCTTTCAGGCCGATTCTACCCTATTGCTCCGGATGGCGAGGCCGGGACTGCGGCCTTCACTGACGTAGGTTCAGCACGCTGCGCAATCGCGGCGCCAGCCCTTCGGCCATCCACTGGAACCCCAGGTCATTGGGGTGGGTCCCGTCCACCAGCCCATCCGCCCGCTCCGGTCCCAGCAGGTCCGTGCCTTCGACGACCTGCAGGTGCTCGTCGCCGGCCGCGATGTGCTTGCCCGCCACATTGCGGATCAGGGCGCGCATACCCTGCACTTCGCCGTCCGCCGAGAGCGCCTCCCGGGAATTGGCGATGGGAGTGATGACCACGATGGGGGTACGCGGGTGCTTCTCCCGCACCGTATTCAAGAAGGGCTCATACACCTCGCGCAGAGAAGCGGCCGTCAGGTTGTTCTGCGCAAAGTCGAAAACAAATGCCGACGCATCGATCTCAGCGACCATACGCGCCACCTCCGGCTCGCCCTTGCCGCTCCCCGAAAAGCCCAGATTGACGAAATCGAGATGGAGCATCCGCCCGAGGATCGCCTGATAACTCATCCCGGGGCGGCTGGCGCATCCTCCTTGCGTGATCGAGGTGCCGTAGTATACGACCGGCTTCGATACGGCGAACGGCTGCGCCTTGCGAATCCGGGCATCCGCATCGAGGCCAACCGCCAGCACCTTCACTGGCTTGTACAGCGAGAGATAGATGGCCGCTTCGCGCTCGACGCGCGGCTGCCCCTTCAGATCGACATAAATTTGTTCCACCGGCTCACCCGGTTTCGAGTCCTTCTTGGCAACAGCCGTGCCTCGATAGATGCCGTCAAGATACAGGTCCACTCCGGTTTGGCCGAACGCATGCATGTTGGCCATGTCCGGACCGGAGGGGTACTCGAGACGAATCGCAATCAGGTTGGAGTCGGTCCGGAAGCGAATCCGTCCTCCGCTGGGCGAGTTTCCCAGACTCCAGACGGATTTCGGCAATGTGTTTTGCAGCCGCACAGGCAGCCGAATCCACTGGCCGCCATTCTCTCCAAACCAGGGCAAACCGTCGATCTCCAGGGAGGAATCGTTCGGCTGGATCCAATTGACCTCGGCCTTCTGTCCCATAGCCGGAAGAGCGAGTAAGGCAAGAGCAAACGACAGACGCATGAGTCGATTATGGCTCGGTTCTCCTCCTCCTTGCTGCCGCCGCCCGGATCGCCGCGACGTATTGCCCGGCTGGGGATATACTGATCTGGACCGGGAAGTCCAAAATGGAAATTCGGGATTTGTCGATGAGGCCGCGAAGAACAATGGCACGCTACCTGCCGGCAGTGATGGTGGTGGCGCTGGTCACGGCGCAGACCAGCCGGCCGCGCGCGCGAGATCTGGGACTGACTCCGGGGGTGTACCCGACCGGGCCGCTGAACGCCATCACCGATGTCGCCGGCGTGCGCGTGGGCCACGTGACCTTGATCGAGGGCGACGAGATCCGCACGGGAGTCACCGCCATCGTTCCGGCGGATGGCAACCTGTTCCAGAACAAGCTGCCGGGCGCGGTCTTCGTAGGCAACGCTTTCGGAAAGCTGGCCGGGTCGACGCAGCTGGAAGAGCTGGGAACCATCGAGACGCCCATTGTCCTCACCAACACGCTCAGCGTCGGCGCCGCCATGGAGGGAGTGATTGCCTACACCCTGGCGCAACCGGGCAACGAGCGCGTGATCTCGGTGAACGCGCTGGTCGGCGAAACCAACGATAGCGGCCTGAACGACATTCGCGGCATGCACGTGAAGCGGGAGAACGTCTTGGATGCCATCCGCAACGCCCAGGGCGGCAGAGTGGTGGAAGGCAGCGTGGGCGCCGGCACGGGGACGCGATGCTTCGGCTGGAAGGGCGGAATCGGCACGTCCTCGCGCGTTACCGATGCGCGCACCGGCGGCTATACGCTGGGAGTGCTGGTGCAGACGAATTTTGGCGGGCATCTGACCATGGGAGGCGTGCCCGTGGGGCGTCAGTTGGAAAGGGCCGCGGCCGGCGGTGGCGATGGCTCGTGCATGATCGTGGTGGCAACCGACGCCCCGCTGACGGCCAAGGACCTGAAGCGCCTGGCGGCACGCGCGGTGTTCGGGCTAGCCAGGACGGGCTCCTCCTACAGCAACGGAAGCGGCGATTTCGCTATCGCATTTTCCACCGCGGCATCGATGCGGGTGAAGCAGGCGGGCGCGCGGCCGGCGGCCTATGAGGCGCTGGGCGGCGACGCCGTATCGCCGCTGTTCGATATGGCGCTGGAGGCGACCGAGGAAGCGGTCTACAATTCGCTGCTGCAAGCGACCACCGTGCAATCCAGATTCGGGACAGCGGAGGCGATTCCGATCGATCGGCTGCGCGAGCTGCTGACGCGGAAGTGAGGCCGGCAGCACCCGGCCGGCACCCTCCCGGGATCAAAGCCGGCCCGACACCACTCGCCCGTTTACGATGGTCGCCAGCGGCTCGATGCGGCGGATATCGTCTTCCGCGCAACCGAGAAAGTCGCGGTCGATTACCACCATGTCGGCGAATTTGCCGGGCTCGATGGAACCGCGGGCCGTTTCTCCGAATTGCAGGTACGCCGCCCAGATGGTCCACATTTTGAGGGCTTCCTGCCGCGTGATCTTCTCCTGCGGGTAAATCACTTCGCCCTCGCGCGTCCGCCGGGTGATCGACGCCCACATGTTGAAGAACGGATTGAAGGGGTTGACCGCCCCGTTCTTGTCGTGACCGATCATATGGTCGCTGCCGCCGGCGACGACGATGCCCCGATCGATATAGCTGCGCAGCGGGAAGAAGTAGCGCATGCTGGCGAGGCCGAATACCCGCTTCAGCGCCGGAACATCGAAGTACAGCCATCCGGGCTGCACGTCGACGAGCACGCCCATGCGTTGCATCCGATTGAGCGCGTCCTCGCTCATAAAGCTGCCGTGCATGACATGCGAGCGCGACGGTGCGATGGGTTTCTCGCGGTCCAGCCGCTGGAAGACATCGAGCAGGGCATCGATGGCGCCCCCGCCCTGTACGTGCGCCGTGAGCTGCCAGCCCTTGTCGCGGGCCGCTCTCATGATGCGATAGAGCTTTTCGGGATCGATGAACAGCGTGCCGCGCGCGTCGGGATCGGTCTGCCCGTAAAGCTGGCGGCCGAACGGTCCGTAGGGCATGCGCTGGTAGGCGGTGCCGACGCTCTGCCCGCCATCCAGCGTGACCTTGAACGTGCCGAAGCGCAGCCAGTCGTCACCCTGGTTGGTGGTCCACGGCGAAGCCCGAATCTCGGAGACGACCTGCTCCACGGGGCGCGCCGCGTCGATCCGCCACGTCAGGATGACGCGGACCGGCAGTTGCTGGCGCGCCTTCAGCTTCTCGTAGACGGCCACCTCCGCCGGAGTTACCGCG
>JBEKDV010000476.1:0-5801 GCA_050014175.1 Candidatus Solibacter sp. | reverse complement strand
AATGTACCGTTTCTGCAGTGATGTCATACCGAGCGATGTCCGGATCGGGACGGCAGAGTCATGATCTGACTGGTAGAATGTGCCGCGAGCCCGCCTCAGGTCATAGCGGGTCAGTTTTTGAAATAGAACGAGTGGCGATCGAGACAGACGAAACAGCAGGTCAGGAAATCGATGCTTTTGCTGTGTATCAACGAAGAGCCGGTATAGATGGCCGAAGCCGTGGTAATTCTTGACTGCCTGGTCGAGCCAGGATCCCATGAAGGTGTCGCCCACGATGGTCGCGTCGAGCTCCCGATCATCGGTGCTGATACAGCCGCCCCCCGGGTTTGGCTCCGCCTTAGAGAATGAAAAGACTGCGAGTCTTCCCCATGAACCGGTAAGCGTTCCCGACGAACGCGCTCCTAGAGAATGGCTGCAATCCTCGATGTGGATGGCACCCCATCGCTCGCAAAATCGGTTGATCTCGCCCAAATTCGTACAGGCGAAACCGTAATAGTGATGTGAGATGACTGCCCGCAAGCGCGGTGAGGCCTTCCGCACGAGTTCGTCGCAATCCATGTTCAACGTACGAGGATCGATCTCAACGAAAATGGGTGTCCCTCCGGCCTGCAAGACCGCCGAAGTCACTGTCGTATTGCAAGTAAATGCCGGCAGGAGCACATCGCCCCCCGCCACTCTCGCACCACGGAGAGCTCCCAGAAGCGCTGTTCGGCCAAACGTCGTGAAGTGGCGAAACCGCCCTCCAAGTTCGGGTGCCTGAGCGAGGGCAGTGCGCCTGCTGACCGGAGTACCGTCCTGACCCACCGATTCGGCCGAAGATCCGGAGGGAGCTGATTTCGGAGTACCGAGCACGAAGGTCATTCATGCTCCAGCGGTCGGAGCCTAAACCAGAGCTCCGCGTCCGATTCGATGTGATCGAGCAGACGGAGCACCGTACCCGGCTGCCGAACTGCGTAGCTCGAACTGACCCAGCTCTCGTTCAGAACCGCGCGAGCGCCGCCGTTCCATGTCAGAAGCCAGGCTGCGCCTCCTCCTGTCAATAAGGCTCCGTCCCCGTCGATCTTCACCGCCGTACCACTCGACAGATGCAGCGATCGGATCGTTGAGTGGGTACCCGAACAGCGAAGCCGATCAAATACGTCGAAGTGCTCCGATCGCCAATCAACTCGGACTTCCCGATCATGCTCAACGGGATCCGGCAGACGGATGTAGCCAGAGTGCCCCGCATAGATGTGGACCGTGGATGCATCCGAATCTACTCGCACTCCGGTTGGTTCCGCCAGACCAGTAATCCGCCACATTCCTTGCATAGGTGCGATCTCCTCGTTATCCACGACCAAACCGTTGTGGTACAAGGAGCTGCGGAAGAGATTGCGTATCGCCTTATCGGCAGTATAGACATAGCCGCCTGGATCGATAAAGAGCGGATAGCCGTTCATTACGAGCTCAAAGCTCAACAGGTCATTGTGGCCGTGTCCACCATGTCCGCGCAGCCCGACCTCGCCGACATCCATCCATAGGAAGTGATTTCTGTCGCGCGCGACAACGACCCCTCCGTGTCGAAAATGCCGACAAATCGCCGGCGAGTTATAGCCATCGCTGGACCGATTGAACAGCGCAAGAGCGCGAGCACCGAGCAGCCAAACTGGACAGGTGAACAGCTCTGTATTAGTTCGATGAAGCTCTGGTGCCTGCCAAAGCACTCGTGCCGTGGTTAGCATCGGCCGGAGATCCCTTGCAGGGACCGAATCGAAATGAAACACTCGGCCGTCATCATCATCACCGACGTGAGGGACGAGGCCGTCGGGGCGCACGCACTCGGCGGCGTACCGGCAGGCCTCGCGGATCCTCTCCGAAGCCTCGGGAGGGAGCGGAGTTCCCCGGCGTTCGAGTGTCAACGCTGCAAACAGAAATAGCTCAATCACTAGCCTTTGATAGCCAGTCGACTTCTCGAAATGAACGCCGTCTGGCAGGAACTGGCGCATCACTTCATCGGCCACGGCCTCCCGCGCGAATGTGGCCCAGCGCGAGGCTGTCGGATACCAGTGTGCAAGAGCGGAACCGATGGCCGCCAAGGCAACGACGTTCGCCGCGTAGTGGTTTCCCCGCAACTCACTATATTCCCGGTTCCGCCACACGAACTCCCCGTGGATCGAGAGCAGGCGGAGCAAAACCGCGAACAAATCCTGAGAAGTCACCCCCAACAGCCGGAGCATGTCGAGTGTGACCACCAGCGCCAAGGCGCGCATTGACGCTTCCATTGAACACCACGCTATGGACCGAGCCAGCGGGTTCTCATGCTCCCAATCGAAGAGAACGTCTCTTACGAAACTCAAAAATCGAGGGGATTGAGCCGGCGCGAGACTCGCAGCCTGGAGGACGCGCGGGATGAAAGAGAGACGCGATAATTCCCAAGGGAACTTGACATCGTAAGGAATCTGGCGGTCTGCGTAAAAGTCATAGTCGCGGTAGGCTCGTTGCGGCCACCGGTACCCGAATCTCCAGTCCTCGTGCCACGGCCACCCGCCTGTGGTCGGAACCGGAACGCCAAATACCGAGAATCGTCTTTCCGTCGTCGAGCTGCCGAACTCCACGAGGGACGAGCGGTCAAAGACGCCGTCGTCCGCCGCTTGGCGCAGAGCGGTGACAGCGTCGGGGGCTAGCACGGTGGGCACGCTCCGATTGGCGATGAACGCGGATACTCGCCCTGTGTCCCACCAACGGTGCGCCCGCCGTTCTACGCGCGTCCAGCCATTCGTCTGGCGCAAAAGGACAAGGCGGGCTTCTTGCACTCCGCGGAAAGCGAGGACGTCCATCGGTCTCCCCTTCGCTTTCTCGATGATCGTAGCGATTCTCATGCGGCTAAGATACTGTTGCCAAGTGAAGGAGGTGCCTTGAAGTCCAGTGTCCCTAAAATGTTTCTGACTTGAGCAATTGCCGCGTTTGTACGATTAGAAGTGGTTGGACGTACGTTGGAATAGCATGATAGCCAGTGGTACCGATTGGCGCTGGCGTTTGACACTAGCCCTATGCGACATTCTTGATAGCTGCCCACTCAAGCTCCCCCAATTCCGTTTGACGGACCTACTCACTACTGACAATGGGCGAACCTGTGGAGTTATACGGACTCGCGGCTTTTGCCGTAGTTAGTCGTTACTTGTGTGGAAGTTGGGAGTAACTCGACTCAGATACGGGGCGGCCGACACCTGTGGTCAGCGCGGCCTCTTCCATGAGTCACCAGGCCGACTGGCCGTCACCGGGTCGCGGCAAACAGTTCCGCATACCCAGAGGGGCCGATTTCGGAACGGAGAATGGACGGGCCAAGCCAAAGGGCGCCAAATGCCCGCACGACCGTGGGTTTCGCGGATCTGCTTTTGATCGGTTCGGCTCGCGAATGCCGTTAATTGCCGGGGCGCTGGAATTGACGTGTTTGGCGTTTGGCTCGTCAGAAATACGGACATTGAAATCCGTCTCCGAAGGGCGTCTCCGCTGCCTTTCAGCACCGAAAACCGCATATAGGGGGGCGCCGGGACCCATTCTAAGAGCCGTTCCATCCTATTTCTTCGGGTTGGTGTCCGAAATTAGGTGGCGAAAATGGCCTATTTGCGAATTGTTTCGGGTCCTATAAAAAGAACGAAAACACCCAAAAAGCACGACCTCTCGGATCAGTCTGCGAGCGACCGCTTCATAGCCGCACCTTCGCCTCTGACAGCGCCGACGAAACAGCCAATGCCGTATTTCTATAGCAGTGAAAAAGATCGAAGCGGTGCCCTGGCAGGTCCCCGGTCCGAATTGTGCATGAGCTCTCAGGACCCGACAAGTTTGAGCGGATTGACCGTCCAGCCCCTGACCATGGCCTCCAGCCTCCTGTGTGCAGCCAAGGCTTCTTTTTTGAATCTCTTCATCTCGCGGTAGGCCCACTTCGGATACTGTTGGTTCCAATTCCGCAGGCAGCTTTGATCCAGTTTGGGCTGGTGCAAGACCTGAATGGCTAGGCGCGTATGCTTTTCGCTGAGTCCTTTCGTCTTACCTGTCAAAAACTGTGAACGGATTCGCTTGTACATTTGGGCTACCTCAGCTGGCGTAAAGAACGGGTCTACCACGATCTGGATCCGGGCGAGGCCGCCGAGATCGTGGCCTGCGAAAGACACCATGTAAGGTGGGATTTCCGGTGTGAGATCAGTGAGCACGAAGCCGATCGCTTGTGCTCTCTGCCAGCCGTAATTCTCGGCCAATGATTGCGAGAGCTTGTACAGAGCTCCGAGTGGCCCATCCGGTCCCGCTGGAATGCGCTGGACCCACGCGCTGCCGGCACGAGGATATTCCAGAAATGTAACTGGTGCCAGGCCCTGAAAGCGACTGATCTCCGGCAATGGTGGACTGAGGGTATAACTGCCATCCTGATCGCAATCCGGAGTTATTCCTGCTGACAGTCTAACGATCACCGCATGCCGGTACGGGTGCTCCTCGGACTGCCGAACAATCCAGGGCTCGACCTCTTCGATTTTCAGTATCCGGCCGCCGAGAACGGTTTGGCGAAACTGCTGCACCGCCGTGTTCTCTCGCGCTTCCATCGCGACATAAGAGGAAATGGCTTCCTGGCGAGAGGGGATACGCTGGGTGCGCCTCTGGCGGCGGTCGCACTCAATGTATCCGTGCGCCTTCTCGGCCCCCAATGCGATCAGCTTCCGGATCTTTTGGATCAGCCAGTCCAGGTTCTGCTCCTGTTGATACTGACCAACCATTCGCTCTTCAACCGCGAATTCCCAAATTTCATTGCTGATCTTTCCGAGCCGGCGTTCCACCAGCTTGCGAACTTCAGCCGAGTTCAGTCTTTTTAGGTTCACTATAGGTACCCATAAAATGATCGCATAAGCTTGGAAGAGGATTGATTATGAATACACGGCAACGAGCCAAGACGAAACGCGCGAGCTCGGGGGAAGGAGACAAGAGCGGATGAAACCAGTGCGTGAAGCTAGCGGTAAGGCAGGTCGCAAGCCCGCGCCGATTGATTTGACGGAGCTCGAAAAGCTGTGTGCGCTGCAGTGCACCGACGAGGAAATTGCCGACTGGTTCGGCGTCTCTACGCGCACCATTGAAAACCGGCGAAAGCGTCCGGAATTCGCGCAGGTAATGAGCCGGGGCCGTTCCAGGGGCCGGATCTCGGTGCGGCGCGCGCAAATGAAGCTATTGGAGAGTGGCAGCGGCACCATGGGCGTGTGGCTGGGCAAACAGTTTCTCGGGCAGCGCGATGTCATCACGAACCAACACGTGGGCAGTGGCGGCGGTCCCATCGAGTTGGCGATGAAACCGGATCTATCGAGGTTCACAGATGAAGAACTCCAACAGTTACGCGAACTTGCTCTTAAGGCCCTCCCTCATGCGCGAGATTGATCAAGAACGGGCGGCGCGTCGTTTGCGAGAGTTCGTGCGCCAGGCGTGGCCCGTGGTCGAGCCGTCCACGGCATTTGTTCCGGGCTGGCACTTGGACGCCATCTGTGAGCACCTGGAAGCGGTCACGACCGGCCAGGTTCACCGGCTGTTGATCAGCATGCCGCCGCGACATATGAAATCGCTGGCAGTCTCAGTATTCTGGCCCTGTTGGGAATGGATTACTCATCCTCAACGGCGGTGGCTATTCTGCAGCTACGCGGCCGGGTTGGCCATCCGCGATTCGCTGAAATGCCGGCGCATGGTGGAGAGTCCGTGGTACCGAGGGCGGTGGGGGGACCGCTTCGTTTTGACTTCGGACCAGAACGAGAAGAGTCGGTTTGAGAATGACCGAGCTGGTTACCGGATTG
>JBEKDV010000475.1:0-5808 GCA_050014175.1 Candidatus Solibacter sp. | reverse complement strand
GGCCAAGCCACTGCGTTGATGCCGGTGCTCCTCGCATCCGAGCGGGACGACGACTATCAGACGCTCCAAGCGCTTCTCCAGGATACGAAGTGGAGTGTAGCAAGGGCGTTGTCCTGGGGCGAGGTGTCCAGTTTCTGTGGCCCCATGGTCAGCCCGGTGGTCCTGGTGGACCGGCACTTTCAAGGATCAGATTGGCGGTTCACTCTTGCATCGCTTCTCAATACTACGGCGAACTGCTGTTTGATCTTGGTTTCGGACGTCTCCGACCCGTACTTATGGAATGAACTGGTGCAGCACGGAGGTTTCGATGTTCTTGCGCGGCCATTCGACCAAGCTGAGGTGCGTCGAACGCTCGCGTTTGCCCAAAAGCACTTTGAAGCCGGTTGGCCGCCCTTGCATTCGCCTCAGCAGAATGGAAGGGCGCCCGCCTGAAGGCTTAAGTAATGACGCCCTTCCGTATCGCGTAGAGAATCAATTCCGCCCCGCTGTGGAGGTTCAGTTTCTGCATAATATGTCCGCGATGGGTGTCCACGGTGTGCAAGCTCAGATCGAGGAAGTTGGCGACCTCCTTATTGGTCCTTCCCTCGGCCAGTAGCTGCAATACCTGCCTTTCACGGGTGGTCAACAGATCGTAGCTATCCTCGACCTTTTGCTCGTGCATTTGCCGGACGTAGTCTTCCACCAACATCTTGCTGATGGCCGGGCTGAAGAAGGCCTTACCTTCGCTCACCGCCGTGACGGCATTGATCAGATCGTATTCCGCTGAGTCTTTCAGCAGGTACCCCTTCGCCCCGGACTTCAGCGCTTTCAAGACATAGCCCTCGTCGGAATGCATGCTCAGGAAGACGATGGCCGATGGTGCGCCGCTGCTGCATATCTGCCTCGCCGCCTCTATACCATTCAGAATAGGCATTGCCAGATCCATTACAACGACGTCTGGGTGGTGCTGCTCCGTCAGCGCGACCGCTTCGCGCCCATCGGCAGCCTCAGCGACGACATGAAAACCCTCGTGGCTTTCGAGCAACATGCGAAGACCTTTCCTTACGATGGTGTGGTCATCCGCGAGGAGAATTCGAATTGATTTCATATTTTCAACCGTTCGCCGTCACTGCCTGAGGCAAGGGAAGCGCCACCCGAAGGAGCGTGCCCTCGCCGCTCGCCGATTCCACGACGAGCCGGCCGCCGAGAGCGCTCACACGCTCCTCCATTCCGATCAGGCCCATGCCCCTCTCCTGTGGTGGATTAAACCCTCGGCCGTCGTCTTGTATCGACAACAACAGCCGGTCCGGCTCCTGGCTAACCGTAATTCTCACGTTCCGGGCGTTCGCGTGTTGGACGATGTTGTGCAGCGCCTCCTGCACGATTCGATAGATGCAGGTTTTGTGGTCTTCCGTGAGTTCGTCGGAGACCTCCTCGGCGGCGACCTTCACCCACAGTCCGCTTCGCTTGGACGCTTCGCGGGCTTGCCACTGTAACGCCGGAACAAGGCCGAGATCGTCGAGCATGGAAGGGCGCAACAGCAGGGCCATGTTGCGTACGACGCCGATCGACACTTCGAGCAACCGCTTGATCTCGTCGACTTTCTTTGACAGGGCGGATTCTTCTCTGTTGCGGATCAGATTCGATAGGTTTGCCATCTCCAGCAGCACACCGGTAAGTGCTTGCCCCACCTCATCGTGGAGTTCGCGCGAGATCAGCCTCCGCTCCTCTTCCTGCGCCTCCAGAAGACGGGCGGACAATTGCTTAAGTTCAACCCGGGCATGGCTTATCTCCGTATAGTGTTGGGCGCTTGTACTTTCCAGCTTCAGGATTTTTCGGGTGCTGAAGATCGCCAACACGAACCCCAAGGCAATCGTCAGCCCGATCGTGATCATCAGGCGGCTTTGGAATTGGCGAAACGCCCCTTGAACCGCCACCTTCCCCGAATTCAGTTGCGCTTCGTTGAGCCGCCCGATCTGGTCGGCAATTGCGAGCATCGAGGTTCGACGGGGGAACACTTCATCGCGCAGAAATGCGTATCCCGCCCTCTGCCGCTGTTCCGCCGTCCACTCGAAGGTGGGTTCCAGTACGCTCCAGTAAGCAGCCAACTGCTCTGTGAGCACCCGGAACGGTTGTGCCTGGCCACGGCTCAGGAGTTGCAAATACTGCTGTAGCGCGGCATCCATGTCCTTTCGGGTTTCCAGGAGCGTATAGCGATGGCCATCGGCTTTACCAGCCTGTGGCTCCAGCAAGTAGTCCCGGACATCCGTCCCAGAGAGGTAGAGGTCGCTACGAATACGTTCCAGGACTTGCGTCCGCAACAGAAACTCGTCCCGAATGTGATCATTCGATGTCTGGATTTGTTGGAGGGCCTGAATGCCGTCAACGCCGGCGAACGCCATGAGAATTAGTAATCCACCGAATCCAGCGAGGAGGACCAGCCTGCTATCCACCGTTGGTCTGAAGCCGACCCGCAGCACCGCCATCGTCTTCATTTTACCGTTTCCAAACGGAATCCCGAAACAGAGTGCCGGTTTGAGCGGCACTCATGCTCCCGCTCAGCCAACCACAGCCGCCGCTCTCTGGTAAGCTCGTGCGCCGCCCGGATCCTCGAACTTAGCTGCCAGGGTTCTACCGGCGTCCAGAGCACCGCAAAGGCTCCGCGCTCCTGAGCCCTGGCGACAAACTCGGAGTCTACCTGGTCGGCACAAATGACCGTGGCTACCAACGGATGGAATGTCCGGATCATCGCCAGGGCATCCTCCCAGGAGCCGTCGAGAAATGTCGTATCTGAAACCAAAACGGTCCCCCGTGTGGCAAGGAGCAGAAAGTCGGCCATTTCGGCTGTGTGGGCGCGATGCAGGCGAATGCCCCCTTGGCCCAGCATAGATGCGAGAAATAGGGCATTATGGTCGAAGCAGCTGAGGAAAACACAGTCCACTCCACCGCATCTCGAAGCCATCCCGCTCTCGGCCTCCCACGACGCCATGCTACTGGAAAGCTGTCTGTCCATCATCGACACGTGTCCTGTCTGTTGCCGTTCCGACTCTCAGGGTACGGCCAGAACAGGATAAAAGGACATACGCGAAACAGAGTAGTTTTGGGAAATATGCAGGGTATGCGGTCTGGTGTAACCCGTTGGCCCGCCTCCACTCACAGCGCGCCAATGCACCGAATACCCGATCTCAATGGCGCCCGCATCGGTCTCGCGGTCACCTTACCTGTACTACAACGTCCGCCGAACCCGAAGGGCACCATCGCCAGCGGTCCGGCCGGGGACATAAAGGGTAGGGTGGTGGCGGTGCAGATCACCCGGGCGCCAGGATGCCGTTTGTCACTGTCAAGAATGGCGAGCAGAAGATGAAGGTTTACCCGGGCTCGATGCGCTATCTCATGGGGCAGGGTTTCAATCCGAAGGTGGATGAGGAAATTGTGGTCAAAGCCTATAAGTGGAACGACGACTTCGCGGCGGCCACAGTCATGCGGCCAGCCCAAGGCAAGACTTTGCGTTTACGCGATGAGGATGGCCGCCCGCTGTGGCGAGGCGGACCGGGCCGCAGCCAGGTCCGATAATCCGAGCGTCAGTCCCTTTGTTCCGCCATAAGCTCACATACAAGTTCAACGGCCGTCGTCACTAGCGCCGCGCATCCGCGCTTCCTGTCCTGTTCGTTCTCGTAGCCGCTGGTCAATTCCCAGCAGTCTATTGAGTGGAATCTGTCGCGAAACCCCGTGCAGAGTTCACGAGCTTTGGCGGAAGCGACCTTCTTGGCCCCCTCGTCAGGGCTCGTTCGCCCATAGGCAAGCCCCAATGCTACTGTTGCTCCGGTGAGGGCGCCGCAGGTTCTTTTGCATCCCATCCCGCCGCCCAGGGCGGTCAGAAGTTGTACCGGCGCGTCACCCTCGCCAGCCTGGTCGTGAATCGCCACGAAAACCGATTCGGCGCAGTTCCAGCCTGAATGGTACAGTTCCTCGGCCCTTTTCACGGCACTGGTGGGGTCGATCGCTCTCATCGCGGCACCTTTACGGCGGATTTTCTCCTCACCGCCGGGCGTTCGCTCACCAAGCTCCGTGACACTTTGACAAAGCGGCGCATGGACTTCGCAACGTGATCCAGGACTTCTGCCCATTCGTTCAAGTGGTCATCGCCCTGGCGTGTGAGTTTGTACACCCGGCGCGCCGGACCGCCCTTGTCGGTTTCCCACTCCGAGACTACGTTGCCGTTGACCTCCAAGGTCCGAAGCGTGCGGTACAAGGCGGCGCGCTCGATCACGGCGTCAGTGAGCGCGTGCGCGTGGAGTTCGTTCCCCAGGTCGTAGCCGTAAGACCGTCCTTTTTTCTTCAAGAGGAGCAGAACGACGGGCTCGACAAAGCGGGACAGATTGCCCATCGCGCAGGTGCACGGATAGTCGTGACCGTGGCCACAGTTCCTTCGTCGCGGCATTCAAGCCTCCAGGAGTGCTGAGCTATGTTCTCGCTGTTTCCTTCTTGATCGTAGCAGCAACTCGAAATAGATGGTATGTGCATCTATAAACCCGCTGAGGCACCTTCTCGGTCAGTCGGATCTTTGAGTGGAGGTGAAAACCCGAAGCGATACGGCCCTGTGATTCTGTCCCTGGCCATCCCACTCGATCACTCCCGTAACGGCGTGAACTGGCGAAACCGCCTCCACGGCATCGCGGATGCGCGGGCGATTCAGGCCGGCCGTCCGGATCGCAGCGATCACGATATTCGCAGCATCATAGGCATGGGCGGCGGTGTAGTCCGGGGACCTCCCGTAACGGGTCAGGAACTTCGTTTGGAATGCTAAAGGTATATCGCCAAGGGCCGGATATAGCACTCCGTTGAGCGACGGATCGGGATCGGATCGAGCGATCGAGGGGCCGCTCAGGAGGATGCCCGCAAATCCGGCCTCGCGAATGGCCTTGATGAGGGCCGTGCTCTCGCGTGCAGGGGCGACAACTACTATTGCGTCTGGCGCCGCCGCCGCGAGTTCCCTAGCGATTCGGGCGGGGTGCTCCGTGCCGCCGGGCCACTCCAAGTGCAACACAGGGGAGATCCGGTCGTGTACAAACGCAAGCTTGAGCTGAGAAACAAATGCCCGCGAATCGTGATCGATTGCCGACACCAGCGCAAAACTTCTTGCGCCCAACCGCAATTCGTGGCTAATCGGTGCCGCCAACAGGTGATCACCGGGCACACAGGAGAACATCCAGGGTACGCTCGCGGTGTGAATGCTCCGGTCCGTCGCTGCCGGATTGACCAGCGTCAGCTGGGCCTTGGCCACTACTTGCTCAGCTAAGTGTGTCGTGGCGCCATCGATGCCGCCGATAATGGCCCACACCTTATCGCCGTACACGACCCGCGCGAGTTTGGCCACTCCGCCGGTCCACGGATTTTGGTCCCACGCGGGGACCAACCGGAACGGCAGCCCGCGATAGCCTCCCTGCAGATTCGCCTCTTCGATCGCCAGGCTCGCGCCCTGCCAGATCTGCCCGCCATTCGCATCCGAGGCGTCCGGCGGACCGAAATAGCCGATCCGCACTTCCTGGACATCGGTGGGTTCGGGATCGTCGCGACCCGGACCGTTGTAGGAGAGCGGCGTCTTCCGCACATCACGGTATGGCTTCGGGGCGGAATCCTGCGCCACTCCGGCAACAGCAAGCGCCAATAGGGCTAGCGCACAGTGTAACAACCGCCTGTCACACATGGGGCTTCACTTCTGCGGAGGCGGCTTCATTGGATCGATAGCGCCCGTCGCCCGGTTTACGCGGTCGCGGGCTGGGATATAGCCGCGCGGGATGTTCAGGTCCTCGCGCGAGTGGTAGTGCC
>JBEKDV010000474.1:0-5824 GCA_050014175.1 Candidatus Solibacter sp. | reverse complement strand
CTGCGCCTCGCCGTCGTGAGGATTGACGGCGGCGGCCTCCAGCATGCGGCGGAAGCTCTGGCGGCTGCGCAATCCCGAGCCGAGGCCGGAAAGCTCGCTGCCCAGGTAATACCAGGCGAAGAAGAGGAAGAAGGGCGACGCCAGCATGCCGAGCAGGAAGCGCAGCGGTCCCCAGACGAAGGCGGCGGCGGCGAGGGGAATCCAGGAGAGCGCCACTACGCCGGCGGCGGTTCCGCTTTCCACGCCGAATACCGTGCGCACGGCAAAGAACATGAGCAGCGCGAAGTAGAGCACGGCGGCAATCAGCAGGTAAGCCACGGGGACGAAGGAGGCCGCCAGCGCCAGGGGAATTTCGGCGGCGGCGAAGGCCATGGCGGCGCACGTCAGGAGCGGGGAATAGTCGCGTTGGAAGACCACGCCCAGGCCGCCCAGCCTGCCGAGCAGGGTGGCCAGCAGCAGCGTTCCCGGCACGTAGACCACGGCCAGCACGAGCAGCGGCGTGAAGAAACTGATGGGCAGGAAGGGAGCGGTAAACTTCAGCAGGAAAGTCGCGCCGAGCACCGCCAGAGAGGCGAACAGGAGACTGCCGCGATCGAGGATCGCGCTCATGGCGGCGGCGGGTTGCGACCAGATGCGAAACAGCAGAAGCACAAATGCAGAATAGCAAGCGGCGCGGCGGGGGCTACACTTCCCAGGGATTGACGACCGCTGCCCGGGCCTTGTCGTAGTCGCTGCGGTCGCGCGTGACGACCGTCAAATCGTGCTCGATAGCGGTTGCCGCAATGATGAGGTCAGGCTGAGAGAAGGTATGCCCCGCTTTGCGGCCATCTTCGACCAACCGCGTTCAGCGATAAAGGCAACGACCTTTGGTTCCGGCCTTGGCCGCCGCAGTTCCGACAACACGTTAGTATCGAGCAGCCACGGCATTTACAGAACTGTGTCTCGCACAGGTAACCGATCACGCTTTGGTTCAAGTGCAAGGTCTTTGTATGGTGAGGCCTGCATCGCCTCGACGAGTGCCACACCCTGCCGCGCCGCGCAATACGCCAGCTTGGCTTCGAGTTCGGGATTGAAGTGCACTTCCATTGCCGCGGCTCCTTCTCTCATCGTAAGCCAAAAAGCAGCGCGGGAATGCACAAGCCGACCCGGAGTGTACCCCCTTATGCTGCACAAGGCGGAGCCTTATGCCACTAACTCATTCGCTCCGCCCAGCGGAGATAGCGCGCGAGCTCGCGCCGCTGGCGCCAGGCGAAGCTCCAGAACTGCGCGAAGGTGATCTCGTCGGCGTGCAGTCCCCAGTAGGTCTCGATGCGCCAGCGCAGGTACGGACTGCGCCAGGGGCGGAGCCGGTAACCACGCGAGAGACGCCAGAGGATGCGGATCATTATTTGTTGGTCTTGGCGTCCGGCGTGGCGTAGTAGCCGCTGCGCGTGCGCACGGTTGGATTGCCCGAAGCCCTGGCGGTGATGCGGATGGCGCGGAAAGTGCCATCCATGGCCGAATTCGAGGGCGAATATTCAATGATGTACTGGCTGCGGATATCGTGCGCCACCAGATGGGCGATGGCATCCACCTCCTCCACGTCCTTGGGGAAGAATGTTTTTCCGCCGGTGGCCTCGGCCAGGTCGTTGAGCGCCTTCTTGGCGCGGGCGGCCTCGCGGTGTTCTTCCTCGGTCAACAGGCCGACGCCGTAGATCAAGACGTCGCTAGCGTGCGCGCTCTTCATGATGTGTTCCAGGCTGAGGATGCTGGAATTGTCGTTGCCGTCGGTGATCACGACCAGCACCTTTTTATCGCGGTGCGCCTTTTTCAGGTGCTGGATCGACATTTCGATGGCGTCCCGCATGGCCGTTCCGCCGCGGGCATCGATGCGGCTGAGGGCGCTTTCGAGTTCGGCGATGTCGCTGGTGAAATCCTTGTCTTTGGGGTTGTCCAGATAGGCGGTGTCGTTGAAGTTGACGATGAAGACCTCGTCGTCGGGGTTGGAGTCCTTCACCAGCGCCAGGGCCGCGGCCGAGACCTTGGTCAGTTTATTGCGCATGCTGCCGCTGTTGTCGATCACCAGGCCGAGCGAAACCGGAACGTCTTCGCGCTTGAACTTGCGGATGTCCTGCTTGACCTTGTTTTCGTAGACGGTGAAGGCGGATTGCGGAAGGGTGGTCACCAGATGACCGTTCTTATCGATCACGGTGGTGTGGCAGACCACGATGCGCGTGTCGGCGCGAAAAACGGTGGGGCTTTCCTGCGCCTGCTGGGCCAACGACGCGGCCGCCATGAGAAGACAGAGTGTGAAGGAACGCATTATTTGGAAGTAGGCCCTTTTCCTCCGGGACCGGCGGGACCGGCCTGGTCCGGAGTCGCGTAATACCCGCTACGCGTGCGAACCGTGAGATTGCCCGGAGCTTTGACGGTGATCTTAATCTGGCGGAAGGTGCCGTCCATGGCGGTGTCGGAGGGCGTGTACTCGATGGTGTACTGGCTGCGGATGTCGCGCGCCACCTGGTGGGCGATTTTTTCGACTTCGCCGGCGTCCTTGGGAAAGAAGACTTCGCCGCCGGTAGCGGTGCCGAGCGCTTTGAGGGCGCGTTGGGCGCGTTGCGCTTCGCGCCGCTCTTCCTCGCCCAGCAGGCCGACGCCGTAGATCAGGACCTCGCTCTGCTGCGATGCCTTCACCAGGTTTTCCAGGCTGATCACGCTGGCATTGTCGTTGCCGTCGGTGACCACCACCAGGACTTTCTTATCCTTGTGCGCCTTCTCCTTGAGGTGATCGATGGACATGCGGATGGCGTCGCGCATGGCCGTGCCGCCGCGCGAATCGATGCGCGTGAGGGCTTCCTCCATTTCCTTGATGTCGTTGGTAAAAGCCTTGCCATGCGGATTGTCCAGGAAGGCCTCGTCGTTGAAATTGACGATGAAAACCTCGTCGTCGGGATTGGAATCCTTGACGAGCGTCAGGGCCGCAGCTTCCACCCTGGTGCGCTTGTCGCGCATGCTGCCGCTGTTATCGACGATCAGTCCCATGGAAACCGGAAGGTCTTCGCGGCGGAATACTTTGATCTGCTGCTGGACGCCGTTTTCGGTAACGGTGAAGGCGTCTTGCGCCAGGGTGGTGACGAGGTGGCCGTTTTTGTCCAGCACGGTGGTGTGGCAGACCACGAGGCGCGTGTCGGCGCGGAAGACCGCGGGGCCGGTCTGCTGCTGCGCCCACAGGGCCGCCAGCGGGAGCAGAGCGGCAGCAGAAGCGGTAAGAAAAACATTTATGGGCCGCCGATGAACGCCGATGAACGCAGATAAACATCTCGATTTCATCGGCGTTGATCGGCGTTCATCGGCGGCCATTCTTTTTTTTCCCCATTGTCACTGCGCGGGCGCATAGTAGCCCTGTTTCCAGAAAGGCCGCAACAGCGGCATGCCGTGCGGTTGCACCAGCCTGACCTGGACGTGGCGGTACTTGCCGTCGCGGCTGAGGTTCTTGGGGGAGTAGCCCAGGATGTACTGGTTGCGCAGCTCGACTCCGATTTTGGCCGCCACGTCGGGCAGCTCGTTGAGATTGTCCACCTGGTATTGCCGTCCGCCGGTCTGCTCGGCGATGTCGGTCAGCAGGGCCGGACCGGCAGTCTCTTCCGGCGTGCGAGAACGTGTCCCCACGGATTCGTAAATGCCGATGGCGTAGATTTGCACGTCGGCTTCCTTCACCAGGGCCTTGATTTCAGCCTCGCTGTAGCGGCTGCTGTTATCGCCGCCGTCGGAGACCAAGAGGAGCGCCTTGCGCGGATTCCTGGCTTTTTTCATTTCGTGCAGCGCCATGTAGACGGCGTCGAGCAGCGCGGTTCTGCCCTTGGACTGGGTAAAGGCGAGCTTGTTCTGGATCTCTTCGAGGTTGCGCGTGAAGGCTTGAATCAGGCTGGCCGAATCGTTGAACTGCACCAGGAAAAACTCGTCCTCGGGATTGGCCTGCTTGAAAAACTGCGCGACCGCCTGGCGGGATTTGTCGAGCTTGCGCCCCATACTGCCGCTGCAATCGAAGACCACGCCCACGGAGAGCGGCGCGTCCTCGCTGGAGAACTGGGTGATCTCCTGCGGTTGCTTATCTTCCAGCAGTTTGAAGTTCTCCTTCTCGAGCCCCGTCACGAAGCGGTTCAAGGGGTCGGTGACGGTGACCGGAATCAGCACCAGCGTGCTATCCACCCGGATGTTGGAGCGTGGGCGCGGTTGGGACTTTTCACCCGGTTTGTCCCGCACTTCGAGGTTTGCCTGTCCCCATACGACCGATCCCAGGCAAATCCCCACGACGCAACGAATCAACAGCTTAGCGGAGGACGGCAGCATAGTGGCTGGCCAGCCTTTCTTTCCCAAGAATAACATAGGCAATTTGTGGTAAGATCTCCTGTGCCGCGTAAAATTCTCGGCGTCATTCCTGCCAGATTTGCATCCACTCGTTTCCCCGGCAAGGTGCTGGCTCAAATCGCCGGAAAAACCATGCTGCAGCACGTGTACGAACGCGCTTCTCTCTCCACCTATCTCACCAGTGTGATTATCGGTACGGATGACGAACAGGTGTTTAGCGTTGCAAGAGAATTCGGTGCGCGCGTGCGCATGACGCGCTCCGATCACCTCTCCGGCACGGACCGGGTGGCGGAAGTGGCCTCGGCCGAGGAGGCCGAAATTATCGTCAACATCCAGGGCGACGAGCCGCTGATCTCTCCTGCCGCCATCGACGGAGCGATCCTGCCCATGGCGCATGAACCGGACCTGGTGATGGCGACGCTCAAGAAACGCATCGAAGACCGCCGGGAAATCGCCGACCCCAACGTGGTGAAGGTGGTGACGGATCGCTCCGGCGATGCGATTTATTTTTCGCGCTGCCCGATCCCCTTCGCACGGGAGATATCCGGCGGCACGCCTTATTTCAAGCACATCGGGTTGTATGTTTACCGGCGGGATTTTCTGCTCCGGTATTCGGCGCTGCCGGTGGGTCCGCTGGAGGCGGCGGAACGCCTGGAGCAGTTGCGCGCCATGGAGAACGGGTATCGCATCCGCGTGGTGGAAACGGAGTACGAGTCGCTGGGTGTGGATACGCCGGAGGATCTGGAAAGGGTGTCCAGGTTGTTCGACGCATCAATTTTACAGGGGATGGGAAATGGCTAAATACATATTTGTTACGGGCGGGGTGGTCTCCTCGTTGGGGAAGGGGATTGCAGCCGCGTCGATCGGCTGCCTCCTGGAAAGCCGCGGCCTGAAGGTCGCGTGCCAGAAGTTCGATCCGTACCTGAACGTGGACCCGGGCACGATGAGCCCGTTTCAGCACGGCGAGGTCTTCGTCACCGACGACGGCGCCGAGACCGATCTCGACCTGGGCCACTACGAACGCTTCACGCACTCCAAGCTGACGCAGAGCAACAACCTGACCAGCGGGCGCATCTACGAGCAGATCATCGCGCGCGAGCGGCGGGGCGATTATCTGGGGAAGACGGTGCAGGTGATTCCGCACGTGACCAACGAGATCAAGGCGGCGCTGAAGAAAGTATCGGGGGACGTGGACGTGGTGCTCGCCGAGATCGGCGGCACGGTGGGCGATATCGAATCGCTGCCGTTCCTGGAAGCCATCCGCCAGATGCGTCACGAGGAAGGGCGGGACAACACCCTGTTCATCCACGTGACCCTGGTGCCGTGGATCGCGGCGGCGCAGGAACTGAAGACCAAGCCGACGCAGCACAGCGTGAAGGAACTGCGCGCCCTGGGTATCCAGCCCGATATCCTGCTGTGCCGCTGCGAGCGCTTCATCCCGCAGGAGATGAAAGAGAAGATCGCCCTTTTCTGCGAC
>JBEKDV010000473.1:0-5857 GCA_050014175.1 Candidatus Solibacter sp. | reverse complement strand
ACCCCACCGCGCCGCGCGGCCAGCAGCAGCCGCCCACTCCCTTCGGCCAACAGCAGGGCGCCCCAGTGACCACCAATCTCGGGCCCTACCCGTTCTTTGTGCCGGGGGGCAATAAATATCGCATCACGGTGGAAGAGGCGCCGCTCAAGTTCCCTCACGAGGACAGCCCGCTGCTGCAATTCCCCAATCACATCGGTCCCCGGGATTTCGATGGCTGGGTGCAGGAGCGCGGGGTCTACTTCGCCGCCCAGTGGGATGCGCACTACCAGACCGTACTCTCCTCGCAGGATCCCGGCGAGCAGCCGATGGAAGGCGGCGAGATCTGGACCCGCTACGGCAAGGGCGTCTACATCTTCAGCGCGTATGCCTGGTTCCGGCAGCTTCCCGCAGGCGTGCCGGGGGCCTATCGCCTGTTCGCCAATCTGCTGAGCGCCAAGTAGCGGGGGGGATCTTATGGCAGCGCCGCGCCCGGCAGCGGATTGAGAACAGTGCAGCCGGGAATCCGCCGCACGACGGTGAGATACTGAAAGGCGTGCCAACCATACTGATGGTGGGGGCCCTACCGCATGTATTTTCACAGCCATGAGCCGAACTAGCCTCCCCACGTGCATGTGGATCGCGACGATCAGTCTGCAAAGTTCTGGCTGGATCCGGTTGCGCTGGCCAGAAACCTCGGCTTCGGTCCGGTGGAGCTTCGGCGAGTCCACCGGCTAGTGGCAGAGAATCACAATCTTTTGTTGGAGAAATGGCATGAACGCTTCCCATCTTAATTCCGGAGAACGCGTACGAGACGTACACGTCACCGAGGACACACTGGCGGTGGACCTCGCAGACGGGCGCACCATCATCGTTCCCCTGACGTGGTATCCCCGGCTTTTGAGCGCTACCATGGAACAGCGATCTCGCTGGAAAGTAAGCGGAGCAGGCTATGGGATTCACTGGCCGGACGTTGATGAAGACTTGAGCACGGAAGGCCTGCTCCGCGGCGCGCCTGCCGCCGCGGAACCCGTTCGTCTTAGCCGCTAGCTTAGCTTAATTAATTAGATCCTGCGGCGTTACTGGCGGAGGCACCCCATGAGCTTCCCAAATGGCGAGGCGACTTCCGGGCCCTCTGGCGAGCCTCGCTTTCCGGCTAGCACCTTAGAGCGTTCAACTATTCAACCGGTATCCTCTGCACGGCGTCAATCACTAACACCTGAAGCTGGTCTGTCGCGGACTTCAACTCTAAACCAAGTTGTTCCTTGAGAGCGTCGAAGAGGGATGGACCTCGAGGCATGTCGTCCGTCTGTGGCGCGCCATCAGCCACCCAGTCCACCGTGAAGCCGTAGAGTCCCTCCAGTTGCGTCCGGTCCAGGACCGGACGGTCGAGGTGCGGCGATAACCTCTCAACAAACTCCGCCATGGTACCAGCCCGAATTCCGAAAGAAGCTGTGGCACGAAACTCCAGAGCTTCACGCCTCGCCTTCATAGCGGCCAAGCCATCTTGCAGGGCTTTTCGGACCTCCTGATCGTCGCTGGCCGGGTTCAACGGCTCCTGAGGCTTGAGCTTCGGACCGTTCTTCGATACGACCAGGTAATATACACGGAACGACCTGGTCTCGGTGTGCAGCCGCATTTGGAACCGCTCATTCAGCAGATTTCGGAGCATTAACCTGCATTCCTCTCGAGTCGTTCCTGGCGGCAACTTTGCCGTGATACTGTACCTTTGCGTGGCTAACCAGTTCGGCCCGACGACTTGCTCGGGCTTCACACCGTACGCCCGCTGCATCAACATCTTCAAGGTCACTCCAACGTAGTGAATACGTTCGGGCGATCTGGTCCCAGGCCCGCCCTGAAAGCGCCAATTCGCTTCCGATGGTCCATCGATAAAAGATGGCAGGATCGGCACATCCGCGGCTAAAGTGACCGCCGCAACCTCGAACGAAGGACTGCTCGCGGACGGCTGAGCACTCAGCAGTGCAGACACCAGGATGCCACATGCGACGCATTGTCTCATTGCAGTCATCTCTCACTCATCCTAATACCAATCCTCGATGTGTTCCTCCGGTCGGCGTAACTGCCGCTGTTCGTCGTATCCTGCCCACAGCATCTGGTCGGAGTAGCAATCCCACGTTGGCTTGTCCGTGAAGTACGGTGCTTCCTGCCGTTCATCCCAGTCCAGCGGGATAGCGCGTCACTGAACCCACGTATATGTCCAGCCCCACGCTTCAAAGGATCTCACATGGCGGCGACGAGCACCGTGGTCTTCGAACGTTGGGGGAGCTGAAACGTGGGTCCTGGACGATAGACGTTGACGGAAAGCGGCGAGGGCCACCCGGACGATTTGTCGCCAAACGCTTTTGCATAATCCGATGGCTGCCTTGCTGGCGGACCCCGGCGAATCCGTGTTGTTCGAGAATCCGACAAACCTCCGAGCCCGAAAGAACTCGGAGCTACCCAACCGGCACCTCAACCTGAGTGACAAAAACTTCGTTGTGAAGGCGCCGGGCGACTTCGGAAGGGGCGGCTGTTTCGAAAAACAGCGTAAGGGCCTCGATCAGGTTGACTCGCGCTTCTTCAATCGATGCACCTTCGCTCGCAATATCGAGTTCGGGGCACAACGCCACAAAACCGTCGTCCTCACGTTCGATGATCGCAGTCAAGCGCTGCGCTGCTTTCATAATCCGAGTCTACACCAGTTCAAATGGATGAAAGGCATGTTTGCGTGCGCCGCCACTATCAGCGTGCGCACCCTACTACGGGAGCCGGTAGACGGCGTAGGTGGAATTTTGGAATTGCGGCGGGCGTGGCAGGGGCCGCTGCAGGACTACGTAGTTGATGCCGGTAGCGGCATACTGCGGCAAATCGGCGGGCTGGAAGTCGCGGATTTGCCGCCAGCGGAACCACCACTGCTCGCCGAGACCCTTGAGGTAGTTGATCTGGCCGCCGCCTTTCCAATCGACATAGACGGCGCGCAGGGCTTCGCTGCGAAAAATGCCGGGGGCAACAGAGCGGTTATTGCCGGGGAAGACGAATACGGCGTCGCGTTCGGTATGGGCGCGCGCCCAGGCGGAAAGCTGGGCCAGATCGGGAGTGTGGAGCTGCGGGTAGTTCACCACGCCACCCAGCATGGGGATGGCGAAGAAAGCGGCGACGGCCGCAGCGGGCGACCAGCGGAGGCCGGCGAGCGCGGTGACGGCAGCCAAGGCGAGCGCGAGGGCGACGCGGCTCGCGACGAAGGGGCCGGTGAGGACCGGCTGTAGCGGCAGCAGGTAGGCGAAGGCGAACCAGGCGAAAGCTTCTGCGGGACGGCGCGCGACCAGGGCGCGGGCGCCGGCGGCGGCGGCGAGGAACTGCATGCCGAGGGTGAGAAAGAGAAGTGCGCGCATGGGCTGCACCTGCGGGACCAGGCCCCAATGGAACTGCTCCAGGAGCAGCCAGGAGAGCGGCATGGTGAGCAGGCCGAGCGCGGCCAGCCCAAGCAGGAGGACGCGTAGTTCCACGCCGACGGCCTGGCGGATACGCACGAATGCCGCCACAAGGACGGCCATAATCAGCAGATGATGCACGATGGTGGCGGCGGGCCAGGTGGAGATCCAGACGTAGGCGGTGCGCATGCGCTGGAGGAATTCCTGGCTGGAATCGAGGCGGGCGAAGACGCGTTGCGCGTCGCCGGAGTCGGATTGCGCGCGCGCGGCGACCCAGAGCAGCGGCACTGCGGCGGCCAGCGGGAGGATGGCCGCGAAACGCGCGCGGCGCTCGCGGTGCGGCCACAGGGCCAGGACTACGAAGATGCCCCAGAAGGGGAGCGCGGTGGGCGGATGGTAGAGGAAGGCCGCAGCCGCAGCCACTCCGGCCGCGAGGTGACGCCGATGCGCCGCCAGGCCGAGGGCGCAGAGGAGCAGGGGGACGGCGAAGGCGCGCGGCGTGGGCTCGTATTCGAAGGTGAGGACGGTGGGACCCGGAATCAGCGCGCCGAGAGAGCAGAGGGCAGCCACCAGCAACGACGGAGCGAAGGCGAGTCCGACCGCTTCCCCCATCAGCAGGAGGCCCCAGATGCCGAGCGCGCGGGTGGCGATCTGCTGGGCGGCGAGCACTTCGCGGAAGCTGGCGCCGGTGACGGCGCGGAGGGCGAGAGCGGTTTCGTCGTAGAGGGTAAAGGCGACGTGCGGGTGCTGCACCAGGATATCGTTGCGC
Organism: Candidatus Solibacter sp.; assembly: GCA_050014175.1. GTDB lineage: Bacteria > Acidobacteriota > Terriglobia > Bryobacterales > Bryobacteraceae > Solibacter. Next base: position 1,681 of record JBEKDV010000473.1, on the reverse strand, counting down.
AGCACCGCGGGGTCGCGCAGGTGTTCCAGGATGGGGACGTAGATCTGGCTGTCCTGCTGGAGCCAGGTGTGGCCGGGGAACTGAAAAAAGCTCAGCAGTGCGAGCGTAATACTGGCGGCAGCGGTGACGAGCGGTTTCATTTCGCCGGAGTCTTTTCCAATTGCTGTTTGGTCCAGACGCGGTTGGGGTTGAGTTCCAGCGATTTGGCGAATGCCTGGCGGGCCTCGGCGTCGCGATTCTCCTTGCGCAGGCTGAGGCCGAGCCAGAGGTACGCTTCGGCGTTGCGGGGATCGAGTTCGATGGCCTTCTGAAAATCCGCGATGGAGAGTTTGGAGCCGCCGCCCAATGAGGCGGGGACGTAATAATTGCCGACGCCGCGGGCCACGTACATCATGGAAGACTTGGGCGCCTTTTCCACGGCCTTATTGATGGCGTCCTTGGCTTTGGGACCGTATTGGAGGCCGCTCATAATGTCGGTGACCGCCTGGCCGTAGAGGGTGCCGAGGACTCGATAGTACTCGGCGCTGCCGGGTTTCAGGGCGACGGACTTTTCGGCGAACCGGATGCCCTGCTCCGCGATCAGGCGTCCGGCTTTGCGGTCGCGCAGTTCGATCGCCACCTCGGCGAGATAGCAATTCGCCAGGGCGGCGCGGTATTGGGCCTCGGCATCGTTGGGCGCCTTGGCGGCGGCGCCGCCGGCTTCGGCGGCGAACTCGGTTAACGCGGCGCGGTCCTGCTTATCGCGCGCCACCTCCAGGGGAGAGGGCGCGGCGGCGGCCATGAAACCGGCGATGACGATTGCGAGCATGAGTGCGACTCCTCTATTAAATCAGAGAGCGGCCACCCGCCGTTGCACCGCGAGGAAGTAGACTGCCACGGCCATGAGGAGGATTCCGTTCACGGCAAGCACCAGGGGGGCCGAAAACAGTGGGACGAGCCAGCCGGTCAACAGGTTTCCCATGGGCATGCCGCCACGGAAGGCAAAGTTGTAGACGCTCATCACGCGGCCGCGCATTTCGTTGGTGGTGATGAGTTGCACCAGCGAATTGACCAGGGTAAAGACCGAAATCAGGCTTGCCCCGGAGAAAAACAGCATGACGCAGCTCAACCAAACCGAGGTGGAAAGGGCGAATCCGGCGATGCCGGCGCCGAGGCAGGTAAGCATGATCAGGGCGATGCGCCCCTTGTGGCGTACATTGCCGAGGCCGGCGACGGTGAGGGCGCCTACGATGGAGCCGCATCCGGAGACCGAAAGGAACATGGTGAACATGCCCGGCCCCTGATGGAAAATGTTCTTGGCGAACACCGGGAGGAAGGTCATCATGGGCACGCCCAGACCCGTCATGCAAAAAGCCAGCACCATCAGGGCCACCATGGCGCTCTGGCCCCGGATGAAGCCGATGCCCTGCTTCATGCCGGCGAGAATCGATTCGGTGGTCTTCTGCGGATAAAAGCGCGTGGTGAGCATGAGCAGGGAAATGATGGGAGCAAAAAACGACAGGCCGTTCAGCCCGAAGCACCAGATCTCGCCGAGTTGGGTAAGGGCGATGCCGCCCAGTGCCGGACCGATGACGCGCGCCACGTTGAACTGAATGGATTGCAGGGCGATAGCGTTCGGCATGTCTTCTTTGTCGACCAGAGTGGGAATGAGCGCCTGGTAGGCGGGCCCGCCGAAGGCCTG
>JBEKDV010000472.1:0-10927 GCA_050014175.1 Candidatus Solibacter sp. | reverse complement strand
ATCTTCAATGGGGCCGTATTCAACTCGCAGCGGTCGGCGCAGTTGGCGTCGCAGGATACGTTGTTCACCCTGGCGGCGGAGACGGGCGGCAAGAGTTTCTTCGACAGCAACGACATCGCGCTGGGCATTCAGCGGACGCAGGACGCGATGAGCAGTTACTATCTGCTGGGTTACTACAGCTCCAACAACGCGCTGGACGGCAAGTTCCGCAAAATTTCGGTGAAGTTGAATAATTCGAAACTGGCGGCCAAACTGGAGCACCGCGAAGGCTACTACGCGGACAAGGTCTGGGGCAAGCTGAACGCGCAGGATAAGGAGCAGCAGCTCAAGGAAGCGCTCTCGGCGGGAGACCCGGCCACCGATTTGCCGCTGGCCTTGCAGATCGATTACTTCCGCGTGTCGCCCACGGCTTACCTGGTGCCGGTTTCGATCAAGATTCCGGGCTCGGTGGTGGCGCTGGCGGCCAAGGGCGGCGCGGCCACCACGCAGTTCGATTTCGCCGGCCAGATTCAGGACGAAAAGCACGCCGTGGTGGGCAACGTGCGCGATAACATCCAGATCAAACTCAATCCGGCGCCGGGCGCGGCGTCCGCGGCAGTTCCGGCGGCAGTTCCGGCACCCCCGGCAGTGGCCGTTGGACCCGCGACGCCCGCCGCGGTCAAGCCTGCCGCGGCCGCGCCGCCCGCGCCTGGCACCGCCGCGCCCGCTATCACCGCCAGAAAGAGCTTTCAGTACGATGCCGGCTTCACCCTGGAGCCCGGCAAGTACCGCATGAAGTTCGTGGTCCGCGAGAATATCACCGGCAAGATGGGGACCTTCGACACCAGATTCACCGTCCCCGACCTGAGCGCCGACACAAGCGGCCTGAAGCTCAGCACGGTGATCCTGAGCAACCAGAGGGAACCGGTCACCGCCGTGGTGGGAACGGCGGAACGATTCTCGCGGAAGGAAGTGCGCGCCAATCCGTTGATCGTGGGCGACCACAAGGTGGTGCCCAACATCAACCACGTCTTCCGGCGCAATCAGAGTCTGTACGTGAATTTCGACGTTTATGACGCCCTGCCCGACCCGGCCAACCCCAAGAACCGGCGCGTGAAGGTCACCTTGAGCCTGTTCAACAAGAAGTCCGTGAAGACCTTTGAAGTGGGCCCGATCGAGGCCACGCAACTGGCGGCCACGCGTCCGGAAGCGGTACCGGTGCAAATCGAAATCCCGCTGAAAGACGTGACGCGCGGCGAGTACGTGTGCCAGATCAACGTGGTGGACGAGGTGGGGCGGAAGTTCGCGTTCCCGCGCGCGCCGATTATCGTGCAATAGCAGGGTCGGTGCGCGGGCGGCAAAATCGATCGCCGCGCCGTGCGCGTTTGCCTGGGAGTCGGGGCGGTCACTCGCACCGCAGGGAGACGACCGGATCCACCGCGGTGGCGCGGCGCGCCGGGATGTAACAAGCCAGAAGCGCAATTCCTGCCAGCAGCAAGGTTACGGCTGTCAGCGTCGCCGGATCGGCCGGGCGGACGCCGTACAGCAGGCCTGCCATAAATCGCGTGAGCGCCAGCGCCGCTACCAAGCCCGCGGCCATGCCAATCGCCGCCAGCCTCATGCCTTGGCGAAGAACGAGAGCGACGATCTCCCGGCGCGAAGCTCCCAAAGCGACGCGGATTCCGAGCTCATGGGTGCGGCGCGTAACCGCGTAAGACATGACGCCGTAGATTCCGACGGCAGCCAGCAGCAGGGCGGCCGTCGCGAAGACGATGAGCAGCAGCATGGTGAAACGGCGCTCGGCGAGCGATCCCGAAATGATCTGTTCCATGCTTCGGACCTTATAGATGGGCTGATCCCGGGTAGGACCGGCGACCTGTGCGCGCACGGCGGAGACCAGGCTCAGAGGCTCGGGTCCGGTGCGCAGCGTGAGCGTCAGCCCTGCCACGGCTTCGGACATGAACATGTCGGGCACTTGCATGAATGGGAAGTAAATCTGGTCTCGTATCTTGGCGGTATCGTCGGAATCCAGCCCCCAATGCTTCACGTGCCCGACCACGCCGACGATCTGGACCGGGCCCACTACCACCAGGCTGATCTGCCGGCCGACCGGGTCCTGACCGGGAAAGATGCGCCTTGCCAGGACGTCATCGATCACCGCCACCGGGGGCGAAGCCAGGGTATCCCGGTCCGTGAAGAACCGTCCGTGCCGCAAGGGGACTTGCATCACACTGGGGTAATCGGGAGTGACGATATAGAACATCGCCGACGTCATCCGGTCCTGAGCAGGCTGGGGCCCGGTGCCCGGCCAGAAGGGAAGCTCGCTGTTCCTCTCGCTGAGAGGAACCACCGACGTGATGGCAGCCGACTGCACTCCCGGGATCGCTGCCACGCGCCCAAGCAATTGCTGGTATGCCAGCCGGATGGCCGGCGGGCTGCCCATCACCTTGGGCGACAGTGCGACCTGCGTGGTCAGGATGTTGCGCGTGTTGAACCCGGCATCGACCTGCCAGAGCCACCAAACGCTCTCGATCATGAGTCCCGCGCCGGCGAGCAAGATAACAGCCAGGCCGATTTCCACGGCCACGAAGACGCCCTCCGCGCGGTGACGTCCGCCTCCAGCGCCGCGCGCGCCTTCCTTCAGGGCTTCCTGGAGGTTCGCATTGGCGCCGTGGAAGGCCGGGGCGAGACCAAACAAAATGCCCGTGACGATGGAAACAAGGAGCGTGAAGAGCAGGACGTAAGGATCGATGCCGATTTCCGCGGAGCGCGGCAGGCTGCCCGGGACGGCGGCGAGGACGAGGCGGGTCCCCCAGCGGGCGAGCGCCAGGCCGACGGCGGCGCCGCCCAGAGACAGCAGGACACTTTCCGTCAGTAACTGGCGCACGACGCGTCCGCGTTGGGCGCCGAGCGCGGCGCGAATGGCGAACTCACGCTTGCGAGCCGTCGAGCGCGCCAGCAGCAAATTGGCGACGTTGGCGCAGGCGATGATCAGCACGAACGCCACGGCGCCGGCCAGCAGAATCAGCGTGGGGCGGATGTATCCCACCATGTCGTCCTTCATCGGGACCAGCTTCGCCCCGTGTCCCGCATTGGTCTTCGGGTACTGGTGGGCGAGGCCGTTGCTGAGGGATGCCATCTCCGCTTGCGCCGCTTCGAGGGTTGCGCCCGGTATGAGGCGGCCAATGACCCGGAGTCCCGCGCGTTCCTCCCGAGTTCGCAGCCCGATCGAGTTCCATTGCTCGATGGGAACGAAGACCTGAGCGTTGTCGCGGGAGCGATAATCGGAAGGCAAGACGCCGACCACCGCGCAACTCACGGCGTTCAGGGTCAGCGTCTTGCCGAGGATATTCGGGTCGCCTCCGAACCGCTGTTTCCAGAAGCCGTACCTGAGCATCACCGCGCAGGCAGCGCCCTGGCGGTCTTCCTCAAGCAAAAAAATGCGCCCGAGGAACGGGGAGACGCCGAAGACCGGGAAAAGGCTCGCCGAGACGTACTCGCCCGAGACCTGCTCGGGTTCGCCGGCTCCGGTGAAGTTGAAGTCATCGCCGCGGAAGGCACCCATATCCGTGAAGAACCGGCTTTCGCGACGCCAATCGAGGTAATTTGGGTAGGCGACCGAGGCTTCGCTGAGCTCCGCGGTGGTCTCGTAGATAATCACCAGCCGGCCAGGATCGGGATACGCCAGGGGCCGCAAAAGCACGCCGTTCACTACGCTGAAAATAGCGGTGTTCGCCCCAATGCCGAGCGCCAGCGCCAGTATCGCGATGGCGGTGAAACCCGGGTTCTTCCGCAACGTCCGGAATCCGTAGCGGAGGTCCTGCCCGAGGCCGGCCAGAAGACGGCCTTTGCTTCCCGCGCCCAAGACGATGGGTTCCGGCGCATCGGCGCGCTCGACGGCGCGCACTTCGCTGGCCAGCAACTCGCGATCGGTAAGCTCGGCGAGGGCGATGCGGCGGGCATCCGCCTCCGTGGCGCCATCGCTTTGGAGATCCCGATAGCGATCTTCGGCGTGCTGGGCCAGTTCCTCAACAATCTCCGCCTCGCGGGCGGGGGCCAGGTGCAAGTCCGCCAGTTGCTTGCGAATCGGTTCGTTCCAGTCAGGCATTTTCGGCTCCGGTAATGCGGCTGATGGCGTCCACGAAGGTCTGCCAACCCTGCCGCTGGGAAGCCAGCACCTTCCGTCCCTGCGCGGTCAGCCGGTAGTAGCGCCGGCGGCGCTGGCCGCTCTTTTCGACCCATCGGCCTTGAATCCAGCCGCGCTTTTCCAGGCGATACAGCAGCGGGTATAGCGATGCCGCGTGAAAACGGAGTGCGCCTTGCGACCGCTGTTCGATCAGCTTGCTGATTTCGTAGCCGTGGCGGGGCAGAGCTTCGAGCAGCGAGAGCAGAAGCAGTTCGGCGCTGCCCTTTTTCCATTCGCGATCAATAGATTTGTCTTCCATATATCGTACTGCCATATATTAGAGCCACAGTGGACCGGTGTCAAGGGGTGGGAAAACCGGGGAAGAATGCCCCCAGGAATGGGGTCATGGCAGCCTGGAAGGCTACTCTACTACGTGACAGGCCCGGGATTGAAGGGGGCAAGCGCGTTGGCCAGGCCCCAATGCTCCGCCCAGGTCTTGCGGCGGCCGCTGGCCACATCGAGGATCAGGCGGAAAAGCTCCCAGCCGACTTCCTCCATGGTGGCGCGGCCCGTGGCAATCCGGCCGGCGTCGAGATCGATCAGGTCCGCCCACTTCTCCGCCAGCGCGGTCCGCGACGACACCTTGATGACGGGGACGAGCGCCAGTCCGTAAGGACTGCCTTCGCCCGTGGTGAACACGTGCAGGTTCATGGACGCCAGTTGCTGCGTGCCGCAGATGAAATCGCTGGCGGGGGTGGCGGCGAACACCAGGCCTTTGGCGGTGACTTTTTCGCCATGCGTGGCCACCGCGCGGATGGCGGTGCTGCCCGCCTTGGCGACGCTGCCCAGCGCCTTCTCGACGATGTTCGCCAGGCCCCCGCGCTTGTTGCCGGGCGTGGTATTGCCAGCGCATTTCACGGATCAAATCGCGCGCCACGTCAATGGTAGCGGCTCTCGGCGTCAGCAGATGAATGGCGTCGCGGACCTCGGTGACCTCGGAAAACATCACGGTGGCGCCGGCGCGCACCAGGAGGTCTGCCGCGTAGCCCACGGCGGGATTGCAGGTGACACCGGAGAAGGCATCGCTGCCGCCGCATTGCAGGCCCACCACCAGTTCCGACGCGGGGATCGTCCGCCGCTGGCGCCGGTCGAGCTCCGACAGGCGCTTTTCGGCAGCCCGCATGATGGCAGCGACGCTCTCGCCGAAGCCGCGCTCGTCCTGTAGCCGGATCACATTGCCCTCGCCCAAAATGGGGAAGTCGCCGGGGAGACCGCCGCCGAACAGGCGCGCCGGCTGCAATTTCTCGCACCCCAGGCTGACCACAAGCGGCTGGCCGGCCAGGTTGGCATGCAGACCGATGTGCTTCAGGGTGCGGATGGGCACCGCCGCGCCCGGCGCATCGATGGCCACGCCGCAGCCATAAGAGTGGGTGATGGCGACCACGCCATCCACGTTCGGGAATCGCGGCAGGATCTCCGCCCGTATGCGCTGCGCGGCATACTCCACGGTGGGCGCCACACACTGCACCGTGGTGGCGAGGCCCAGGATGTTCTTAGTCCCGGTGCCGCCATCGGCGTTGCTGTAACCCTCGAACGTATAGTTTTCCAGTGGCCGCAGCGCGGGTGGGACGGCGGTGGCGAGAGAGAGCGCATCGAGCGGCGGCGCGGCCGGCATGTCGAGCAGTTCCTCGCGCACCCAACTGCCGGCTGGGATGGGGCGATTGGCGAGGCCGATGGTTTGGCCGTAGCGCAGCACCGCTTCGCCGGGCGCGAGATCGCACAGCGCGATCTTGTGCGATTGCGGAATGCGCTCGCGCGCCACCAGGCCCCCAGGCAGGAGATCGCCCGGCGCCGCGCCTTCCGGGTGCACCAGGATGGCGACGTTGTCGCGAGGATTTACACGGATGTACATGGCTGCACAGAGACAGGCGGACCCAGAGGGTACCCCGGCCTGTCCTACGCCCGGCTGAGGACGTCACTCACCGTTCCGCTGTGGCCCTGGATCTTTTCCTGGAGCATCATCAGGGCGTAGATCAACTGTTCCGGACGCGGCGGGCATCCGGGGACGTAGACATCGATGGGGATCACCTGGTTGACCGGGATGAGGGCATAGTTGTTGAAGACGCCGGTGGAGGTGGCGCATGCGCCCATCGAGATGGCCCATTTGGGCTCGGGCATCTGCTGGTAGAGGTGGCGGATGACCGGCGCCATCTTCTGAGAGACGCGCCCGGCGATGATCATGAGGTCGCTCTGGCGCGGGGAGCCGCGGAAGACCTCGGCGCCGAAACGTGCGATATCGAACCGCGAAGCGCTCATCGACATCATCTCGATGGCGCAGCAGGCGAGTCCGAAGGTCATGGGCCAGATGGAGTTCTTGCGTGCCCAGTTGACGGCGGCATCGAGCTTCGTCATGACGATTCCTTCGCTCAAGGCCGCGGCGGCATTGTCGACCTGGTAGTCGTCAATGCGCGAGAACAGTTCCACAGGACCGCTGGCTGCGGGGTTTTCCATGCCTCTTATTTTCGCATGGGAAGCGCGGCTCCGCTGTAATGTCCTGTAAAATCAAAGTACCCTCTTCATGCCTTCCGACTCATTCGAGCAGTTACTGGACCGCGCCGCATCCTGGCACGGAATCGACGGCGGCTTCTGGGATATTTTTGGCAACTACCACACCACGTCGGTGGCGGCCAAGCAGGCGATTCTGCGCGCCCTGGGAGTGCCGGCGGATTCGGCCGCGGATCTGGAGCAGGCGCTAGGGGCGCTGGCACGGAAGGAATGGGAGCGGCTGCTGCCGCCCGCGGTGCTGGCCGGGGAGAGCGGCCCGGTGGAACTGCGCCTGCATGTGCCCGCGGAATCGCTCGGCGAGCGCGCACGCTTCGTGGTGTGCCGGGAGGATGGAGAAGCCAGCCAGTTCGAACTCAATCTATGGGAGCTGCCGCAGGTGGCCTCGACGGAGCTGGACGGGCGGAAGTGGGTGCGCGCGCAGGCCACGCTGCCCATGCAACTGCCGCTGGGCTATCACGAGATAACGGTAAGTGTGGGCGCCCGCCACGCCGCCACGCGCTGTATCGTGACGCCGGAGCGCGCCTATACGGACCCGCACCCGGGAAGCGACGGGCGCGCGGCGGGGATCGCGGTCAGCCTGTACGGCGTGCGCTCGCTGCGCAATTGGGGATGCGGCGATTTCCACGATCTGAAGTGCGTGATCGATTGGGTGGCGGATGAACTGGGCGCGAGTTTCGTGGCGCTGAATCCACTGCACGCCATCCACAACCGCCGGCCGTTCAACACCAGCCCCTACCTGCCGAATTGCATTTTTTACCAGAACTTCCTCTACCTGGATGTGGAGGGCATGGAAGATTTCGCGCGGTGCCGCCGGGCGCGGGCGTTGCGCGAAACTCCGGAAGTGGCAAGGGAAATCGGGGATCTGCGCGCCACGCCGTACGTGGAATACGAACGCGTGAGCGCTTTAAAATTGCGCTTCCTGAAGCTCGCATTCGCGCAATTCCTGCGCGAGCGGCGCGCCGGGAGCGCCCGGGCGCGCGCGTTCGACGCGTTCTGCCAACGCGAGGGCGACCTGCTGGAGACGTTCGCCACCTACTGCGCGCTGGACGAAGAATTGCACCGGCGGAATCCCGATGTCTGGTTGTGGACCGATTGGCCGGCGCCTTACCAGGACCCGGGCTCGGCGGAGACGCGCGCCTTCCGCCAGAAGCGCTGGCGCCGGGTGATGTTCTATCAGTACCTGCAATGGCAGATCGATCTGCAACTGGCGGCGGCGCAACAATGGGCGCGCGACCGGCGCCTTTCGATCGGGCTGTATCACGACCTGGCGCTGGCCACCGACCGCTTCGGCAGCGACCTGTGGGCGCACCGCCCGTTCTATGTGGCGGGTTGCCGCGTCGGTTCGCCGCCCGACGATTTCTCTCCGCAGGGCCAGGACTGGGCGTTTCCGCCGCCCAACTCGGCGCGCCATCGTGAGGATGGCTACCGCCTGTTCGCCGAATCGATCCGCAAAAACTGCCGGCACGGCGGGGCATTGCGCATCGATCACGTGATGCGCCTCTTCCGCCTGTTCTGGATTCCCGACGGCGTGGAAGCCACCGAAGGCGCCTACGTGCGCGAGCGTAACCACGATTTCGTGCGCATCCTGGCGCTGGAGAGCGTGCGCAATCGGGTGGTGGTGGTGGGCGAGGACTTAGGCACGGTCGATCCGGCCATCCGCGAGACCCTGGCGCGCTTCGGCATGTTGAGCTACCGCCTGTTCTATTTCGAAAAGAACGAACGTGGCGAATTCCGGCGCAGCGACGAGTATCCGCGGCAGGCGCTGGTCTCTTCCACTACCCACGATTTGCCCACCCTGGCGGGCTTTTGGGTGGGAGCCGATATCATGGCGCGGCGCGCCGCCGGGATCATCGATGACGACGCCCAGCGCGGGCAGCTCGAACAGCGGCGGATCGAGAAGCAGAAGATGCTCGACGTGCTGTTCCAGTTGGAATTGGTGAGGAAAGACCTGCCGTGCCAGGCGGAAGCCTACGCGGAACTCACGGGCGAATTGCACAACGCCATCATCGGCTTCCTGGCGATGACGCCTTCGCAATTGCTGGCCATCAATCAGGAGGACCTGACCAAGGAAATGAACCAGCAGAATCTGCCGGGCAGCACGTGGCAGTATCCCAACTGGGGGCGCAAGATGCGCTTCACCATCGAGCAGTTGCGCGGGGATGCGGAGACGCGCGGGTATACCACCATGTTCCACGATTGGATCGGCCGCTCCGGGCGGCGCAATCACGGGGATTAGAAGCGATACCGTCTACCCCGCGGGTTCACGCACGGAAGATCGGTTCCAGGGCGGAGATCCTGGTTTTCAGCCCCGTCAGTTCGGCCGCGGTTAACTTAGGCAGGGGCGCCGATACAAGTTCCAGGGCCAGGTCCCAGATGCGCTCGTCGCCAGGCGGCACGGCGGCCGTGATCTCCTGGTTTACGGTGAACCGCAGCGCCAGCCGAGCCATCTCGCGATCGTCGATGGGTTGATACCAGCACTTCGGATACTTGCGGTCGCTCTGTTTGATGTCCGCGGGCCACTGGCCGAATGCCAGAGCCTTCAGCGCCATGCGGGCCATGCCCTTGGATTTCGCCTTGGCCAAGATTTGTGGGCCGAAGCCCCCGTTCTCCCAAGCGTTGACGTTGACCGGAAACAGAACGCTATCCAGTTCGAGCGCGTCCATGAGGCGTAGGGCGGCCGGCGCATTGTGGGCGGAGAAACCGAGGTGCCGGACTTTGCCCTCCTTCCTGGCCGCCACGAACGTCTCCGCGGCCCCACCCGGCGCGAGAATCTTATCGACATCTTCCATCGAGGCGACGGCGTGAAACTGGTAGAGATCGACATGATCGGTGTGGAAACGCTCCAGGGTGCGCTCCAACTCCTCGCGCGCGCCCTTGGCGTCGCGACGCCCGGTTTTTTCCGCCAGGAAGACCTTGTTGCGATACGGCCTCAGCGCTTCGCCGAGCTTGATTTCCGCTTCACCGTCGAAGTAGGACGGAGCACAGTCGAAGTAATTCACTCCCCGGTCATACGCTGCCGCCACGCGGCGCGACGCTTCCTCCTGCGGAAGGCCGCAAACCACGATGCCGCCCAAGGCGATGATCGAGAGGTCGATTCCGTTCTTGTAAGGGCGGCGGGGCAGAGGCGCCCCCTGGCCGTATGCCGCCGACGCGGTCACTGCCGCGGCCGCACCGAGAAACTCGCGACGATCCATAAGCTGGTTCTCCTTTGCCCATTGTAAGGCGCGGCAATCTCGCACGCGACCGCTGCCGCGACCCGGCGGCCCGCGGCGCCCGCCTCTCGCCGGTTTCCGAGTGGGCCATACTGCGAGCGAAGTGCCATTGCCGGAAATGGCCTCGGCCTACTGACCGAGCGAAAAAGCGCGGCGCAGAACCCCTGTCAGTGCGGTTCGGTCGGCCGTTGCGAGTTCGCCGAGGCGGCGCACAATTTCATCCTTCGGCAACACCGTCAGTTTGTGAACGCGAATTATCGAGGCTGTGTTCAAGCCGGCCTCGCGCCACTGCTGAATACGGAGATCGAAGTCGGAAACTCGAAGACGGGAGGTAATGGGAGCGGCAACGAAATCATCGTCTGCCGAGTCCAGGAGGACGACAGCGGGACGCAATTTGCCGCCTGGAATCTGGTGGAAGTCGATCCGAATCAGGACGACTTCACCGGATCATGGATCAGAAGTTCGTAGATCGAGTCATCGTCAGCATAGGCCGCCTCGAATTGCCGTCGGCCCGCGGCGCGCCAGGCAGCGTCGTCTTCGCAGATGCCCCACTGGAGTACGACCTGAATCTGCTCCCCCGGTGGAACCTGCGATGCGATCTCAGGCGGAACGGCGATCTGGCCGTTCGGCGCGAGTTCGCCCCTGAAGTCAGCGGTCTTCATATCCGTTCCCTCGTCCCCTATATCATCTCACGTGTTCGGAAACAGGGTGGGGTCTGTTCTTCAGCGCTCGCGGTCCTCTGAGGGGCGCTGCACCAGGATCAAGGGCCCCAAAGAGGACATATGGCCCGCAGCCCAGGGTCACTTTACGATAACGCCGTTTACCGACCGCGAGTTGGGTACTGTGGCTTCTCGTTGCAGAGGAACTTGATAATCACGCGCCTGCCAGGGAAAGCTGATAGTCCGCACAGGTCGCCATCGAAACAAACTCCCCCTCCCTTTTCTGTGGTGCTGATCAGCTTTCGTTCGTAGCCATCTCGACAGTCCACGTAGAGGACCTCGCCTCCGGTCATCCAGTGCGGGGCGTATTGATTGGCAGGAAGAAG
>JBEKDV010000471.1:0-5991 GCA_050014175.1 Candidatus Solibacter sp. | reverse complement strand
ACGCCACATCAAGAAGATCATCGTTAAGCCGTGTGCGGGAAAACCGCAAGCACGGTTTGAAAGGGGGTTGATGGAAACGGGTTGGCGTAAACGCTGATACCGCGCCATAATCTACCAATGCGACTCTTATTCGCCCTAATCTATCTCACCGCTGTCGCATACGCTCAGAGCTCGGCGCCGGTCATCACGGCCGCCACCCCCAACCCCATCGACGCCGGCGGGAACGCATTTACCCTCACCGTGAGCGTCAGCGCCCAAGCGTCCGGCGCGGTCGTCAATTGGTCCGGTCAGCCTCTGGCCACTACCTACGTCAATGACAGCACCCTGGCCGCCACCGTCCCCGCCGGCCTGATCGCCATCTGCGGCAAGTATTTCGTCACCGTCACCCAGGGTACTGCCGTCTCCAACAGCTTCGCCGTAATCGTGAAGCCGGTTCTCAAGTCCCTCAATCCGAACGTCGTGCCCGCGGGCAGCGCCGGAGGCACGGTGACGGCTACCGGCCTGGGCTTCTCCTCCAACGTGTATCTGACACTCAACGCCTCCGGCTCCCAAACCAACCTCGCCACCACGTACGGAGGTACCACCACACTTTCCGCTTTCGTCCCGGCCAGTGCCCTGAACGGCACCTATCCGGTCTCCTTGTTCGTCACCGACCCGCAGACGGGCGCCGTCTCGCAGACCCTTCCCATCACCATCGCTTTCGCCTCGGTCTCGGCGATTTCTCCCATTCAGATATACGCGGACATTGCGTCGTACACGGCGCTTCCCTCCTTTACGCTGGCTGTCGGAGGCGCAAATTTCGTCCCCGGCTCCCAGGTTCTGTTTGACACCACCCCGCTCGCTACCGTCTACAACGCTTCCAATTACCTGACCGCCACCGTGCCCGCCGCCCTGGTGCAGAATGCCGGCCCCAACAACGCGTCGAATCGCATTGTGGGCGTCTCCGTGAAGAACCCCGGCGCGGCAGCTTCCAATGCCGTCAGTTTCGTCATCCTTCCCAATCCGTATGGAACCACCATCCTCAGCCTTACCCCCACATCCGCGCTTGCCGGCGGCCCCGCGGTGACCCTGACCGTGACCGGCGAGCGCTACGTTCCAGGCTCTACCGTGATGTGGGTTCAGACCCCGCTCCCCACCACCTTCGTCAGTTCCACCCAGTTGACCGCCATCATACCGGTCACCCTGGTCGCCACCGAGGGCACGGCCCCGATCTCGGTCTCCACTCCGGGTATCGCCAATTCCAATTCCGTCAACTTCCCGGTGCTTGTCGCCTCGCCCTCCATCGCCACCAATGGCATCAGTCCTGCTTCCGCCATCGCCGGCGGACCCGCCTTCACCATGACTGTGAATGGCGACGGATTCATTCTCGCGTCCCAAGTCATCGGCCTCGACGGCGCCACTACCACCTATGTGAGCCAGAACCAACTTACCGTCAGCGTGCCCGCTAGCGCCATTGCCAATGTGGGGTCGCACGCCATCCAGGTGTCCAACCCGGGCGGGTTGGTTTCCCCGCAGGCGCCAGTCTTTACGGTGAAGGCGGCCGCCACTCCGGTCATCACCAGCCTCAGTCCCACGTCCGTTTTGCCGGGCAGCCCTCCTTTCACGCTCACCGTCAATGGCAGCAACTTCCTCGTCGGCGCCACCGTGGCCTGGAACGGCGCCGCGCTGCCCACCACCTTCGTCAGTGCCACGCAGTTGACCGCGCAGGTGCCCACCTCCCTGCTCACCACGGGTACCGCCCAAATCAGCGTCTTGAACATAGGTCAGGTCGCCTCCAACGCAGTCACGTTTTTCGTCTCGGCGACCGCCGCCTCCCTCGCCAGTCTCAGCCCCAGTTCCGCCGCGCCCGGAGGGGCCGACTTCATCCTGACCGTCGCCGGCACGGGATTCACCATAAAAACTACCGTGCAGTGGAATGGCGCGCCGCTCGCCACCACCTTCGTCAGCGCTTCCCAGTTGACCGCCGGCGTCCCCGCCGCCCTCATTGCCACCGCGGGCACCGCCAGCGTCACCGTGACCGGCGATGGCGGGCTTTCGAACGCGCTGCCTTTCACCATCGCTCTCCCCGTGCCCACCACCAGCACAGCCGGCATCCTCAACGCCGCCAGCTCGCTCCCGGCCATTGCGCCCGGTACGCTGATCGCCATCTATGGCTCCAATCTGGCGGTCGCCACGGCGCAATTCTCCACCGCGCCGCTGCCCGTCTTGCTGGGCAGTACTTCCGTCACCATCAACGGCACCTCCGCGCCGCTTCTCTACGTCAGTCCCGGGCAGGTCAACGCCCAGGTGCCCTACGAGACCGCGGCCGGCGCCGCCAAGATGATCGTCACCTCCAACGGCGTGTCCGGCGCCGCCGTGAGCTTCAACGTGGCGGCGACCGGTCCCGGCGTCTTTACGCAGCAACCGGGCACCCACGTGCTGGCGCTGAACCTGGCCGATGGAACGCTGAATGCATCGCCAACTCCGGCGAGCCCTGGGCAATACGTCACCGCATACCTCACCGGTCAAGGCGCGGTCAATCCCCCGGCGACTACGGGCGACGTGGCGCCCTCGAGCCCCCCTTTCCCCGTGCCCGTTGCCCCCGTGGTGGTCAAGATTGCGGGCCAGATCGCCAACGTCCCGTTCGCCGGCCTGGCGCCGGGCTTCATCGGCCTCATGCAGATGAACGTGCAGATCCCCGACGCCGCCCCCGCCGGCGAGCAAACCTTCGACGTCAGCATCGGCGGCGTCACCGCTGCTACCACCGTGATTTCGATCGCTCCGAAACAGTAAGGCCGCCGGCCGATTTCGGAAAACCCTTATGGCCCCTTGCTATCCCTGCTCCGCTGAATCCGTTTGCCGCGGGTGATATCGTTATAAAAAGAGGAGGCCGGTCCAGCCGGACCGGACAATCTACGATGCCACCCATTCGGGGATTCTTGCTTTTCTGCTGTACCGCCGGCCTGATCTTTGCCCAGGCCGCTCCCCAGAAGCAACTCACCGCCCGCGAGCTTTTCTACGCCGCTGCGCAAACTCCCGCCGCCAAACCCGATAACGCCCGGCCGCCCGCCAAACGCTCCACCCGCACACCCGCCAAACCCGTCGAGATCGCGCGGGCCGATCCCCGTCCGCCCGCCCCGCGCCCCGCCGAGCCGCCGCCCGCCACCGCCCCCATGCCCGCCGGCGGCGCGGCGCCCCTCGGCTTGCGCTACACCGTCCTCAAACTGGCCGCCGACAATACTCCCACCGAAGTCCCCAACGACACCGTCTTCCACGCCGGCGACCGCATCCGCTTCTCTGTCGAAGCCAACGCGCCCGGCTATCTCTACATCGTCAATCAGGGCTCCAGCGGCACTTGGAAACCCATGTTCCCCTCCGCCGAAATCGAGGACGGCAACAACCGCATCGAAGGCTGGCGTCCCTATACCATGCCGCCTAAATCGCGCCTGGCTTTCGACAGCACCGTCGGCACTGAGAACCTCTTCATCGTCTTCTCGCTCCAGCCGGAAAGCGACCTGGAAGGCATGATCTACTCGCTCCAGGGCAAGAAAAAGGCCGCCGCCGCGCCCGCTCCGGAAACTCCCCTCCCGTCCTCCAAGGAGTTGATCGTGGCCGTCAACATCTCCAATGCCGCCGTCGATCGCATGCGCTCCGCCTGGGCCCGCGATCTCATCATCGAGAAGGTGGACCCCAACACGCCCGGCGATAAGAAGGAGACCGCCGTCTACGTCGTCAACCCCACGGGCAGCGCCGATTCGCGTGTGGTCGCCGATCTGCACCTGGTGCACCAATGATCCGCCTGGCGTGCGCGCTCTCTCTCGCTGCGGCGCTTGCGTCCCCCCAAAGCCGCACCATGAGCGAAGGCGCGCACCGCATGGAACTCGTGCTCGAACGCCTCGATCGCGATACCTGGCGCGCCATCGATCCCGGACTCGTGCTCGCCCAGGGCGACCGCGTCCGCTTCAAATTCCGCACCAACTTCGATGGCTACCTCTACGTCATGAACCAGAGCACCAGCGGAACCTACGAGCAGCTCTTCCCGCGCGAAGAAACCGGCCAGGACAACCGCATCGACGCCTCGAAGGAATATCAGGTCCCCGCCACCAGCGCCGCCTTCCGCATCGCCGGACCCGCCGGCTACGAGACGGTCTACTGGCTGGTCACTCCCGCGCGCCTCACCGATGCCGCCCCGCGCTACCAGCCGCCGCCCGCCAACAAGGCCGCGCCGCCCACCCTGATCCCCCGCTGCGACGACACCATTCTGAAATCGCGCGGCGATTGCGTCGATCCCTCCGCCGGTCCCAAACTCGTGCCCCGTGGGGAAGCCCTCCCACAGAACCTCACCAGCCCCGGACTTTCTCGCGAACAGCGCGACTTACTCTTCCTGCGCCAGAAAAACACCGCCGTGATCTCGTCTCCCGCGCCCCTCACCGGCCCGGTGATCTACGAGTACCGGCTGGCCCACAGGTGACCGCCATGCGCCTCTCCGAAAACCTCCCGGTACCCCATGCCTTGCTGGAGCAGCCCATCAGCCTGCCAATCTTGGTGGGGCAGGCCTTCAGCCTGCCAATCCGAGCAGAGCTCGGACTTCTTCCCTCCGCGATCTCCGCTCCCTCCGCGCGCGCCCCTGGTAAACGCACGAATCTCGCTCTCGTTCTCGCCTTTCTCCGCGTCTTCCTCCGCGTCTCCGCGCCTCCGCGTCAAAGTCACTCTCTCCACATCCTCCTCCTTGCCCTGGCGCTCTGCGCCGCCGCCCAGCAGCCCCCGCAAAACCAGCAGCGCGATCTCAAAGTCGAGAAGCTCGATACCGTCCCTGCCGCCACCGCCAAACCCCCGGCGATTCCGGTCAGCTACGCCGTCATCGTCGGCATCTCCCGCTACCGCAACCTGGCCGGCAAAGAGCAGCTCCAGTTCGCCGAACGCGACGCGCAATCCATCTTCACCGCGCTCATCAGCCCGGAAGGCGGCAACTTCCGCGTCGAGAACGTCCACATGCTCACCAACGACAAAGCTACCCTGGCCGCCGTGCGCCGCGAGATCGGCACCTGGCTTCCCAGTGTCGCCAAGGAGGACGACCGCGTTCTCATTTACTTCGCCGGCCACGGCTTCATGGATCACGGCAAGGGTTATCTCGCGCCTTACGATCTCGAACGCGGCCGCATTGCCGATACCGGCTATCCCATGGACGAACTCGGCAGCGCGATCGGCGGCAAGATCAAGGCCAAATCCAAAATCCTCCTCACCGACGCCTGCCACTCCGGGGCCATCACACCGGAGGACACCGAAAACCTCAATCAGCGTTTCGGCGATCTCAGTAAGAGCCTCTTCTCCCTCACCGCCAGCCGCGCCCGCGAGCGCTCCTTCGAAAGCCCCGATCTGAAAGGCGGCCACGGCGTCTTCACTTACTACGTCGTCGCGGGACTGGAAGGCGCCGCCGATACCTCCGGCGATGGCGTGGTCACCGCCGACGAACTTGCCGAGTACGTCCACACCCAGGTGCGCGAGTACACCTCCAACCAGCAGAACCCCACTTCCGACAAGGCCAACTACGATCCCGAAATGCTGCTGGCCTACGTTCCGTCGAAGGCCAAGCCCGCCGCCGCCCCCGCGCCCAAGTTCGGCACCCTCGTCTTCGAATCCAATATGGATGGCGTCGAGGTGTTCGTCGATGGCAAGACCATCGGCGTGCTCCAAAAAGGCAAGCCCGTCAGCACTCCCGGACTCGCTCCCGGCGAGCACACCGTGCAAGGCGTCAAGATGGGTTACGAGCCCGATGGACCGCGCCAGGAAATGGTCTACCCCGGTCAGGAATCACCCGTCCGCATAGTCATCCGGATTCCCCGCCGCCGCAACCAGGCCGCCGCCGACTTGCTTGAGGAAGGCGTGAAGTTCTACCTCAAGGGCAACGAGCAGGACTACAAGAAAGCCGTGGAAGCTTTCGAGCGCTCTCTCGCCGCCGACCCCACTTACAGCCAGGCGGCCTTCTATCTGGGCCGCACTTACAGCGCGCTC
>JBEKDV010000470.1:0-9282 GCA_050014175.1 Candidatus Solibacter sp. | reverse complement strand
AAACGGCAGGCGGCACAAAGAGGCTACCGGTTGGTACCAATCGAAGAAAAACCCGCTGCGTAACCAAACCCGCTCTCTAACCAATTGAATTCGCACGCTCGCGCTACGAGTTCCTTAGGAGGAGGCATGGCAGCCTGAAAGGCTACTCTACGCTATGCGCGCAGGGCGATTGCCGGGTCCACGCGGGTTGCCCGGCGCGCCGGAAGATAGCTCGCCACGAGCGCCACGGCCGCGAACAGCGCGGGGCCGGCGATAAAGGTGACGGGGTCTGTCACACTGACGCGATACAGCAAGGCCGACATGAGGCGGGTCAGGGCAAACGCCGCCGCCAGGCCGATGGCGATTCCCGTCCCGGCCAGCAGCAATCCGTGCCCCAGCACCAGGCGCAGGATGTCCCGCCCGTCCGCGCCCAGCGCGATGCGAATCCCCATCTCCAAGGTGCGCTCGGCGACGGAGTACGCGATCACGGCATAGATGCCCACCAGGGAGAGCAGGAAGGCCGTCAACGAAAGGCCGCCCAGAAGGTAGGTGGTGAAGCGCGGCTGCGCGGCGCCGGCTTCCAGCACCTCGTCCATGCTCCGGATTCCGGTCACCGGCTGATCGCGATCGAGCGCCAGCACGCGCGCGCGCACCGCCGCCGTCAGGCTGCGCGGATCGCCCGCCGTGCGCACGACGAGGTTCTGCGTGGCAAAAGGAATCTGCGCGAACGGCACGTAAATCTCCGCCTGTGGGTCCTTCCCCACCGCCAGGTTCGGCACGTCGCCCAGCACGCCCACGATCTCCGAAGGCCCCGGCTGGCGTCCCACCAGAATGTGCTTGCCCACCGGGTTCAGCCGCGGCCAGTAGCGGCGTGCCAGCGCCTCGTTGACCATCGCCACGCGCGGCGTTGTGGCGTCGTCATGGTCGGTGAACTTGCGGCCGTAGCGGATGGGAATCCGCATGGCCGCGGCGTAACCGGGCGTCACCTGTTGCACGTTGAAGATGGGGCGCTCGGCCAAGGGGACCATCGGCTGCCCTTCCGGCAACGCCATCGAAAAGCGGACGGCGTTCACCGGCAGTGCCGTGGTGCCGGCCGCGCCGCGCACGCCGGGCAGCGTCCGCACCTGCCGCAACAGCTCCTTGAAGAACGCCACGCGGCGTGGACCATCCGGATAGCGTGCCGGCGGGAGGGTGATTCCCAACGTCAGCAAGCCATGCGGATCGAACCCCGGACTGGCCGCGCTCAATTGCACGAAATTGCGCAACAGCAAGCCCGCCGCGAGGAGCAGCACCGTGGAGAGCCCCACCTGCGAGACCACCAGCAGATTGCGCAGCGCGTTGTGGCGGCGCCCGCCGGTGGATCCGCGGCCTTCCGAACGCAGCACGGTGTTGAGGTCCGGGCGGGAAACCTGCAGCGCCGGCATCAGCCCGAACAGAAAGCCGGCGAGCACGGAAATGGCCAGCGTGAACAGCAGCACCTCGCCATCCACGCGGATCTCCGCCGCCCGCGGCAGCGTCCCCTGCGCCAGACGGGCCAGCGCGCGCGTGCCCCAGGAACTCAACAGCACGCCCAACCCTCCGCCCAGCAGCGCCAGCAGCAGGCTTTCCGTCAGCAACTGGCGGATCAGTCCGCCGCGGGTGGCGCCCACGGCGATGCGCACGGCGATCTCCCGCTTGCGCCCCAAGGCGCGCGAAAGCAGCAGGCTGGCGACGTTGGCGCAGGCAATCAACAATACCAGCGACACCCCGCCGAACAGCACCAGCACCGCCGTGCGCACACCGGACACCATTTCGTCGCGCAGGTCGCCGGCATGCACCACCAGTAGGGGGTCGGAATCGGGCATCTTCGGGTTTTCGGCGCGATACTGCGCCGACAGGCGGTCCAGGTCCGCCTGCGCGCCCACCGCGCCGATGCCCGGGTTGAGGCGCGCGATCAAATTGAGAAAGCCTACCCCGGCCTGCACCATGCTTGGATTCACCGCATTCAGTTCGAACACGCGCGGCGCCACGATATCCAAGGTGGGGCCGAAAAAGGCGAAGCGAAAATCCGCGGGCAGCACGCCGACGATGGTGTAGTCCCTGGAATCCAGCGTGATGGTGCGCCCGATGGCGGCGGCGTCGCGCGCGAAGCGGCGCTGCCACAGCCCGTCGGAGATCAGGACGACCGGATCTCCGCCGGGCTTATCCTCTTCGGCGCGGAAGCTGCGGCCCTGGGCGGGGGCAATGCCCAGCACGTCGAAAAATCTCCAGGAAACCCGCGCCGAGGGAATCTGCTCGGGATCGCCCTTGCCGGTCAGGTTGAAGACTTCGGAGGTGAACGCCGCCACGGCGGAGAAGGAGCGGTTGCGCTGCTCCACCTGCTCAAAGCGGGGCACGGAGAGCGGTCCCTGACTGACGTTGGCGCTGCTCTTGCGGCGGGCATCGATGAGCACCAGGCGGTCGGGTTGCCGGTAGGGCAGCGGGCGCAGCAACAGCGCGTTGGCGACGGAGAAAATGGAGGTGTTGGCCCCGATACCGATGGCCAGAGTGAGCACCGCCGCGGCGGCAAACCCGGGCGCCCGCCGAAATATCCGCAGCGCGAAGCGAACGTTCTGGGCGAGATTGCTCATGGGGGAATAGACGGCCCGCTCACGGCTTCGTCATGCCGACCCGTCCGGACCAAGCTCTCGCTGCGCCACCTCAGCGGTTGGTCGCCTCCAGCGCGGGAACTACTCTCCGCCTTCGATCTCGGTCAATCGCTTTTCGTGGATCTCGGCGATTCGGGCGAGGGCGCGGATATTCTCGCCGTCCTGCTGCGCCAGCGCTTTCAGGGTCTGCAAATCGGCGGTAATCAACTCCACCGTCTGGGTCAGAGCTTCGTGCCGTTCCGTGAGCTTCTCCAGCCGCTCGTCGATTGTCATTTGATTTCAGTGTAGCGCGGGGGCACGCCCGGACTACGGACCGGACGCCTACGAATTTGCCAACGGCAAGCCCATCAGTCTGTTGAATGGATCGAACCTGCTTCACTTGTTGGAGAAGCACGGCACGAAGGCCCATATCAATCTCGTCGCAGCGAGGCAAGCCGGACTCGGTCGCTCGACGACTACCAGTTGAGCAGCATTTAGACATGGTGCTGGCCGTGCCCATGCTCACCCGCAGGCCACCAGCTCTACCGGCGACTTGGCCGGTCCAGAGAAGCCGCAATCCCGGCGACGCTAAGATCCTTCTGCCACCGCATGCGATCTTCGGTATAATTCCCCCTGCCCGACCGGTTGAGCCGGAGGAAGCGGGCCAACCCATCAGGACCAAGCTCTCGTTGCAGCAGTTCAAAACTTGTGCAGTACCGGCTTCGGCGGTGCTCAAATGCAGTGCATCGAAGGCGCCGTAGCCAACTGCTTCGAGTTCTTTTGCGCGCTGGATAATCTGGCTATCCAGCGGGATGGTATCTGTCGCCAGCAACAAGAGCACCTCGACCTCGTACCTCCGATCCGTGTCGCACGGCTTCCGCTTCGGCGATACTCGGCTGGCTTTGGTCGTCCGTCAAGCGGTTCAGGCAGCAGGCGTCCAAGTATATTCTCACGCGCGCTCCCATCACCGGCCCTGTCCTCCCACAGACGGCTCTTCGCCAGGCTTGAAATACCAGGCCCAGTGAGTGCGGCCGATACGGAACTGGGGTTGCAGGGCGCCGATCCACCCCGGATGATTGAAGACCTTCCAGCCACCCAGGCTCACCACGTTCCAGCCCGGCGCCGCATGGTACCAATCGCTGTAGGTCACTTTGGGAAAGGCGTGCCCCGCCAGGACGTAACTGACATTGTAGGGCCTGAAGGAGACCTCGGTGGCGCCCACCTGGCGCAAAAAATCGCCGACACGATGCATATCCTGCCCCCAATCCAGGTCGGATTCGGCGACGAAATCCTCCGGCCGCCCGCGGGTGATTTCGTTGGTGTAGGAGAGGTAGTCGGGATGCGCCAGCGCGCCCGAGACCACCTGCCAGCCGAGAAGGACGAAGAGCAGCGGCGCGCCGAGGGCCGCCCATCGCCCCGGTCTCTGGCGCAGCAGGAGGGCGGCGCCCGCGCCGGAGATCACCGCGAGCCCCACGTAAACCGGCAGCACGTGCCGCACTCCGATATTGATGCGGCTGCTCATGGCGATGGCCAGGATGGCGGCGCAATACCCGAGCGGCGCGGCGATTTTCAGCCTCCTGCGCCCGGCGGCCCATAGCGACCAGCCCACCAGCAGCAGCATGGCGAGCGGCGTCTTCACCCCTAGCGTCACCGGAAAGAAATACCACACCCCGAAATGATGCCGTTCGCCGAGAACGTACGACGCGTGTCCTGCCGTGTTGTGCAGGCGGATATCGTCGAGCCCGTCGAAGAATCGCGGCGCCGGCAGCGGCACGTGGGCGAACCGCGGCGGTCCGAAGGAAAAGCGGAATCCGGCCCAGACCACCAGGCACGCGATGGCGGCCGCCACTATTGCCGGCCGCCAGTGGGCGCGCAACTGTCCAGGAACGGCGCGCACGCCACGCCACTGACACAGATACATCGCCACCCAGATGCCCGGCAGAAACGCCAGCAGGGAGTACTTGGCGATCGTCCCCAGCCCCACGGCGACGCCGAGGGCGATGGTGCGCCGGCGGTCCGGCCGTTCCGCCCAGAGCAGCGCGGCGTAGGCTCCGGCGGCGGTGAAGGCCGTAGCGGCCATATCCGTGGTTACCTGTCCGGCATGCGCCAGCACGGGCGGAATGGTGGTGAACAGGAACGTCGCGAACAGTCCGGCCAGCGGCCCGCCGGTACGGTTGCCCCACAGAAAGACCATGGCGCAGGCCAGCAGAAAGAGCGGCAGAATGCCCAGCCGCGCCAGCGCCAGCATGCGGTCGTAGTGGGCGTCGCGCCCCAGTATGGCGACCCCGTCCAGCAAGGTATTCCCAGCCGGCGTCCAGCGTTCGCCGGCGAGGTACGGACCGACGGCCGAAAGGACGCGCGCCAGCGGCGGGTGGGAGGCATCGCCGGTGATCGTGCCGCGATCCAGCCACTCCATGCCGGCGCCCAGGTGGATTGGCTCGTCCACGGTGTGGCTCAGCACGGTGTCAGTGGAAACGATGCGCAGCGCGGCGATCAAGACCAGCACCGCGCTCGCCAGCGCGCAGCGGCGCAGCGAGAGAGCTTCGGCTGGTTCAGCGTGCAACGTGGGGAACCTGCGCGGGCGATCCGGTTTTGGCCAGGCGCATGGCATTCTCCATCAGTTTGAGCCCATGGCCGTCTTCGGCGGTGAGAATCGACTCGGGATGAAATTGCACGGCCTCGATGGGCAGTTGGCGATGGCGCACTCCCATGATCACCCCATCTTCGGTTTCCGCGGTGATTTCCAGGCACGCCGGAAACGTCTCCCGGCGCGCGAACAGCGAGTGATAGCGGCCCACCGGAAACTCGGCGGGCAGCCCGGCGAACACCCCAACCCCGCGATTGCGTACGATCGAAGGCTTGCCGTGCACCGGGTAATCGAGCACGCCGAGGGTGCCGCCGAAGGCCTCGACAATGCCCTGCAAACCCAGGCAGACGCCGAAAACCGGCACGCCGAGCCGTACGGCGGTCTTCACCAGGTCGGGCACGCCGAATTCCGCCGGCCGGCCCGGACCGGGCGAGATCAGGATGAGGTCGGGCGCCACCTGCACGATCAGCTCCGCCGGGAAGCCGGCGCGGTAGGTCACCACTTCGGCGCCGGTTTGGCGGGCATAATTGGCCAGGGTGTGGATGAAGCAATCGTCGTTGTCCACCAGCAGGAGTTTCGCGCCGGCCCCGGAGGGTACCCCGGCCGCGCCGCGCACGACTTCGGCCGCCTTGGCTTCGGGCGGACCGAGCGTGCGGAAGAAACCGGTGGCCTTGAGGCGCGTCTCGCGCTCTTCCATGGCCGGCACCGAATCGTAGAGCAGGGTGGCGCCCACCGGATAGCTCGCCATACCGTCGCGCAGATACGTGGTGCGGATCAGAATCCCGGTATTGATGTCGCCGTTGAGCGAGATCATCCCCACGGCGCCGCCATACCACCCGCGCGCGTCCTTCTCCAGCGCCTCCACCGTCCGCGCCGCCGCCTTCTTGGGCGCGCCGATCACGGTCACCGCCCACATGTGGCTGAGGAACGCATCCAGCGAATCGAAGCCCTGCTTGAGGATGCCCTCCACGTGGTCCACGGTGTGGAATACGCCGGCGTAGCTTTCGATCAGCCGCCTGCCGATCACCTTGACCGTGCCCGGCTCGGCGATGCGCGATTTATCGTTGCGGTCCACGTCGGTGCACATGGTCAGCTCGCTTTCTTCCTTGCGGCTGATCAGCAGTTCGCGAATGTTGTCGGCGTCGTGCAGGGCATCGCCGGTGCGCTGCGCGGTGCCGGAAATGGGGCAGGTATCGATGCGCGTGCCCTCCACCCGGACAAACATCTCCGGCGATGCGCCCACCAGTTGCTCTTCGCCGAATTGCAGCAGGAACTCGTACGGGCTGGGGCTGGCTTTCTGCACCCGCTGGAACAAGTCGCTGGCTCTGCCGGAGTACGGCGTGCGGAAGGTCTGGCGCAGCACTACCTCGTAATAATCGCCGCGCCGCATGCCTTCGCGCACCGTCTCCACGTTGGCCATGTACTCTTCCGGCGTGTGGTCGCTCGAAATCGGACCGCTCGCGGCGGGCGTGGGCGGCGCGACGGCTTCCCCGTCGCGCGCCAGGCCGTGGGTGCTTGCGCCCTCGGCCTTGAACTCGTACTGGTAGCGCCTCACCTGCTCTTTCTTGCGGTCCATGTACCAGATGTCGTCGCACAGAAACAGGTGCAAATCCTTGTGCCCGGCGCGCGGCAGCTTCTTCCCGATGGGCTCGAACTGGAATAACAGGTCGTAGCCGAAGGCGCCCACCAGCCGCAGCTTGGAGTTCTTTTCGCCGCGGAATTCCTCGATCAATGCCCGTAAGATCGAGAATGCCGATGGCTGTTTGCTGCGTTCTTCCTCGGGGAACAGGGCGGGCAGAGGCTTCAACCGGCCGGCCAGGATCTCGCCTTCAAACCCGAAATCGTCCCAGTGCGCGTGCCCGGCCAGCAGGGTGTGAAACATGCGCGCGATCTCGACCCCGCGCGCGTTGAGCGGGCGGATTTCCACCCGGCGGTCGTACGAAACGATCTCTAGCGGCGGACAGGTGGAGGCGATGTCCCAGCGCGAGTACCTTCCGGGGAACTCGTATCCCGACGACAGGTAAATCCCACGGTGCCGGTCCAAATCGCGTAGCAGGTGCTGCAAGCCAAAACCTTTGCGGAATTTGGTCTTCGAAGCGCTGCGCGTGACATGGATCCCGTGGGGAGTTTTGTAGCAGTATTCGCGCATAGAGATGCCCCTTTGGGATTATTTTTCAGAATAACATGCGGGCCAGGATCTCCCCGCCCATGCGCGCCGCCGGCCTCAGATCGTGGCCGGCGCCTTCGACGGCCAGGAGGTCCACGCGCGCCGGGATGAGCGCGATGGCGGCGCGCAACTCATCGAGCGTGCCGAAGGGGTCGCGCGTGCCGTGGACAAACAGGGCGGGAGTCCGCCATGCGGGGAAAAAAGCGGTGCGCGGCTGGTCCGGCTTTTTCGGCGGATGCAGCGGATAGGAGAGCAACAGCAACCCGTCGGCGAGACCTGGACGCTCGGCGGCGATCATGGCGGTTTGCCTGCCGCCGTAGGAGTGCCCGCCGGCGAACACGCGGCCCTTTACGCGCTGCCGCAGCGCTTCCACCGCGTGCGCCACGCCCTGGCGATCGCGCGCCGCCGCCGCCGGGGTGCCCCCTGGGCCCGGTGGGCCGGTGGGACGCGCCACGCGGAACGGCAGGTGGTAGCGCAGCACCGTCAGGCCGGCGTCGCAGAATGCCCGGGAGAGGCTGACCAGCAGCGCGGCATTGGCATCGGAGCCGGCCCCGTGGGTCAGCGCAAGGGCGTCACCCGTGGCGTGCTCCGGGGTGTGCAGCACGCCATGGACTTCATCGCTGTCGAAGGCATGTTCCATGGGGACCGGTTGGCAGGCGGACCCAGAGGGTGCCCCGCCTGCCCCACCACGCCGCAATCGCGGACAGGGCTCTCCACCAGTTGCGCGAGACGGTCCGCCCGCCGCGCCGGCGATCGGCGCCGCTCCTTTAGCCACGCTATTCTTTCTTCTTCAGCGCATGGTCGTTGGCCTGGATAAAGTCGCGAATCTGGTCCGACATGGCCAGCAGTTTCTCCCACTGCTCGCGGTACAGGGTCACCGGAAAGCGCCCCATTCCGTAGACCGAAAGCGCGCCTTTTTCACTTACCTTCAGCGCGAGCTGTCCCCGGGCGGGCTTCTTCAGGCTTTCGTTTTCGGCTTTCAAACGCTCGATTTCCGCTTTCATTTCTTCTTCGGTTGGCATGGTGTTCAATTCCTTTGATACCACATGGTACGCTCAGATTTCCCCTGCCATGTGCGCCTTGCAAGCCATTTTTTTCGATTTCGACGGTGTTCTGCTGGATACCGAGCCGGTCCACTGCGCCTGTTGGGCGGACGTTCTGGCCCCCGCCGGCCTCACCCTTACCTGGGAATATTACCGCAACCACTGCATCGGCATCGACGACCGCGACATGCTGCGCACCCTGGCGCGGCAGGCCGATCCGCCGCGCGATTGGGAGAGCCTGTGGGTGCTCTACCCGGCCAAGAAACGGTTGTTTCAGGAGCGCATGAAGGCGCCGCTATTCGAAACCGCGCTGACCGCCATGCTTCCCAATCTCCACCGCCAATTCAAGCTCGCCGTCGTCAGTTCCAGTGCCATAGTCGAGATCGAACCCCTGCTGGTGGCCGGCGGCATCCGGGAGCACTTCGACACCATTGTGGGAGGCGGAGATGTAAACACCCAAAAGCCCTCGCCGGAGCCTTACCTGCTGGCGGCCACCCGGCTCGGCGTCGAGCGGGCGCTGGTGCTGGAAGATTCCGCCGCCGGAATCGCCAGCGGACGCGCCGCCGGCTTCGAGGTGCTGGCCGTCCGGCACCCGGAAGAAGTGGCCGGCCTGCTGCGCGAGAGGCTGGGCTAGCGATGCGTAAGGTTCTTGCCACCCCGTGGAACCGCGCGTCATCCAAGAAACGTATACTCAAGCGGAAGGGGTAATCTTGTCTCCCACCAAACCCGAAAAGAAGCCCGCCAGTCACCTGCGCAGCACGCTGCCCCTGCTCACGGAACTCGTGCGGCCGCGCCGCGGCAAGATCGCCCTCGGATTCCTGCTGATGCTCATCGGCAGACTGTGCAGCCTGGTCCTGCCGGGCGCCCCGCGATATCTTATCGACAACGTGATCGGCCAGC
>JBEKDV010000469.1:0-6004 GCA_050014175.1 Candidatus Solibacter sp. | reverse complement strand
GATGGCCCACTGCGCGATGGCGGGGGCGTCGCCACGTAGCGCGGGCCGTATTTGCGGCTTGTGTGTCGTCATGGCTTGCGTCTCGCGGCTTCTGCGGCTGCTTTTCGCGCGCGCTGGGCGGCGCGCCTGGCTGGCCGGCTGGCGGCGGCGCGTGCGGCGCGTGCGGCGGCTTTCTGGGCGCTGGTGGCCACCGGTGGGGCCTGTGAGTTGCGGAGGAGGGTTACTGGCGCATCGTCGGCGCGCTGCGCGCGCTGGGGTGCCCGAGTTGGGGCCGGGGCGTACGGCCTGGCGCCGGCGAACGTGGCGGCGCGGGCCTGGCCGCCCATGCTGGCGATTTCTTGGCGGCGTTTGGCTGGCACTTTCTTGCGGGCGTCGACGTGGCGGGGCGAGTCGTGTAGGTACTCGGTGCACCTGGCGCGGCGTGAGGGCTGCGCGGCGCGCTTGTCGGGATCGTAGCGGCCGCGGCGGTTCTCGCGCGCGGCGCCTTCGTGCTTGTAGATCATGCTGGCGGCTCCGGTTGCTGGGTGTTGGCGGTGCGGATCTCGGCGAGATAGGCGGTGAGTTTGTCCCATTCCTCGGCGGTGAGTGGGCGGCGGGTGACGATAAGGCGGGCGTCGCAGTTGGCGGAGAGTGGGGCTTGTAAGAGTGTTTCGTAGGTCATCGGCGGCGCTCCTCCGCGGCCGCGGTGAATGTTACTCCCAGGTGTTGTATGAGGGTCTGTCGGTCGTGGGAGTATTCGGCGCTCCATCCTTGCTGGCAGACGATTTCGAGGCCTCCGGATGTGGCGTAAATAGTGGCGACGGGCTGGCCGTCGTCGTTGCGTAGCTCCACCGCGGAGCGGGCGAGCGTGGCGGGAGCGAGCGTCATGGATGAGACCTCCTGAACTGGTAGACGTGCTCGTGTAGGTCGCGGCGCAGGGCGCGCGCGAGCTCGGGTGCAAGGTCGGTGGTTTCGCCTGGTCCGATGATGCCGGCGTGGCCGTCGTCGTGGCAGACGTAGACGCAGTGCGCGGTTGGGTTGGCTGTGAGCGTCCATTGTCCGATTTCGTAGATGCGGGTGTGGTGCGCGGGGCCGTGGATGTCGGCGAGCTCGCGGAGCTCGGCCCACAGCAGCGTTGCGGCAATGCTGGCGTCGGTGATCATGCGACGCACCTTGAGCAGAGGGTCGCGGTAGCCCAAATGCAGCCGTTGGGGCAGCTGCGCGCGTCGCTGCAGCCGCAACGTGAGCAGCGGTGGCCGGTGGCGTCCTCCACTTGTGCGGCTTCGGCGGTGTAGGCGATTGCGGCTATGACGGTGGCGACCTCGGCGGCGGTGAGGTCGAACACTTCGGCCAGCGCCTCGAGTGCCCATGCGGCGGTGTCGCGGGGGTCGCCCTGCAGCGCTGGGCGGATCTCGGTCGCGGGCGTCATGGCTTGGCCTCGCTGCGCGCGAGATCGTCGCTGCTGCTGCCGCGGTGTTTGCGGCCTGTGCTGATCTTGCGCACGCCGCCGGCCTGGCCGCTTGGGACGGGAGCGCCGGTCGTTGCGTAGGGCACGCCTCGGCCGCATGCGCCGCTCTTGCCCCAGCGTCCGGCGACGTCGACGCCGCCGGGCCCCCAGTAGTCGTGATCGAACCATTGCGCGGTTGGCTCCTCAGTCTGGCTCATATCTCTATCCTCGGCGTACGGCCGCGGCCGTGGGCGCGGCGAGCGCGTTGGCGAGGCTTTCGGCGGCTCGGCCGGCTTCGCTGAGGTGGTAATAGATCTGGTGGGCGTTGTCGAGCTCGGCTCGGTGGGCCAGTTCGGCGCGGTAGGCGTCGTCTTTGAGTAGCGCCGCGAGGTCTGCGGCGCGCTGGTCGATGCAGCGGGCCAGCGCGGCGGTGAGGCCGGCGGCTTCTTCGGGGCGCGTCATGGGGTTGCTCCTTGGGTGAGGTCGAAGCGCATGGAGATGGGATCGCCCAGCCAGGCGAAGGTGAGGCCTCCGCCGGGGTCGGCGTCTCCCAGCACGATGCGGAGGCCTCCGGGTTCTGGCTCGATGCCGCCGAGCTGCTGGCCGGCTAGCCAGATCTCCACGGCGCCGTCAGGAGCCTTGCGCAGCTCGGCGGTGGGTGGTGCGTTCGTGTTCGCGTTGGTTGACGCATTCGTTGCTGTGGCAGGTCCCATCTATCAGTGCCTCCTGTTGGCATTGTGGGCAAAGTTGAGGTTGCGGCTGCGCGGCTGCGGCCGGTATTTCGATTGGCGCCGCGGCGTACTGGGCGCGTGCGGCGGCCTGGCGTTCTTCGCGGGCGGCGGATTCGATGATGTTCCGGTTTGCGCGCGCCCATGGGATCAGGTCGGTACCGGTGACTGTGACGAACAGAAGCGGGCTGGTGATTGTGTAGTTGCGTGCCTGGAGTTCGTTGGCCTTGTCCTGCAGGAAGAAACACAGTGCCCTGGTGGGCACGCCCACGCGCTGCGCGATGGCCAGGACCTGGCCGGGTATCGCGTCGTTGGGGCGCAGTGGGCGGCCGTATAGGCTCTCGATGAGGGCGGCGACCTCGCCGGCGGGCGTGCTTTGGTTTTCTTCTTCCCTGGAAAGTGAGTGAGTGTCCGGCGCCTGGCCGGCGGCGGCCTCTCTCTCGCGCGACTCACTCACTGTTGAATCCACTACTGCAAATCCACTACTGTGTGTCTCGCCTTGAGACAAGCCCTTGTCTCTGTGTGAGACAAGCCTTGTCTCACCCTGAGACAAGGGGGATCGGCTAGTACCGTGTCGACCCTCCTGAAAAATGAGGGGTTGCGGTTGGGGTGCGGGCTTGCGTAGTTCGTGCTCTTCCAGGGCGTCGCGGATGGCCAGCCAGTCCGGTATAAATTCGGTTGCGGCGTGGGCATTGTTCTTCCCGCGCCTGGTGATCTTGTGGATGAGGCCGTCTTTGAGTAGCGCGGCGTTGGCGCGGTTGAGTTGCGCGCGGCTGATGCCGGCGCCTCCGCGGATCCAGCGGCCGCGGCCGCCGTCGCGGCGCTCGGCGGTGTGGGAGTAGATACCTTCCGTGGCCTGGCCCTGGCTGTGCTGGTCGCTGTCCTTGCCGTAGGCTGTGGAGCGTTCGACGTGGAAGAGGAGTGCGGCGAATCTGTGGAGGGGCCAGACGGCGGGGCCGTGTCGGATCAGATGCCAGAGTGCGGCTGTGTTGGAGGGGTAGCCTGGGGGTCCGCTTTGCATGCCCATGCGTTGGATCACACCTTTCCTTTTTGTTTGTGGGTGGAAATTCTTTTGGGAGGTGTGTCAGAATGGGTCTGCTACACCGCCTTGATGGCTCCGAGGTCGCTGGTTTTCCGGCCAAGGTGATTCAGCGGCGCGGAGTTTCTACCGCCGGGCGGTGGGCGAGCAAGGCTCCTGTGGCGAAGTGAGCGATAATAGCTTATTTCGCCATAGGAGCCTTATTTGTCCCTCGAAGACGACTTGCTCAAACAGCGGCTGACACGGATCCGGGAGATCGAGGCGCTGGGATACCGCGGTTACGGCCGGCGGTACGAGTTCACGCACACGGTGCCAGGGATTCTGGCGGAGTACGGCGCGAAGACGGCCGAGGAACTGACGCCGGAGGTGCGGGTGCGCATCGCCGGACGCCTGATGACGCTGCGCCACATGGGCAAAGCGGGATTCGCACACGTGCAGCAGAGCGGCGAACGGTTGCAGATTTACGTGAAGAAAGATGCGGTGGGCGAGCGGGATTTCGCGCTGTTCAAACTGGTGGACGTAGGCGACATCGTGGGCGTGGAAGGCTACCTGTTCCGCACGCGCACGGGCGAACTCAGCATTCACGCCGAGAAACTGGAGTTTCTCAGCAAGACGCTGCTCTCGATGCCGGAGAAGTGGCATGGCCTCGAAGACGTGGAGACGCGCTACCGGCAGCGCTATCTGGACCTGCTCGCCAACCCGGAGGTGCGCAAGGTGTTTGTGACGCGGGCGCGGATTATTTCGTCGCTGCGGCGGCAACTGGAGGCGCGCGAGTTCATCGAAGTGGAGACGCCGATGATGCAGCCGCTTTACGGCGGGGCGACGGCGCGTCCGTTCGTGACGCACCACAATACGCTGGACATCGATCTGTACCTGCGGATCGCGCCGGAGCTGTATTTGAAGCGGCTGGTGGTGGGCGGAATGGACCGGGTGTACGAGATCAACCGCAACTTCCGCAACGAAGGGCTCTCCACGCATCACAACCCCGAGTTCACCATGCTGGAGTTCTATCAGGCGTACACCGACTATCTTGGGATGATCGATCTCTCCGAGGAACTGCTGCGGCAGACGGCGACGGACGCCACGGGTTCGGCGGTAGTGGAATTCGAGGGGGCGCGGATCGATTTCAGCAGCCTGGCGCGCTTCAGCATGCGGGAAGCGATTGTGAAGCACTGGGAAGGCGAAGGTGCGCCCTCGATGGAGGACGTGGCGAACCCCGAGTGGCTGCTGAGGCACTCGCACCAGGACACGGCGGGCGAGGCGCTGACCGACATTTTCGAGCGCCACGTGGAAGCCAAGCTGATTCAGCCGACGGTGATTTACGATTATCCGGTGGAGACCTCGCCGCTTTCCAAGAACAAGCCCGAGGACCCGTCCTTTGTGGAGCGCTTCGAGATTTATGCCGCGGGCATGGAGATCGGCAACGCCTACACGGAGTTGAACGATCCGCAGGAGCAGCGGCGGCGCTTCGAGATGCAACTGGGCATGCGCGAGCGCGGCGACGAGGAGGCGCACCAGATGGATGAAGATTACGTGCGGGCGCTGGCCTACGGCATGCCGCCGACGGGAGGAGAAGGCATCGGGATCGACCGGCTGACGATGATTCTGACGGGCTCGCGCTCCATACGCGACGTGATCCTGTTCCCGCTGCTGCGGCCGGAGGGCCCGATCGACCTGATCGGGCACCTGCGGGAACTCGACAAACTGTGAGCCGTTTCGAGTTGTTCATCGCGGGACGGTATCTGCGGGCGCGCCGCAAGGAAGCGGTGATCAGTGTGATCACGGCGATATCCGTGCTGGGCGTGGCGGCGGGGGTGACGGCGCTGGTGGTGGCGCTGGCGGTGACCAACGGGTTCCGCAACACGCTGCAACGCAATCTGCTGGGGGCGATGGCGCACATCAACGTGGTGCCGCGAACGCCCGGCGACGGAATCGAGAACTGGCAGGACATGGTGGCGCGGATTCGCCAGGTGCGGCACGTGACGGCGGTTTCCCCGGCGCTGTACAGTCCCACCTTTTTGAGCGGGCCGCTGCAATCGAAGGGAGCGTTCATCAAAGGCGTGGATGTGGCATCGGAGCTGGCGTTGAGCGGCACGTTGCGGCGGCTGAAGGCAGGGAGCGTGGACCGATTGCGCGATGCAAGCGCCAATCCTCCGGGCATCGTGCTGGGCTCGCGCATGGCGGAAGACCTGGGGATGCGCGTGGGGGACAATATCGAACTGCTGACGGATGAAATGACACCGGTGGAAATACGGCCGGTGAAGCGGCGCTTCAAGGTGTGCGGGCTCTTCGAAACCGGGTTTTTCGAGATCGACGACAACTGGGCTTACCTGGCGATGGGTGCGGCGCAGAAGGCGCTCTCGGTGGACCAAATCAACCAGATCGAGCTGAACGTGGACGATCTGAACCAGGCGCCGGAGATCGCCAGCGTCGTGGAGAAAGTGGCGGGCGAGCGCTACACGACCACCACCTGGATGGAGCGCAACAAACAACTGCTGGGGGCGCTGAAGATGGAGCGGCTGGTGACGATCATCGTGATCAGCCTGATCGAGCTGGTGGCGGCGCTGAATATTTTCATCACGCTGGTGATGATGGTGATGGAGAAATACCGGGACATCGCGGTGCTGATGTCGATGGGCGCGCGGCGCGAGCAGATCCGCCGGATCTTCATGCTGCAAGGCGTGCTGATCGGGGTGGTGGGCAGCGCGATCGGGCTGGTGGCGGGACACGCGCTGTGCTACTTCGCGGGGAAATACCGCTGGATCCCGCTGGAGGAAGCGGTGTACTCGATGAGCTTCGTGCCGTTCGAGG
>JBEKDV010000468.1:0-6007 GCA_050014175.1 Candidatus Solibacter sp. | reverse complement strand
GGAGCCCGATCTGGCCGGCATGCCGTCGATGCCCTGCGCCACCTGCCACCAGGTACATCGCTTCGGCGAACCCCTGCGCAAGACCGGAGAGGACGGCCGCAAGCCGGGACCGGCGCAGGAAATCGCGCGCCCCTCGCTCGCGTTCTTCGACCGGCGCACCGAACAGTATGTGCCGGTGGCCGATCTCTCCATTCCGGCGATGAAGGACGACGCGCGCGCGGTCCGCCTGAGCCCGGACCAGCGCCAGGCCCTGTGCTACCAGTGCCACGCACCCATCGCGTCGATGCAGGTGGGAAGCGGCGACGACCGCACTGCCATCGGCGTCCACGAGGGCATCAGTTGTCTGGCCTGCCATGAACAGCACGGTCAAAAGACCCGGGCCTCGTGCGCGACCTGTCATCCCAAGATGTCGAATTGCGGCCTGGACGTGGAGAAGATGGACACGAGCTTTCTTTCGGCCGGAAACAAGCACAATATCCACTGGGTAAGGTGCGTGGACTGCCACGTTAAGGGAGTCCCGAAGAAGAAACAGGAGAAGAACCAATGAGAACCCGCCTTGTGACAGCCGCGATTGCGATGCTCGGATTGACCAGGGTCGCATTTGCGCAGCAGGAGACGTCCGTCGCCATCGAAGGGCATCAGATCGCCGTCAAATATGCACCGCCGTCCGTCAAGACCCGCATCTCCGCCAGCTTGCACAGCGACGCCGACCTGGCCTTCAAAGGCATCACCGTGCCGAAGGGCGACTACATGCTCTACATCCTGGCCGACGGCGCTCAGTGGCAGCTTGCCGTCAACAAGGCCTCCGGCGCCAAGGCGTCCACCTACGATCCGAAGCTGGACCTGGGCAAGGTGGCGATGACCATGGGCAAACCCTCCGCCCCGGCGGAAGGCTGCAAAATCGCGCTCACCAAAACGGCGGCTCTGGCTGCCAAAATCGAAGTGACCTGGAATGGCTCCGTCGCCACGGCGCCGTTCCATCTTGACCGCGGCGCCGGCGACTCGGAGTGGTAGGAACGCCGCCGGCCGCGCGCGCGGTCCTCCTCGGTCTGCTGGCGTGGACCGCGGGCAACGGTGGGACCGGCGTGGCGGCGCCAGGTCTTCAACCGCGAGGCTCGGTACTATCGCATAACCGCTCGCTGACGCTCGCGGCTCAGATCGGAGCCCCGATCGTGAGGGAGGGGTTGCTCCCTCCGGTAACACAAGTTCACCGTGCTGCCCCGGCTATTGAGCAGGGTGGCTTGGCGATAGTGCCTCGCCGCCCTGCCAAGGGCTCTGCGGTACGATATCTCGCGGTCGAAGAACTGGTCCGCCGCCTGACCCTGGATGAGAAGATCGCGCTGGTGCACGGCTCGCGCGACCCGCGCGACCTCGGACAGGCCGGCTATTGGGCGGGACTGCCGGAACGCGGCATCCCGCCCCTTCGCTTCGCCGACGGGCCTCCGGGGATCAACGTCAACCGCGAGGCCACCGCCATGCCCGCGCCGGTCGCGCTGGCCGCCACCTTCGACGTGGAGGCGGCGCGCCTCTACGGCGCCGTGATGGGGCGCGAAGCCAGGGCGCTCGAGCAGAATGTCCTCCTCACGCCCCACGTCAACATCGTGCGCGACCCCATCTTCCGCCGCAATCACACCACGCTCGCCGAGGATCCGCTGCTGGCGGCGCGCATTGCCGCCGCCGAGGTCGCCGCCATCCAGCGGGAAGGCGTGATGGCGCAGGTCAAGCACCTGGCCGCGTACAGCGGCCCGGATAACGTCCTCATCGACGAACGCACCCTGCACGAGCTCTATTTGCCGCCGTTCGAGGCCGCCGTCCAGGCCGGCGTGGCTTCGGTGATGTGCGCGTACAACAAGATCAACGGGGACTGGGCCTGCGAGAATCCCGAATTGCAGGAGCGCATTCTGCGCGGGCAGTGGGACTTCCGGGGCTTCGTCACTTCCGACTGGGGAGCGCTGCGCGGTCCCGCCGCCATTCTCGCGGGCGTGGATCTGGAGATGCCCGGGCGTGAACTTGCCGGGCGCCCCGGACCGTACTTCCGCGACGCGCTCAAGCAGGCGATCGAGAGCGGCGCGATTCCTTTGAGCGCGCTCGACCGCGCGGTTACGCGCATTCTGGAACAGCTCGATCGCTTCGGCTACCTGGGACGGAAGGCGGCCGGACGGGCCGGCGCCATCGACGTCGTGGGCGATGCT
Source organism: Candidatus Solibacter sp. (assembly GCA_050014175.1). GTDB lineage: Bacteria > Acidobacteriota > Terriglobia > Bryobacterales > Bryobacteraceae > Solibacter. Next base: position 3,815 of record JBEKDV010000468.1, on the reverse strand, counting down.
CGTGTGGTGCGCGAGATCGCCCTGCGCGGCGCGGTGCTGCTCAAGAACGAGGATCGCGCGCTGCCGCTCCGCGCCGGGGACCTGGAGCGCCTCGCGGTGATCGGTCCCACCGCCGGCCAGCTCGCCGCGGGGTATATGGGCGAGCGCGCCTATGGCTTCGAGGCGCGTCTCGTATCGCCGCTCGACGCGCTGCGCAAGACGGTGCCTTCGGCGGCAATCGCGTACTCGGTAGGTGTCGATCTGACCGGCTCCGCCATCCCCGGCGTGGAAGCGGAGGCGGCCATCGAGCCGGGCGGAGAGCGGTCGTGGAGCGGCACCCTGATGGCGCCGGAGGATGGCGAGTACACCCTGATGGTGCAGCCCGTGCTGGGCGGCGGCTCGGAGGGCGGCGGATCCATCCGCATCGATGGCCGGCAGGTGGCACGCAACGGCGGACCCGGGTTCGCGGGAACCGGCCGCGTGTCGAAAAAGTGGTCCGGCCTGCTGCCCACCACCGACGGCCGCGACAACGCCCGCGGTACGATCCGGCTCGCCGCGGGACCGCACCGCGCGGAGTTCTCGGCCTACTCGATCAGCGAGGGGCCGCTGCGCATCCGCTTTGCCTGGATCGCGCCGGCCATGCGCCGCGCGGGCATCGAAGCCGCGGTGGAGGCGGCCAGGAACGCGCACGCCGCGGTGGTGTTCGCATGGAGCGGCCTCGGCGGCGCGGACCTCACGCTGCCGGAGGGCCAGGACGAGATGATCGAACGCGTCGCTTCGGCCAACCCCCACACCGTAGTAGTGCTCAATACCGGCGGCCCCGTCACCATGCCGTGGATTGCCCGCGTGCCCGCGGTCCTGGAAATGTGGTACCCGGGACAGGAGGGTGGATGGGCCGCCGCCGACCTGCTGCTCGGCCGCGCCAATCCCGCCGGACACCTGCCGGTGACCTTCCCGGTGCGCTTGGAGGATGCGCCGGCTCGCGCCGTGGGACACCCCGAGCGCCTCCCGGTCGCTGCCGCGCCGGGTACCACCGGCGTCGATCCGGATCCGCTAGTGGTGCGATATACCGAGGGTTTGGCGGTGGGCTACCGCTGGTACGACCAGCAGAACATCCAGCCGCTTTTCCCGTTCGGCCACGGTCTGTCCTACACGCGCTTTGAATACTCGCGCCTGGAGGTCAGGCGCACGCCTGACGGAGGGGACGTCGCATTCACCGTGCGGAACGCGGGCGGGGTTCGAGGCTCCGAGGTCGCGCAGGTGTACCTGGCGCCGCCGGCCCGCCCGCCGGTCCCGATGGTGCCTCAGTCACTCGTGGGATTTGAGCGCGTGGAGCTCGCAGCCGGCGCCGCCCGCCGCGTGACCGTGCACCTCGATCAGCGCGCCTTCTCCTACTGGTCTACCGACGGCCACGTTTGGCGGGTCGCTGAAGGCGAGCGAGTTGTGAGCATCGCGGCCTCTTCGCGCGACATCCGACTCGAAGGCCGTATCGCGGCTCCTGCGAAACGCTAGGGTCGGTTCGGAGCGCATCCTGGGCGTGATGAAGCATCCTGGCTCTGCTTTACGGCGGCGGCGATTTCCAGAAAGCGCCTGGCATGCGTCATGAGGTTTCGACGACAAGTCCCGCAAGCTCTGGCATCATGTGGACGCTCAATGACTTGAAAGCTGACTGGAACAATCCGCCTCACGTCGAACGCGGAATAGCTGTATCGCTCAGTGAAATGGCGCCCGGGGTGAGCGTCGGCATCAATGGTAAAAGTTCCAGAGCAAGGTGTCGGCACCCGGTGTGACGAGCATGGCGTCGTTAGGGTAATAGTGGTCCACATTCTCGGCGGTGATCAGTGTGTGCTTCACGAAGACCGCTGGCGGAACGGGCTTGCCGCTGAGCATATCCAACGCGATCGTCACCAGATGCTGGCCGTACAGCTCGGGGAAAAATGCGACGGAGCCGATCATGTGGGTGACGGGGTTTCGGATTTCAGCTCGGCAGGCCGCGGTCGCATTCTGGCCCACTACCGCGCTGTGTGCCACCTTGCCCGCTTCCTCCAGCGCGCGCAACGCCCCCAGCGCGCTCGAGTCGTTCATAGCTCCGACCAGGATCCGTTCAGCCTTGTTCTTCTCAAGAAACTTCCGCACAGCTTCCATGCTCTCGACGTAGCCGCCCTTGCCGTCCAGTTTCACGAGAACAGATTCGGGCAGCGCCGGGAGGACCTCCTTGATGCCAACCTCCACCCCGGTCATGCGCGCCGCGGGGATCGGACCTGCGGCCGAAAGCACCAGCAGAAGCACTACGTCGACTTGTCCCTGATTGTGCTTCTGTGCCCAGCGGGCGAGCGCGTGTCCTCCGATGCGGTCGGCGACATAGTTGTTGCCGCCGAAGAAGACCGCCCCCGGATGGGGAATGTCCACCGCAATGAAAGGGATCCCGGCCTCCTGGAATATGGAGGCGATGATCGGCGCCACTTGCTCATGAATCTGAACCTCGATCGCGAGGTCCACTTTCTCATTCACCAGGGCCTCGGCGTTGCGGACCGCGACCTTCGCGCTGTAGCGGTTGTCAAACTCCAGGAGATCGATTTCCTTGTCGGCGGCCGCCAGCCGCAGGCCGTCGGTAACATCCCGGGAGAAAACCGAGTTTCCAGTCATCGCCGCATACCCTAGGCGCACGCGCTTTTGGGCAGAAGATCGCATGCTACGGCGGTATTGGTCGCGCTCCACCCGCTCCAACAGACCACCGAGCACCAGGCTGTGAGCCGTGCGGAACGCAGTCGCTTTGTGGAGCCCGGTCCGGGCCACGATCTCCCTCAGGTGCAGGGTCTCCCCCTTGAAGCGAAACACGTGCAAAACCTCGCACGCTCGAAGAATGGCGTCGACCGCGTATCGGTCCCCGGAATCGTCAATGGCTGGCTGAACATCTAAACCGGACGAATTCCGAGGCATCGGTTTCTCCCTGGGAAATAGAGTAGCCTCGGGATGCCGCCACGTCAACGGGGGCTCTTCGCGCGGATATCTGGAGCCTTCCCCGCGATGACGCCGTACCGTCGAAATCCTCGCTACGTCCCCGCATGGTCAAAACACTCAGCCGACCTCAGGGCCGTCACCGAACCGGCTGCCTGAAAGCATTGCGCGCGCAGGTTTTCTATGATGAGCCTTCGACATGCGCGACACCACCCATTAAGGACGCCTCCTGGCCTTTGTGACGGGCCCCGTCAACCAGGAGCTGTGGGTGCAGAATGAGTACTTGGCCGCCGAGAACCGCAATCCTGAGAGCCCGCCTGCCGTCCAGACTCCGGCACTCCGATCCGGAGCGGTGGACACTGGCCGAGATCGGGAAACGACTCGGACGCACAGGACTGAAGCCGGTGGCCTGTACCGCCACGCCCGACACCATCCTGGCGTGGTATCGGCGGCTGGTCGCCCGCAAGTTCGACGGTTCCAAACACCCGCTGCTATTCTAGCCGACCCCATAACGTCCAAAAAACTGAGACCGCCGCCAGCCCCGGCCGAGGTCGCGCAGGCTCGAAAGACCGCCGTGACCTGATCGGGGGCCCGAATCGCTCACTGGCTGCATCTCACCGTGCGATACGCGTCGAAACGCCCGTCGTCAAGTATGGGGCTAAGTCCCAAAACTCTATCTTTCATTAACTCATTCTCTTTGATGTACTTCCGGATATCCACCTCGGGATCTCTTGTTTCCCTAGGCGATGCGACCCGAACCTGTCAGAAATCCTTCGCCTATCCATAGCAGTTTGCTGATATACTCCGCTCGATTTAGGGGATCTGTAATCTTCCCTTTCCGGCGAGGCCGGCCGATGGCTGCTTTGTTCGTTTCGGGG
>JBEKDV010000467.1:0-6015 GCA_050014175.1 Candidatus Solibacter sp. | reverse complement strand
GGAAAAGCGTGCGGTTGGCATATCTGCGTAGATTAAGTAACAGGTTCGGGGCGGAAACCCGCGCCCCGAACCCGTCCGGGGCCTGCCAAGATCTCCGGACAGTTTATTTTGCAAGTTCCTATGAAGGCCTGCCCCACCAAAGGCGCCCCAGCACTGAAAGGCTACGCTACCGGCGGGAAGATGAAGCGGAGGGCTTGGGGGAGCACTTCGATTTCGAGGGGCAGGGTGCCGACGGGCTCGCCGTCGAGTTCCACGGGCACATCGGTTTCGGCTTGCGCGCGCACGCGGGAGGCGCGCCAGTGGCGGACCTTGCGGTAGGAGTAGAGCGCGCCGGAATAAAGGATCGGGAGGTTGGCGGCGACCTCGGCCAGGCTGACGCGCTCCACTACTGTGATATCGGCGAGGCCGTCGTCGAGGACGGCCTCGGGCGCAATGCGGATGCCGCCGCCCTGGTATTGGCCGTTGGCCACCGCGGCGGTGGTGATGTCGAAAGTAACGGGCGGGGCATCGTCGAGGGAGAGCTTGACGCGGAACCCGCGGCCGGATGCCAGGGTCGGAATGGCGGCGGCAAGGTAGCGGGCGCTGCCGGGCACGAAGCGGCACCAGCCGCGCACTCCCAGCGCGGCCACGGCGCCCAGGCCGAAGCTGGCGGCGTTGAGGAAGCAGCGCTCGGCGGGCACGCCGCCGGGTGCGCGGAAGCGCGCGCGGAAGACGTCAATGCGGCGGGACTCGCCCGCGGCGAGGGCGTCCACGGTGGGCGCCAGTCGCGACAATCCGAGGGTGCGGGCAAAATCGCCGCCGCTGGCCAGGGGCAGCACGCCGATCCGCGGCTCGGCCGATCCCAGAAGGATGCCGTTGACCACCTCGTTCAGGGTGCCGTCGCCGCCGGCGACGATCAGCAGGTCGTATCCGGCGCCGGCCAACTCGCCGGCGAGAGTGGTGGCATGGCCGGGAGCTTCGGTGAAACAGACCTTCACGGGGCCGAGGCGCTCGGCGAGCAGGCGGGCGGCGCGAGGCCAGCGGCGGCGCGCGGTGCCGGAACCGGCGCGGGGATTGACGATGGCGGCGGTCACACCACGATGTCCACGCCGATGGCGTCGTGATCGGACAGGGGCGCGGCCCGACCCTCGCGGAGATCGTGGATCACGACCGGGTTTTCCACCCGCAGGCCGCGGGTGGCGAACCAGTCCAGCTTCATGGGGCAGCGCCCCTGGTGGTTGCGCAAGGCCCAATGGATGAAAGCGAAGCACCACTGGGGCACCCACTCGCGCAGGCTTCCGGCGGCGCGCGGATCGCACACGTCGTAGCAGATGGTGGGTTCGCCCAGGCGATTGGAGCGGGTGTACTCGAATCCGCGATCGCGCAGCAACCGAAACAGGCCGCGCTCGAAGAGGCGCTCGGGGTGAAGGTAGTGGTTGCGGATGACGTGGTCTACGCCCATCATGACGCGCAACCAGAAACCCAGGATGGCGCGGAAGGCGTGCGAGGAATCGTAGGTGCTGGTGTTCCAATCGCCGCCCAGGATCACGGGCAGGCCGGAGGGCAGCCGATCGAGAACGACGCGCATCTGTTGGCGGCGATGGCGCTGGGTGGACTGAGCGTCGAGGTGCACGGAAACGGCGTGGAGGGAGAGATTGGGGAAATCGATGCGAGCGGCGACGGCGGCCTGGCGGCCGAGGCGCTGCTCGCGATGAGCCATCTTGTCCACGCCGTTGTCGAGCGGGATGAGGCGGACGTCGCGGATGGGATAGCGGCTGAGGAGGGCGTTGCCGTGCAGTCCGAGCGTGTTATCGCCCTCGACATGGCGCTCCACGCCGGAGCCCTTTCCCAAGGCGATGTAGCAGGGCACGAAGACCTGCGCCATGCCCAGTTCCCGCGCCAGCGCTTCGGCCACCATGCGATTGCCGGAACGCGCCATGCCGGCGTCGGCTTCGGTGATGAGCAAAACGTCGCAGGTCTTCAGGTATGGGTGCGAGCGGAAGGCGTCCAGTTGCGCCTCGAACTGGGTACCGCGCTCGATATTCCAGGCGAGAAAGCGGTAGCGCGGGCGCGCCGGGGCTTCCCGGGGGCGGAAATCGGCGATATGCGGCGTGGCGAGCGAGCGTGCAACCAGCGGCGCGATGGCGCGGTAGGCGGGGTGGGCCTCCATTTCGGCGGTGGAATGGCACCGGGCCAGGGCTTCCAGGCGGGGCTGGATCTCGCGCGCGACGGCAGCGTAGAGTTGTTCCTGCGGTTGGTCGTCTACTCGCATTCGAATCGGGCGCGGCGGCGCCCTATGTTACTTTCAGTATTATCCATCATGCGCAGATTGATTCTGGCTCTGGGCTTCTGCTTTTCCCTGGTGCACGCGACCGTCGCCGTCGGGCCGGTGGAAAAGATGCTCGACTTCTTCGACCGTTTGCGCAAGGCGGACGCGGAGCAGGCGGCGCATCGTCCGGCGCCGCACGTGGAAACGCGCTTCACCGAGGGCGAAGTGAACGATTACATGGTGTACGCCCTGAAGACGACGCCGCGCCCCGGGGTCAGGTCGATTCACGTTGAATTCGCGGATGGGAACTACATCTCGACCACCGTGATGGCGGACCTGGACGCACTGGAACGCTGGAAACCGGGGACCATTCCGGGCGCGCTGCGCTGGGTGTTGAGCGGCACCAAGTCGTTGCGCGTGGACGTGCGGTTCCGGCAGACCACGGACAAGCTGGTCGGGATCGCCGTGGAGAAGGCGTACTATCAGGACCTGCGCATCCCCGCGCTGGTGGTGGAAGAGATGATGAAGATTCTGGCGGCGCGCCAGCCCGAGCACTACGATATGAACCACCTGATGCTGCCCATGGGGCTGAAGAGGATGTGGACCACGGGGCACACGATCAGCGGAATGAACTGAGCGGCAGGGCGTGCAAACCCGGCAGGTTATCGCGACAGGAGGAGGATCCTTTGACGGAATCGCGCATGATCGAGGTGCCGGCGGGCATCGACGCGGGCACGCAAATTCCGCTCACCACCATTGCGGGCGCGCGCCCCGGGCCGGTGCTGGCGCTGATTGCGGGAAACCACGGCTACGAATACCCGCCGGTGCTGGCGCTGGAGAAACTGCGGGCGCGGATCGACGCCGCGGAACTCAGCGGCACGGTGATGATGGTGCATGTGGCTAACATGCCGTCTTTCCTGGGTCGCACGGTTTACTTCAGCCCGGTTGACGGGAAAAACCTGAACCGAGTCTACCCGGGCCGGCGGGACGGCACGGTGAGCGAGCGCATCGCTTTCGCCATCACCACGCAGGTGATCGAGAAAGCGGACTACGTGCTGGACCTACACTCTGGCGACGGCAATGAATCGCTGCGCCCGTACGTCTACCAGGCCATCACCGCCGACGGGAGAATGAATGGCGAGATCGCGCGCCTGGCGCTCGCCTTCGGCATCGATCATATTCTGATCGACCGCAATCGGCCGACCGACCCCGAGCGCTCGCTTTACTGCTCGACCACGGCGATCACGCGCGGCAAGCCGGCGCTGACCATCGAGAGCGGCCTGTTGGGCAGGTCGGACGCGGAATCGGTGGAAGCGATCGTGGACGGCGTGCGCGGGGTCTTACGCGAGTTGCGGATGATGGAAGAGGGCCCCGCCGCAGTCTCGTGCCCGGTGTACCTGGATCCAGCGGAAGTGGTGGCGAGTCCCGAGACGGGGATCCTGTACTGGCAGGTGGAGCGCGATCAGACGGTGGCAAAAGGGGCGCTGCTGGCTCACATTACGGACTTTTTCGGCAAGCGGATCGCCGAAGTGCGCTCGCCGCTGGATGGCGTGGTGCTCTATGTGGTGGCCACGCCGCCCATCTCCAAGGGACAGCCGGTGGCATGCGTCGCGACGCCGTCGTCATGGGAAAGGGCGCTTTCTTAGATCCGTGACGAGTTCCGGCGAGCCGGGAGAGAGGCGAATCCGCTTTGCCTTGGTTTCGCTTCGGAAAACACCTGAGGGAAGAAGGCGTATTTGACTGGAGCCCTTGGCCACTAAGCGCGATTCCTAACCGTGACCGGGCCGCGTGGTTCGATAAGTGATGCACGCGGAAGACTACCTGAGGATGTTCCTTGCAGGAAGCGCCGGCGTTTGCGCGGGTGCGTTGACCGGGGTCGGCATCTTACTGCTGGCGGGCCGTGTGGCGCCGCCAGCGGTTGCCAACTGCACCATGCCGGCGCCCTCCCAATACAACGCTCACGACTTTCCTGACACGACTCTTTCCGGGTGTCCGGCTATCAGGGAGTCCTTGACAAGCACCTCGCCGACGGTGATCTGCTGGCCCCGCGATTGCTGTCCACAAGCAACGGCTGGGACGAGTTCCCAACTTGGTAGCCGGTGACGCGGCGTTCTATTCTGGCCGCGGCGAGAAGGAGGCGCACGAGATGGGAGTGAAACGCGTTTCCGCTTCCCAACCGCTCGAGTAAGAGTAAAGATCGCACAGCGCTCAGAAAGCACGCTGGTTCAGGAACGGACAGAGATGGAGGGCCGGCTGCGAAGGCCTTGTCGCTACCAAGGAGGCCGCGGAATGCCGGGCCACGAACCTTGGCGGCCACTGCCCGTTTCGCTATGCGCTCGTCAGCTTCCATCCGTCGCGATATTCGCGGGTGAGGTATTGGTTTGCCTCAGCGATGTTAGTGACCTTCATATTTTGCTGGTCCCAAAGCAACGCTGGCGCACAACGGTTTTCGTTGAAGACCTTGCGGCTGTACCGGATCGCCATCCCGGCCAGAGCAATGGTTTCGGAGCAATTGGCCGCATTCAGGAAACTGCCTTGCGACGCCGGCCCGCCCTTAAAAGCCGCGATCCACTCGGTCTCGCCGCCACCCCCGCTTCCGCGGCCTCCGCGGCCCCCTTGGGGCTGCGGAAGGCCTTTGCCGGCGCGATACTCCTGCATCTTCTTGGCCGGAATGATTTCGCTGTTCAGGATCACTCCCTTGTCGCCGACGAACAAAGTCCCAGTTGCAGGAATGGACTTGCCGTCCTCCAACAGCTCGTCCGGTGTGAAGGGGCGCATTCCCCCGTCGTACCAATACAGCTTCACCGCCGGCCACTGCCCGTGGGCTGGGAACTTGAAGCACACCCGGTTGGCGTACGGGAAAGCGAAGTCATTCAACTTGACCGTGCTTACCTGGTCGTTGATCTCGCAACTGGAGCTGGACTGCGCCTCGATGCTGTTCGGAACGGGCAGGTCGAGCGCCATGAAAATCGGCCACATGCTGTAGTTGCCCATATCCGCTATGCTGCCGGCGCCGAAATCGTACCAGCCGCGGAATACGGCATGCGTGTAGTTCGGGTGATATGGACGATCGTGCTCGGGTCCCAGCCACAGGTTCCAGTCGAAATCCGGCGGAATGGGCGGCCGGTCCGTGGGAAGGGCGAGCTGCTGGGGCCAGAACGGCCGGTCGGTCCAATTGTGCACTTCCTTCAAGCTACCGATGGCGCCGTCGAGGATCATCTGTCGAACCGCCGTGAGTGGCGCCCTCCAAGCTAGCAGGTGCGTGGCCACTCCCGTCTTGCGGGCCGTATCCACCACCATGCGAACTTCAGCCACACGATTGGCCAGGGGCTTGTGCACGAGCACATGCTTTCGCTTCTTCATGGCAGCAATCGAAATGGTCGCGTGCAGGTGGTCAGGCGTCATGATCTTGACGGAGTCGAGGTCCTTCTCTTTCTCCAGCAGCTCCCGGAAATCCGCATAGGAGGCAACTCCTTTGAAGTTCTCCGCCGACCTGTTCTTCGCGTAGTAGGTTTCGATGATCTCTTTGGCCATATCGCGGCCGCAGCGTATCCCGCTGACCCCGGCCCCCCAATCGGGTTTGTCCAGAACCTTGCGGACGCTGTCGCGAATGCCGGTCTTGTCCCAGTCGACGTAATTCGTGCCGTCCTTGACGGGGTCGCACACAGAGGTGATCTGCACCTCGGGGGTGGCGATCAGGCGCAGCATCTCCCTCGTTCCCTGCGTGCCGCAACCGATGTAGGCCAGCGTGATCTTATCGCTTGGAG
>JBEKDV010000466.1:0-6016 GCA_050014175.1 Candidatus Solibacter sp. | reverse complement strand
CGGCTACATTCTCGGCAAGGGGTATAACAATGGCGCCGAGGCGTACTTCCTACGAATCCAGAATGACTCCAGCGGTCTCAGCCTCAAAGCCGGCATGGTCAATAGCTCCACGTTTGCGGCATCGTGGCCCATCTCTTCTTGGAACCCGGGCGAATGGCACCACGTGGTCAGCAGTTGGGACGGCTCCGGTTGGAACATATTCTTTGACGGCGTCCTGAAAGCCCAATTCGCCACTGGAAATGGTCCGCTCAAATTGGGACTCCCGCTGACTATGGGCGGGGAATCCATCGGGGGAGTGATTGCCGGACTCCTGGCTTGCAGTCTGGACGAGGTTCGCATCTCAACGACTGCCCGATCCTCAAGCTGGATCGCCACCGAGTACAATAACCAGCGTTACCCCACTAAGTTCTATACAGTCGGGGCAACGCAGACTCACTGATGATTACCGCACGCAGGTCAAAACGCCACCGGGCTCTGTTAAGTGCGACATGTCTGTTGATTATTCTGGCGTTCGCCGTTTCTCGCATGGCGAATTCCCAGGCCACCGTAAGCGTGACTCAATTCGGGGCCAAAGCGGACGGGATTCTGCGCAACGATGGCGCGATGACGGCTGGATTGGCCGTGCTGACTTCTCCGTCCGCTTCCTTCAGCGCTGCCGACGTTGGGAAGTACATACAGGTAATCGGAGCGGGGCCCGGCGGAACTACGCGTACGGACGGCTCCATGACCGCTGGATCGGCGGTTCTCAACTCGGCGTCCGGCAAGTTCGCTCCAACAGATGTCGGACGCGGCATCGTCGTGCTCGGCGCGGCAGTTTCCGGGGGCAACCTGATCACGACGATCGCCGGCTACACGTCGGTCGCGTCCGTGACCCTCGACGCCGCGGCAAATCGCGGAATCAACAACGCCCCATACTACTACGGAGCGATGACACTCGAAGGCACGATTCAGACCGTGCAGAGCTCCACCGCCGTTCGATTGAGCGTCGCCGCCGCAGCAACGGTCAGTGCCGCAACCTACGCTTACGGCACCAATGATCAGGCGGCCTTCCAGTCTGCCGTCGATACGGTCGGGCGAGCAGGCGGAGGCAGAGTCGAGGTGCCACTGCCGCCCGCATGTCCCACTCTTGCCGTCTGCGGATATGTCATCGCCGCGACGGATCAGATGACGGCAAGCGCCCCGGGAGCCGTCAAAATACGATATTCCAACGTATCTTTGACCGGCAAAGACGTCTCCACGAACCTGTTCTGCCGCGGGGCGTGGGCGACGTACTCCAATAGCGCCAAATTCCCGGGTCAGACCGCCACGATTCGCGGCAACTGCCTGGCGATCGGCGATAACGGAGGGCTTAACAAGGCGGCAGGAGAAATCGTCTCGAATGTGACGATCTCCAGGGTTCACCTTTATGGCATGACGAACGGCAACACCTACAACAACAGTTTCAGCCCAACCGATCCGCCACTAACCACCACGGGCGACGGATGGGACATCACCCATAAGGCGATCTACCTTTGGGAAGCGGGCACATTCTCAAATATCCTGGTCGATTCCGTATATATTCAGGACTTTAAGGGAGAGAACATATTTTCCGGCGGGTCGGCAGTGACAGAGACAGTCATCCGGAATTCGACGATGACGAATTTCAATGGAGACGGTATCTCCATGTTGGCGGCCGACCTTCAAGTTCTCAACAACACCATCACCAACGGGTCCAATGCCGGCGTCGAAAACGCGACCAAAGGCGCGGGCAGCGGCGCCCTTCGCCGCCAGATCTACGCATCGAACACAATTTCCTTGATGCCTAGAGAGGCAATCGTGATTTACGGCGTGGATAGCACCATCCCGTCCGGTTCGGTCCAGATCGTCGGCAATTACTTCGACACCATCGGGCAGATCAACGGAAGCGCGGGCCAGACCGGGATTCTGGTGATCCCGCAGGCCGGAGGCGACAACGTCCCGCCGGCGAACGTTTCCATCAGCGCAAATACCTGTCACGATTGCCGCTCTTTCGGCATTCTGCAAACGAGCGGGAACACGCAAGTCTCCGACAATCTCTTTATCGTCGACAGATACAACGCGTACAACTTCCTGTCGTTCACTTTTCCGATGAAAGATTTTCTCATCGCCCGCAATGTGGGATATGCGACCGCGGCGGGCAAGTCCCTCGACAGTGTCTACGTGCTCAACCCGGGCTACCTGTCCGGAAACTTCGCCTGGAACAACGTGACTGTGCAAGAGAACGTGTGGCGATTTCCAGGAACCTCCAACTACACGTTCTACACGACGCAGGGCCCCGGATGGGGTTTAGTAACGGCCAAGAACGTGATTTGGGGAGGCGACACATGCACCGGATGTACCTACCCAGACGTGAACCACGGCGTCGTGAACCTATCGCAGACAACCATCATCGAGCCCTACGGCCCCGTCGTTTACGTCACCGGAAATACCGCGACGGTGACCGCGACCATCGATGCCGGCAAGGAGCAGGATGGATCGCAAATTCGGATCGTGAACGCGGGGTCTTTCCCCGTTGTTTTCGGTCCGGACAGCAATCTTCGACTGCCGGCCGCTGTCAAAGTGCCTCCTGGCGGTTCGATTTCCTTTCGCTATAACGGTGGGATGGGAAAATTCACGCAGGATTAGATTAGTCGCTCGCGAGGCGGTAGTATGGATCCATGCGTACCTCAAGTATGGGGGAACGCCATACCTTGGGCCAATGAAGAGAAAACTCTACGCTGCCATATGCGTCGTTTTGCTGACCGGGGCCTGCCTGGGCGGGTACAGGATCATGAAGAGGCGGCACGCTGCCGACGAGTTCGGCCGCCCCGCTTCGCTGCATCCCGGCAGCGGCAGCGCCAGCGCCGTTCTGTCCGCCAAACTCGAGGATCCGCTGCAACGGGAGTCCCTGCCGGAATACCAAGACATTCCGGCCGCCGCTACGGCGGAACTGACTCCGGCGATGCCCACGGATGCGAACCGCGAGAACTGGTTGCGCTCGCAGGGAGACAACGCGGACAGCCGGTACTCTTCCCTCACCCAAATCAACTGCGACAACGTCAGCCATCTTCAGGTTGCCTGGACCTACCGTTCCAAGGACGGAACCGCCAATATCCAGTGCACTCCGGTAATCGCCGAGGGCGTCATGTACGTGCCCACGGCGGGCAACTATATTGCGGCAGTCAACGCCGCCAACGGCTCGGAGATCTGGCGCTTCAGACCGGAAGGGCACCCGGCCCAACGGGGGCTGGTCTACTGGCCGGGCACCGGCACACTCGGCCCGCGTCTCTTCTTTACGTCCGGTGCGTACCTCTACGCGCTGGATCCCAAGACCGGGCATGCGGCCGCCGGCTTCGGGCGGGGCGGCAAAGTCTCCTCGGGCGGAGTGGTTGCTCCCGCGATTTATCAGGACGTCATCGTAGTTGCCAACTGGAATGTCATTCTCGGCTATGATGTGGCGAACGGAAAGCAGCTTTGGCAATTCGACGTCCTGGGGAAGCCCGCGCCAGGGCAGGAAGATGTCGACCGTGGCGGAAACGATTGGGGCGGAATGGCCATGGACGCCAAACGAGGCATTGTATATGCCTCCACCGGCTCTCCGCATCCGAATTTTCTGGGGTTAGACCATCCCGGAAGCAATGAGCACGCCAACAGCGTAATCGCGCTGGAGGCCCGAACCGGACGCCTGCTGTGGTCCTTTCAGGAGATCCGGCATGACATCTGGGACCTGGATATCCCCGCCCCGCCCAACCTGGTCACCGTGATGCACGGCGGCAAGCGCGTGGATGCGGTGGCCCAGGTCACCAAAATCGGCAACACCCTGCTGCTCGACCGCGTCACCGGCAAACCACTTTTCCCTTACCGTTTGCGGCGCGCCCCGGTTTCCAAGCTGCCCGGCGAAACCACTTCGCCTTACCAACCCGTGTTCGATCTGCCGCAACCTTTTGCCCGCCAGGTATTCACCAAAGACGACGTAACCGATCTGTCGGCTCCGGCCCATGCTTTCGTGGAAAAACAGATCGCCGGCGCCAATTTTGGATTCTTCCAGCCTTTTGAACCGGGAAAGCCGACCGTCTATTTCAACGTGCATGGCGGCGCGCAGTGGACCGGAGCGGCTTTCGATGCTTCCAGCGGGTGGCTTTACGTAAGCGCAAACGAACTCCCCTGGATCATGACCGTCATGCGAGTCCGCGCCGGAGCCATCCGCGACCCCAATCAGCCACCCACCCCGGGACAGATAACGTACCGGCAATTTTGCGCCGGATGTCACGGGAACAATCGCAAAGGCATTGGCATGGCCTCCCCTCTCTTGGGCCTCGGAAATCGCATGTTGGACGATGAGGTCATCGAGATTGTCAGGAATGGACGCAACGCCATGCCGCCGGTGGAGATGACTCCCGACCAGCGGCAGAAACTCCTGGACTTCCTCTTCGACCGCGATCTTCCACAAACATCCGCCTCGGATGCCAACGCCCGTTACACCTACCAGCCCAACGGCTATCCAAAACTCCTCGACGATCAAGGGTACCCGGGATGCAAACCCCCTTGGGGCACTTTGAACGCCATCGATCTCAATACCGGCAAAATCGCCTGGAAAGTGCCCTTGGGCGAGTACGAAGCACTCACCCGGCTTGGGGTTCCCAAGACCGGCACCGAGAACTTCGGCGGCCCGTCCGCGACCGCTGGCGGACTCGTGTTCTGCGCCGGAACGCGCGATCTCAAAATTCGCGCATTCGACAAGAACAGCGGCCGCGAACTATGGAGCTGCAAGCTGCCTTTTGGCGGGTTTGCGCCTCCCGCGACCTACCAGGTGAACGGTCGCCAGTATGTCGTGATTGCCGCGACCGGCGGCGGTAAGTTGGGTGGACCCACGGGCGACACCTACGTGGCGTTCGCATTACCCGACCACGTCAAATAGCCTTACCCTCCCTCCTGTTCCCCAGATCCCTTCCCACCACTGAGCGGTGCAGGCTTCAGCCTGCCAATCCGCTTCGAAGCTCGGACTCCCTTCCCTCCGCGCCACCCAACCCATCAGGTTTCCCATCCGATTCCACCACCGTCCGGCGCGTCGTGCGGACTCGAGGTGTGGTTTGCTTCGCCGCCAGTACGGTGAAGTACCTTAGTAACTATTCGTAACTGCGTGGCTCGCAAAGTCATTTCTGGTTTTTGCTGAAAGACATCGGAAAATTCTGATCTCCGAGTATTGACAAGGCTTCGTAGCGCGGTTACAATCGGATAAAAGCGGCTGATTCTGTTAATTTGATCGCCGACAACTTCGGCCAAGGATTTTGGCTGCCTGTTAGGTTGGAGCAAGTACTGAAATCTCTGGACCGTGCAAGCCCTCGACCTGGCGCCACCTCCGGCGATTTCTCAAAACCAGATTCTGTTAACCAACGAGTACGTACATTAAGAATCGCACCTATGCATATACTCGAGCGCACGCCCTCGAGAGAAACATAGGCTGTTATCCGATTGTAGATATCATCGGATAACTTTCCGGAACCGCCGTACGGGCCCGGACAGTGCGACTCCCGGTACACCCTTGGGTCCGAAGAACCTTACACTTTGGGAGGTGTTCGTCTTGGCCTCTATTCATCGTAAGTCGCAATCGTCCTCCGGTTATTTCTCCGGTTCCTTTCTCCGTTTCGGTACTCTTCTGTGGCTGGCCATGGCCCCAATCTCCCAGGCCCAGCTCAACGTCAGTGTAACCGCCTTTGGCGCGCAGGCCGATGGTGTCCTGCGGACGGACGGCGCCATGAACCTGGAATCGTCGATCCTGACGTCCGCATCGGCTTCCTTCACATCGCTCGACACCGGCAAGTACATCCAGGTGGTTGGCGCTGGTCCCGGCGGCAGTTGCCGCACCGGCGCCATCATGGCGCAAGGCTCCACGATCCTCACTTCGCCCTCGGGCAGTTTTAATTCGGCGGACACAGGGCGCGGAATCATCGTAATTGGCGCCGGCGCCGGGGGCGGCAACCTGGTCACCGCCATCGCCAGCTTCACCTCCAATAGTTCG
>JBEKDV010000465.1:0-6044 GCA_050014175.1 Candidatus Solibacter sp. | reverse complement strand
TCTTCTCGTACGCATGGGGCGACGCGTCTTTCTGGAAGGCCGCAATTTCCTCGGGTGTCGGCGGAATGCCGGTGAGATCCAGGGCGACGCGACGCGCCACGGTGCGCCGGTCGGCTTCGGGCGATGGCTTCAGCCCCTCCCGCGCCAGGCGTTCCAGGATAAACGCGTCGATCGGGTTCCCCTCTGCCGGAACCGCGGGGCGCTGCACCGGCTGGTACGTCCAGTGGCCTTCGTATGGCGCGCCCTCCGCCACCCACCGGCGGATGGTCTCCTTCTGCGCCGCCGAGAGTTCCTTGTGGGCGAAAGCGGGCGGCATGATGCGCGCGTCCCGGGCGAAAATCCGCGCCACGATGGCGCTTTTTTCCGCATCGCCCGGCACGATCGGCGCCACCCCGTTGCGGTTCGGTTTCAGCGCCTCGTCGCGCAGGTCCAGCCGCATCCCGGCCATGCGCGAACTTTTGTCCGGCCCGTGGCAGCGGAAGCAAGTCCCGGCCATGATCGGCCGTATATCGCGGTTAAAACGCACCTGCGCATTCCCCGCCGCCGTCCCCAGGGCGAACGCCAGTATTACCCATCTCGAGTGCATCGTGGATTCAATATACACCCGCCGCCCCCCTCCGTTCTCCGCTTCCTCTGCGCCCTCAGGTTTTGATTCTATTGCTCTCATATGTTCTCCGCGTCTTCCTCCGCGTCTCTGCGCCTCCGCGTCAAGAAGCACCCCTCGAACTCCGAACTCCGCTTCCCCCTTCCTCCCCCTCGCGGGAATATAATAGATCCCATGCTCAGACTGGGGATGCTGCGTGGCGCACTCGCGTGCCTGCTGGCGCCGGTATGGCTGCACGCCGCCGACGTTGCTCTACCGCCCGCCGCGAAAACCAAAATCGAATTCGCCCGGGATATCGAACCGCTACTGGCCCGGCGCTGCTTCGTCTGCCATGGTGGGCAGCAGCAGATGAGCGGCCTCCGCCTCGACCAGAAGGAAGCCGCGCTCAAGGGCGGCAAGGCCGGCGTGGACATCCTGCCCGGCAAGAGCGCCGAGAGCCGCCTGATCCGCCTGGTGGCCGGCCTCGACCAGAAATTCATGCCGCCGATGGGCGCGCACCTCACCGCCGAAGAGGTCGGCCTGCTGCGCGCGTGGATCGATCAGGGCCTGGAATGGACCGCCCGCGCCCCGCACTGGTCCTTCCAGAAAATCCAGCGGCCCGCCGCGCCTGCCGTACGCGACCCGGCCTGGGGCCGCAATGCGGTGGACAACTTCATCCTCGCCCGGCTCGAACACGAAGGCATCGCGCCTTCCCCCGAAGCCCCGAAACTGACCCTGCTCCGCCGCGTCAGTCTCGATCTCACCGGCCTTCCGCCCACTCCCGAGCAGGTGCGCGACTACCTCGCCGACAATCGCCCCAACGCCTACGAGCGCCTGGTGGACGGCCTGCTCGCTTCCCCGCACTACGGCGAGAAGTGGGCGCGCTACTGGCTCGATCTGGCGCGCTACGCCGATAGCGACGGCTACGAAAAAGACCGCTCGCGCCCCTGGGCCTGGCGCTATCGCCACTGGGTGATCGACGCGCTCAATCGCGATCTCCCCTTCGACCAGTTCACCGTCCAGCAACTGGCCGGCGACCTGCTGCCCGACCGCAATCTCGACACCCTGGTCGCCACCGGATTCAATCGCAACACGCTCACCAATCGCGAGGGCGGAACGGATCCCGAGCAGTTCCGCGACGAGCAGGTGCTGGATCGCGCCGCCACCTTCGGCACCGTGTGGATGGGCCTCACGGTGGGCTGCGCGCAGTGCCACAACCACAAATACGACCCCATCAGCCAGAAGGAGTTCTACCAGCTCTCGGCGTTTTTCAATACCCAGGAGGAAGTCAATATCCAGGCGCCGCTGCCCGGCGAACTCGGTCCCTACCTCGCCGCCCGTCCGGAGTACGACCGCGAGCGCGCAGCGTTGCTCGAAGAGTACAGCATCCCGGTATACCAGGCCGATTACGAATCCAAGCTGCGCGCTTCCGCCCTTCACCCCGGCACGCACGACGACTGGGATTTTGCTTACGGCGAATTCACGCACACCGTGGATAACGCGCGCAAGGTGCTCTTCCTCGACCCCGCCAAACGCAGCGACGTGCAGCAGAACGCCATGCTGGACGTGTTCCTGGGCTCCTGCGGCAATCTCTACGGCAAGGAATATTGCGACGCGCTGAAACTCTCCGACGTGCGCTCCAGGCTGAACGAACTCGCCGCCAAACTGCCGCAGGTGAGCTACGCGCCGGCGCTGCTCGAAAACGATACGCCTCCCAAGACGTACATCCACGTCAAAGGCGACTGGCGCGACCACGGGGACGAGGTCCAGCCCGGCACGCTCGCGGTGTTGCCGCCCATGCCCGCCGGCGAAACCGGGCGCCTCGCGTTGGCCCACTGGCTGGTCTCGCCCGATCATCCACTCACCTCGCGGGTCGCCGTCAACCGTATCTGGCAGGAGGTCTTCGGGCGCGGAATCGTCTTCACCAGCGAAGATTTCGGCACCCAGGGGGACCGCCCCACGCACCCGGAACTGCTCGACTGGCTGGCCAGCGAGTTCATGGCGCGCGGTTGGAGCATGAAGCAGATGGTGCGCCTGCTGGTGACCTCTTCCACCTACCGCCAAAGCTCCAATGCGCGTCCCGAGCTGGCGGCGAAAGATCCCGACAACATGCTGCTCGCCCGCCAATCGCGCCTGCGCCTGCCCGCCGAGTTGATCCGCGACGAAGCGCTCTACACCGCCGGTTTGCTCGATCTGCGCATCGGCGGGCGCAGCGTGAAGCCGCCGCAACCCAAGGGAGTCGCCGAGCTTTCCTACGCGGGGAGCGTGAAGTGGGACGAGAGCACGGGGCCGGACCGCTACCGCCGCGGCCTCTACATCCACTTCCAGCGCACCGTGCCCTATCCACAACTCGTGAGCTTCGACGCGCCGGCCGCCAGCCTCGCCTGCCCGCGACGCGAACGCACCGACACGCCTCTTCAGGCACTCAACCTGATGAACGACCCCGTTTTTTTCGAAGCCGCGCAGGGCCTCGCCTATCGCATCGTGCGCGAGAGCGCGGGCGGCTTTCGCGAGCGCCTCAACCACGCCTACGCCATCACGCTGGGCCGCCAGCCCACGGCGCGCGAGGCAGAGCGCATGGGCAAATATTTCGACGACACCAGCCGCGCGCTGTTCGCCGACCCGCCAACCGTGGCCGCCCTGTTCCCTAACCAAATAGAAGGCGTGCCGCGGACCGAAACCGCCGCCTGGGTGGAGTTGAGCCGCGTGCTCCTCAACCTGGACGAGTTCATCACGAGGGATTAGCCATGCCGCTTCTTTGTAGCGTAGCCTTTCAGGCTGCTATGCCGCCTTTCAAGGCGGCATTCTTCCCGGGCTTCTCGCCCCTGCAAATCAAAAGGACATAAATAGCCATGGACCTGCAACACTTCCACGCCATTCAGAGCCGCCGCAGCTTCTTCCGCGAATGCGCCGCCGGCATCGGCACCATCGCGCTGGCGCAGATGCTGGAGCGCGAAGGCCGCGGCGCTAGTGTAGAGCAGAACCCGCTGGCGCCCCGCCAGCCGCACTTCGCGCCAAGAGCGAAGAACGTCATCTTCATGTTCATGGAAGGCGGGCCCAGCCAGATCGATCTCTTCGACCCCAAGCCCGAGCTCCAGAAATGGCATGGTAAGCCGCTGCCGTCTGAGCTTACCAAGGATCTGCGCCTCGCCTTCACCAAGCCCAACGCCGCCGTGCTCGCGAGCCCCCGCGTCTTCACCGCGCACGGGCAGAGCGGCACCGAGTTCTCCGATTACATCCCCCACATCGGGTCCTGCGCCGACGATCTCTGCCTGGTGCGCTCGATGTACACCGATGCCTTCAATCACCATCCCGGGCAGTTGCTGCTCTTCGGCGGCAGCATACAGGTGGGCCGCCCGACCATGGGCGCGTGGGTGCTCTACGGCCTGGGCAGCGAGTCGCAGAATCTCCCCGGGTTCGTCGTCCTCAGCTCCGGCGTCGGCACCAGCGGCGGAAGCTCCAACTGGTCGAGCGGATATCTTCCTTCCACCTATCAGGGCGTGCCCTTCCGCAGTACCGGCGACCCGGTGCTCTATCTCTCGAACCCTCCGGGCGTGACGCGCGACATGCAGCGCGCCGGTCTCGACGTGCTCAAGGATCTCAACGAAGAGCACTACTCCGAAACCGGCGACCTGGAGATTGCCTCGCGCATTTCCTCCTACGAACTCGGCTTCCGCATGCAGATGGCCGCGCCCGAACTGCTCGATTTCTCCAAGGAGAGCCCGGAGACGCTGGCCATGTACGGCGTCAATGAGGACCCCACCCGGCAGTTCGCCACCAACTGCCTGCTGGCCCGCCGCATGGTGGAGCGCGGCGTGCGTTTCGTCATGCTGAACCACGCCAGTTGGGACGATCACACCGATCTCAACCGCAAGCTCAAGACGCATTGCGACATCGCCGACAAGCCCACCGCGGCGCTGATCCAGGACCTGAAGCAGCGCGGCCTGCTGAAGGACACGCTGGTAGTCTGGGGCGGCGAATTCGGGCGCACGCCGATGTGCGAGATCCGCAATCCGCGCGACGCCAACAACGCCGGCCGCGACCATCACCCGCTGGCCTACAGCCTCTTCCTGGCGGGCGGCGGCATTGCGGGCGGCACGGTGATCGGCAAGACGGACGATCTCTGCATGAACGTGACCGAGGACAAGGTCCACGTGCACGATCTACAGGCCACCCTGCTGCACTGTCTGGGTCTGGATCACACGCGCCTCACGGTCCACCACATGGGCCGCGATTTCCGGCTTACGGATGTCGCCGGCAACGTGGTGAAGAAGATGCTGGCGTAGGGGTTTGTGGGGCAGCCGATCCTGGCCGCCGCAGGGCCTTTCCAGCCGGCGACACCAGGTTCCACGTCATCATGCAAAAAGCATAAACTTTTTTTACTTGACAATCAATCACAAATTGCAATATAGTTATTGCAGATTGCGATAGTCCGACGGAAACGCCGGAACACTTCGGCGGCGGAACGCGTAATGATAGAGGAGTAAATTTGGCCAAAACTATGACACCCACAACCAGCCCGAACCTGGGCCACATACACGCACTACTGGCGGAGCGGGGATACGAAGTTTCCGAACCGGCTCCAGACACCATCGCCATCAGGGAGCTGGACAGCGGCGTCTCGCTACAGGCCGTGCTGGAAGGCGATATCCTGTTCCTCACGCTCGCTTGCATCACGGTGCCGCGCACGGCGGTGACGCCGGAGATCATGGCGACCATGCTGGCGGCCGACAACGGGATCAGCACTTCCGCGTTCCAGCTTTACGATGCGGGGAACGGCAAGGTCACCATCAGCCTGAACAACTTCTGCAAGCTGCAGGACATGGGCCCGGAGGACGAGGACGATATCCTATCCTGTGTGCATTTTCTGCTGGTGGATGTGATGACGGCGCGGCACTTGCTGGGCGGCCTGTCCGCCTAGGGTATAAGAGGAGAACGAGGAGAGACGATTATGGCATTTCTTCAAGATATTTTCGGACGCGTGGGCCGAGTGGCACGTGGACAGGCGAACGCCGGCGTGGACGCGCTGGAAGACGCGACCTTCGAGGCCACGGTGCGGCAGACCGTAGCCGACATGAAGACGGAGTTGAACAACGTAGTGCGCGCCAGCGCCATGGCGATGAGCAACTACAACACCCTGCAGGCGGAGTACGACAAGTACGTGCGGCAATCGCAGGAGTGGAAGGACCGCGCCGGTATGGCGCTCGACGCCGGCAATGAGGATCTGGCCAAGAAGGCGCTGGCCAAGAAGGCGGAATGCGACCAGCAGGTCAATTCCATGAAATTGTCGGTGGACAACGCCCAGGCGACCAGCGAGAAATTGAAAGCGCAGGTGGGCGAACTGAAGCGCAAGATCGAAGACGGCGAGCGCACGGCAGGCACGCTGGTGGCGCGCAAGAACGCAGCGGTGGCGCAGCGCAAGGTGAGCGAGGCGATGGCCGGCGTGGGCAGCGCCGACAAC
>JBEKDV010000464.1:0-9226 GCA_050014175.1 Candidatus Solibacter sp. | reverse complement strand
CGTCCGGCAAGATCTTAACGAAGGTGGCATAGGTTTCAGGAAATTTTACCGCAGAGTTGATCAATCCCGCGCATTATCAGCCACTTGGAAATGCTCACCGTCGGTTGTGCCTGGATGACTGTACTCGGAAACTGCCCGGTGGGCCGGGTTGCCATCGGAATAGCTACCGATATTTGCCGATATCGCTCTTGCTTCCAGTCGGTCTCGGGCAGAACCGATTTTCCGAGTACCCGACCATCTTGGAGGCGGAGTGCGCGCCGGTCTACCCTGCGGTGTCAGGCAGGAACAGCCCCCAAAAGAGGGCGGGCGGGCTACAAGCAATCCACAGACTACATAAACGATCTGCGCGTTCCCGTCGTTAATACACATATGTGGCTAGTGGAGGAGCTAGTTCAGGATGCGCGGTATGCGATGCGTAGCATGCGGCGCGCGCCGGGGTTTACCGCGGTAGCGGTGCTCACGCTGGCGCTGGGGATCGGCGCCAATACGGCGATCTTCAGCGTGCTCTATGGAGTGTGGCTCTCACCAGCGAAGTATGCCCAGGCGGAACGGCTGGTGGATTTCAGCATGCAACAGTTGAGCGGCCGCAGATTCATGGGCGGCGCATCTTGTCCGGACTTGGCCGACTGGAAGGCGCAAACGAGCACTGTCGAGTCCTTCGGAGTACACCGGTACGCGCACCAGGTGAATGTCGCGGGCAGCGAAGGGGCGGAGGAGGTAATTGGGCACCGGGTTTCGGCGAACCTGTTCGGCTTGCTGGGCGCGCGCCCGGCGCTGGGACACCCGATGGAAGGTGGGGCGGACCGGAGCGCTGGGCCGCGCGAAGCGTTGATCGGCTACACGTGGTGGAAGCGGCGGTTCGGGGGCGACGCTGGTGTCGTGGGAAGGCAAATCCAGGTGGACGACGAAACCTTCACGATAGCCGGCGTGATGCCGCAGGGATTCGAGTTCCCGCCGATGGGTTCGGCGGCTTACCGGCCGGTGATTTGGATGTCTCTGAATCTGCCAGTCGAGCAGGAGCGCGCCAGGGACCGACATTCGTTGTCCGTGGTCGCGCGGTTGAAGCCAGGCGCTTCGATCCAGCAGGCGCAGGCGGAAATGGACACCATCGCCGCGCGGCTGGCCTCGGCCTATCCGAAAGAGGATGGCGGCTGGGGAGTCAAGGTCGCGAGGCTCACCGCTGGCAGGCAGTTGGAGGAGGTGCGGCCGGAACTGTTGCTGGTGATGGCTGCGGCTTCGCTGGTGCTGCTGATCGCGTGCGCGAACATCGCGAACCTGCTGGTGGCGCGCGCCGCTGGGCGCGAGCGCGAGATGGCAATACGGCGGGCGCTCGGGGTGACGTGGCCCCGCCTAGCACGCCAACTTCTGACTGAGAGCGGGATGCTCGCGCTGGGCGGCGGAGCTGCGGGAGTGCTGTTGGCATACGTAACGCTGCCGCTTCTGAAGTCTGCGCTGCCGGCCAGTATGCCGCGGGCCGACGAGATCGGACTGAACAGCGTTGTGTTGGGGTTCGGGGCGGGCGTATCCGTATTGACCGGGCTTCTGTTCGGGCTGGTCCCAGCCGTGCGGCCGGGCGGCGGCTTCGGCCTTGGTTCGGGAGGGAGAACCGTTACGGCGCGCAACCGTACTGCACGGCTGCTGGTAACTGCCGAGGTGGCGCTGGCACTGGTGCTGCTGACAGGCGCCGGACTGCTGGTGGCGAGTCTGCACCGGGCGTTGAACGTGGATCTCGGCTTCCGGAAGGAACATGCTCTCACGGTGCGGCTGGAGTTGTCGAAGCGCAGCTATCCCGACGGCAGGCGGGTGCGCGCGTTTCGCGAGGAGTTGCTGCGGAGGGTGTATGCCTTGCCCGGCGTCCAGTATGCCGGCACAGTGTCGTCTCTTCCGATGGGAATCATAATGCAAGGGACGGAATTTGTGGTCGAAGGGCGGCCGGAGACGGAGCGGGAGAAGCCCTTTGCAGACTACGCCAACACCAGCACGGACTATCTGCGGGCGATGGGGATTCCGTTGGTGGGCGGCCGGTACTTCGGAGAAAGCGACGGTCCGGCGGCACAACCGGTAACGATCATCAGCGAATCGCTTGCTCGCGCCTGGTGGCCGGGAACCGGGGCTCTGGGCAGACGCATACAGTTCGACAGGACGTGGTTTACGATCGTGGGGATCGCCAAAGACGTGCGACAATTGACGACTGGCGGAGCGCCAGATTTGTCGGAGCGGGCGGCGACGGGCCAGATCTACGCGCTGAACCATCAATTACCGCTAAGCAGTCAGGGCGCGGCCATGGGGAGGCTCAATGTGCTGGTCATCCGTACGCCAACCGATGCCGGTGCGATGTCTGGAGCGATGCGTCGGGTTGTGGCGGAGATCGACAAGAACCAGCCAGTGTCAGTGGCGACGATGCAGCGCGTGGTGGACAGCCGCCTGGAGTCGCGGCGGCTCAACACGCTGCTGCTGGGGCTATTCGCCGGGCTGGCCGTGACGCTGGCAGCGGTGGGGGTGTTCGGGGTGGCATCGTATGCGGTGGCGCGAAGGACGAAAGAAATCGGAATTCGCATGGCGCTGGGCGCGACGCCGGCCTCGGTGTTGGTAATGGTGGCGAGGGAGACGCTGCTTCTAGCGGTCGTAGGAGCGGCCATCGGCCTGGGGGGAACCGCAGCGACGTCACGGCTTCTGGCCAGGTTTCTGTATGGCGTGAGGCCGGTGGAGCCAGCGATCGTGGCGGGAGTGGCGATTTCGCTGGTGGCGGTAGTGGTAGGGTCAGGGCTGTTTCCAGCACGGCGAGCGATGCGCGTGGATCCGATAGTAGCACTGCGGGAGGACTAGCACTAGCGCCCGAAACGACTACTCGAAGGGCACGTCATGCCGGGAAGTCCTCGCCGGCGAGACCCGTCTCATAAAGTCAGACCTGTCAGCAGAGTAGCCGAGGTAGACGGTAGGCGCATCAGCGCCCGAGATTCTCCATTGGCTCAGTGAATCGGTGGTTGCTGTGCGGGCATTCTCATTCACTCTGGCATCCTACATCAGTGTCGTAAGGATTTCGGTGGGTCGATTACCCGCCCAAAGCCTAGTGTTTACCGATGATCCCCCGCCAGCTCTGATGCCTCTGGTGTCTTCGCGGTAGCTGCCCTGCAGCCGGCCTAGCCGGGCCGGGAAGCTACCGATATTGCCGGATATCGCTCCGGAGGAGCCCGGCTCCACTACCGCTTGATTGGGGTCATCTGGCGGTTTGGCGACTCGTCCTTTTGAAGCTCTTTCCGAGTGGCCGGCCACTCGCCCTGAGGTGCCGGGTCTCAAACGTCTCGCGAACGAGCTACCGGTATAGAACCACCTTGTCGGCCTCCACCTGATAACGCAGTCCTACCGGGGCAAGAAGTTTTGCCATTGCCCTCTGGAAGGGCTGGTCTTTGATCGACACGTTGTAGACGAATCTGCGGCATTCCGGGTCGGTTTGCGCAAACGACTTCTCCCAGTTGTACCCGAGCCCAACCTGCGCCGCCAGGTCGATGACGATGTACTGCACGCTCTTTTTGTCTGTGGAGTAGTTGATGAAGTTAGCGACGCGCGGCGGCGCGGCGGTGGGTTCCGGGTCGCCCAACTGAATCGCGTTCGGCACGCGGTACAGCACGACTAGCCCATTTTCTATTTGGTAGCGCAGCCCCACCGGGTCCAGGATTTGCTGCATCGCTGTCCCAAACGGGACCGCTTCGATCCGCACATCGCGCACCCACCGCCGACACTGCGGATCGGTCTGATCGAACGACTTCTGCCAGTTGTATCCCAGGCCGGCTTGCGCCGCCATCGTCCTCGCGACATCCTGCACGCTCGCCTGCCTCGCCAGATAGGTAATCTTGAGATCCTGCCGCTCCTCGGCGCACAAGCTCATCAAGCAAAACGCAAACATCCATTTCATGTGAACCTGCTCGGTCGCACGCGCTTGAAGCGCGTAGCGCGACACTTCTTTTGACGCCTCCCATATATAGGATAGTTTGCTCCCGAAAACCATGGCGCTTGAGAGGCGGCCGCACGGGGGCAGGATCGTCCCATTTCAGGAACTCAATCCTCACAGTTGTCGGATGACGAACCACTCGGAAACAGTCCGCGCCAAGACATCGGACGGCCACCCAAATGAGACACGCCCAAACCGCGGATGTGCGTGAGCCGGAACCGAGACCAGCCGTGGGGCTACCGATAATACGAAATATCGTTCGGTTCACGTCGGCGCCCAGCGCGGTCAAGTGGCGAAAGACCGACAACTCCGGCGACCTCGGGATGTCGCTGAACTCCAGCAACCACCTGGCAATGGACGCGATCATCGACTTCGCGGCTGGTCAGACGTTCGGCGCGTTCTCATATCCGGACGCCACGACCACCAGCAAGGGCATCGTCCAGATCGATCCGGTCGGCGGGCTCGCAGTCATGGCGGGTGTGCTCTCGCTGGCGAACACGGCGGTGACGCCCGGCACCTATCCAAAGCTCACCGTGGATGCTAAGGGGCGCGCGACGGCCGGCGCGGCCCTGGTCGCAGGAGACCTCCCGGCGCACACCCACGTGGCCACCGACATCGTTTCCGGTGCGCTGCCGTTCACGATCCAGAAGGCGGGAACGGCAATCGGAACGCGGCGGGCGGCGCGACTACGCATAACCTGCTCTCCGCGACGCATCCGGACACCGTGGCCGCCGCGCCCGTCCTGGGCGACATGATCGTGGCGAACGGGGCGCCCGCCTGGGCGCGCCTGGCGGGGAACACCACCGCGACCCGGAAGTTCCTGCGGCAGACCGGCACCGGGACGGCGTCCGCTGCTCCGGCATGGGACACGCTTCTGGTCGGCGCCCTCCCGACCCACACCCATGCCGAATCGGACGAGTCTGGCAACCGATCTCACGAACCGCCCGGTGAAAGGCGGCGCATGGGCCGTTTCGAAGACAGCGGTCATCGACTCCTCCGGCCAACTGGATGGCGCAGCCGGAACCGCCACGGACTGCGTGCTCGTGAACGGAACCAGCGCCGTTAAGGCGAATGCCGCCCACACGCACGCCGTCACGGATATCGTCGCAGGCCATGCAGGCAAAGCAGCTATAGAACTGCTCCATCAGGTTCGGGCTCAGATCGAGCTGTCCTTCTAGGCCTTTACGACCAAGCGCCACGCGGCCCCAGGGCGAAGCTGTCTCCTTCAGGTGTTCCCGGTAAGTGGGGCATGCAGCGAGGCAGAAACCACAGCGGATACAGTTCAGGTACAAGCTTTCCGCGGGCTTGATGACGGTCTTCATTACATCCACGGGCGGCGTTCTACACCACCACCATCTTACCCACGCCTTCGGCGTATTGCGTGTTGATGGAGAACGCTTCCGCGATCCGCTCCAGCGGGCGCGTGTGCGTCACCACGGGGGCAAACAATCCGGTGTGGCGCGCCAGCAACTCAATTGCGGTCAAGGATTCGTGATTCGAGCGGCGGACGTTGTAGATGACCAGCTCCTTGCGGCGCCAGGGTGAGGTTTCGAACGGCACCAGCACCTCGGAATGAATACCGGAGAGGACCACGCGGCCGCTACAGCGCGCGACGTGAATGCCCCAGTTCGTGCTGTTGCCCTTGGCGGCGCAGTCGATCACGCAATCCACCCCGCGTGTGCCGGTATCTGCCTGGATCTGCCGCACTACATCCACTTCGCCGGGATCGAGGGCCACATCGGCACCCATCTGCCTGGCCAGCTCACGCCGGTGCGCCACGGGCTCGATGGCCCAGATCCGGGCCGCGCCCGCCATTTTCAGGCAGGCTATGGTCAGAAGCCCGATCGGCCCCGCTCCGAACACCGCCACCGTGTCCCCGAGCTGAAGCGCGGCGAACTTCATGGAATGCAAGGCTATCCCGAGGGGCTCGAACAGGGTGGCAACCTCGAACGAGAGGCCCTCCGGAATGGGGAGCAGGTTGCCTGCCGGCAGATTTACGAACTCGCGGAAGAAGCCGGGATGTCCCGCATTGCTGAGGAACCGGACGCTGGGGCAGACATTGTGGTGGCCGGTGCGGCAGAATTCGCAATGGTAGCAATAGATGGCGGGCTCGAGTACGGCGCGGTCGCCCGGTGACCAACCCGTCACGCCGGCACCCGTCTTCACGACCGTGCCCGAGGGCTCGTGGCCCAGCACCATTGGGTACTTGCACGGCATATCACCGACAGAGCCTTCCGAATACGAGTGGAGGTCGGACCCGCAAATGCCCACGGCTTTCACGCGAACCTGCACCTCGCCGGGAGCAGGCTCCTCGATCTCTTGTTCCACCAGGCGCAATTCGCGCGGCGCAATCAATTCTGCAGTCAGCATATTTGCTTTACCTTTCCGTTGTGGCGAGCGCCTTTAGCGTCTCCGAAACAAAGCGGCTCGCACTTCTCATTTTTCGCTCCGGTTTCGGCCGGTTCCAGAGAAGGTCGCTTGTTGGGCCACCACCCCACGGGTGGAACCAGAATCTCCTCGCTGGCGTTTCCTCCCAGAACGGGCCGATTCTGAATGAGTGCGACCTTCGCCCCGTTCCTCGCGGCCGCGACCGCCGCCGTACAGCCGGCGAGCCCGCCACCCACGACCACGACATCGTACTGCGGCATGTCGCGGACCCTCAGGCTCACGCCTCCGTATTGGCTGCGCAACGCGGTGATCGCTTTTATCTCCTCTGGAGGTTTCCAATCGAGATACTGCACCAGGACGACCGCGTCACACCGAGCATAGTAGCCCGTCAGGTCATGAAGTTCGACCTTCACCTCCCTAGCAGGTTGCTGAGTGCGCCGGGATAAACCGGCGTGGAGTAGTGAATGGAAGAGTCACGCAGGAAAGGTTTAGCGAACCATCCTGACCCCGAGTCATGCATGGCCAGCCGTGAGGCTGCCATCTGGTCTATGAACTGTGCGTCGTGCAGCCAGCCGCCTGGGTCTGTGAATTTTTTCCCCTTCTAGCCACAGGACCTTCTTTCCCGCCGCTGAGACGACCGGCGCTGCAATAAGAATCGCTGCGACAAGGACTGATTTCATACTGATTTCATAGTTCCATCCCGATCAAATCGAATCCGCGTGTGACCAACAGCAGCGCCAGACCAGCAGGCAGTTCCTTCCGAGATTCTCCGGACGAGCGGCAGCCGCCGGTATAACTGGGGTTTTCGAGAACGACGGTGCCGGCGGAGTCTTGGAGCATCGCCGAGCAGGGAGAAGTTTCGCCGGACTCGTCTGACACCACCCTGACGTGCAGGACACTAGTCGTTCCGGCCGCAAAGCCCTGCGGCACCGGCCATACGCCAGGTCCGATCAGCCCGAGCGCGCTGTGCCTGCTAAGTTTCCGACCTGAAGACCATGTAATCATGATGAAGATACTTCACCGCGTAGACCCATGGGTGCTTCGGGTTCTAAGGTTGCTGTGTGACATTTCTGATGACGAGCGCGCTCCATTCTTGATACATCTGGCGCACCCCCGCGGGCAGGCGTGATTCAGCCAGACTCGATAGGGATAATCTGGTCCGAAAGACGTGCGGACCCGTTCTTGGCGTCGGCGAGCAGCATCCGCGCGTCCTCAATGTGCTCGAGCATCTTTTGGCGCGCCTTATTCGAGTCTCGGTTGTACACGGCCTCGTAGATCGCTTTGTGGTAGGACAGTGGCCGCGCAAGTTCGACACGGGGGACCAGTAGCGTCATGCTTCTCATCAGCGTTTGGTTAATCATTCGAAACAGCAGGTAGCAGATCCGGTTGCCCGCCGCGCGGAAGATAGCCTCGTGAAACGCCATGTCGGCTTCCAGTCTGACCTGGTCTGTCTGACTGTTTTCCATCGCTCTAATCGAATTGCGGAGCGCGACTAGATCTTCTGCAGTTGCCCGTTCGGCAGCACGGGCGGCCAATTCGGGTTCAACTAACTGGCGCGCTTCGAAGAGCTCGTGGTGCGACAGATCGTCGAGCAGGATCAGGAAGTCGAGCGGCTCATGAAGGATCGTTTCGGCAGACGCGCTCAGGTACGTGCCGTCACCCACCTTCTGCGAAAGCACACCCATGATCTCTAACACCTTCAGGGCCTGGCGTATGGACGCGCGGTTGACGCTGAACTGTTTCGAAAGCTCGCGTTCAGAGGGAAACTTCGCACCGGGTACGAGCACCTTGGTGGAGATCATGCGCTTAAGTCCTGCGATCAGCCTCGCCGTAACGCGGCTGTCCGCCAGTACTCTTGCGCGTTTAGGCGCCTCAGAGGCCATAAGGTTCATCCAAAGTATATCCGTTGGCACCGTGGTTTTCAAGGGGTTATTTTTCCCTTGACAAGCAAAAAATGCCAGAATAAGATTGAATGGTTCAGCCTTTGCTCGTTACCCTCAGGACGAGGCGGGCCATCCGCCGATAGCGCGATAGTCCTTGGTGCGAAGGAGACGTGTCCATGAGACGAAGTGAAGCTTGCCGGGTCATATTTCTGGGAGTTCTCGTTTTCGCCGGTTCGTTGTTTTCTCAGACCGCGCAAATTACAGGGCGAGTCACTGATCCGACCGGAGCCGTTGTGCCCGGCGTCGACGTGAAGGTCGTCAACACCGAGACGCGAAGCACTCGCACTACGACGACGAATGAAGAGGGCTACTATGCGGTTCCGCTGCTGCCACCCGGAGAGTATCAAATGACCTTGAAGCACGCGGGCCTCAAGACCGTAAGCAGGAGTGGGATGACGCTTGTTGTCGATCAGAACGCACGTCTCGATTACCCCATGGAAGTAGGTGCGGTGGGAGAGACGGTCACGATCGTCGGACAAGCTCCTCTTGTGAACACCGAGAGCGCTACTCAGGGGGCAGTCGTCGAAACTCGCCGCGTTACAGACCTCCCATTGAATGGGCGCAACCCGTTGGCTCTCGAACTGACGGTTGCCGGCGTACGCTCAATGGCGGGTCCCACACAAACCGGTTTTGGGGATCGGGGCATCGCCCTTTCGGAGATCAGTATCAATGGAGCGCCCCAGGCGATGAATGCCGTGCTCCTCGATGGAAACAACAACCTCTCTGGTTGGCAGCCGGAAGTAAATGTGAGCCCTGCGGTTGACGCTGTGGAAGAGTTCAAAGTCCTGACGAACTCCATGTCGGCTGAATACGGCTTCACGGCGGGCGGTGTGGTCAACATGGTCACGAAGGGGGGCACCAACACTGTTCACGGAACGCTTTACGAGTTCGTGCGCAATGAGGTCTTCGATGGTCGCAATGCTTTCTCGCAGAGCAGAGATCCGTA
>JBEKDV010000463.1:0-6108 GCA_050014175.1 Candidatus Solibacter sp. | reverse complement strand
GGGTCGCTGGGGTGTCTGGCCATCGTGGTGCTTTCGGGGCGGGAAGACTGGCACCGGCGGGCGGCATATTTCGCCATGTTCGGTGGCCTCGGCTGGGCGCTCGGCGGCAGCATGTCGTACATGAAGGTGGTGGCGTACACACACTCGCCCGATGCCGCCACGGTGCTGTACGGTTTCACCAACATGTTCGTGCTCGGTTTCTTGTGGGCGGCGCCGGGAGGCACCGGCTGCGCTCTTCCCGCCTATCTGAGCCGCGAGAAGTTGACGGAGTTGTTCCACCCCGTGTCGGCCGTGGTGCTCGGTTGGCTGGCACAGGACGTTCTCACCGACATCCCTGGCTTTCCGCGGTTTCCGGGAATCGGCGTCGTGGTACCCATCATAGCGGTGCTGGTGCTGGCGGCATTCCGCCGCAAGTTCGACATGGGATCCCGCCTGGTGCTGTACATTTGCGGTGGCTGGTGGGCGGGCATGCTGCTGCTGGTAAACGGGTGCGGCTTGCACATGAGCCCGCCGCGTGAGGATGGGTGGGCCGGCTGCCTCGGGCTGGTGGCGGCGATCCTCGTTTTTTGTGCCAGGAACGGGTTGGGCGGCGTGGCATTCGCCACCGTGTGCACGGGGTTGCTCGGCGGCTGCGGCTTTGCGCTGGCGGCGGCCATCAAGCTCGCCGGCATCCGCACGGGCCTGGTGACGAACTGGCACAGCGTGATGGAGCAAACCGACGGTTTGTTCCATGGCCTGGCGCTGGCCATCGCGATGGGATTGATCGCACGCCGCGCGCCACGGGTGAGCGACGCACCAGCGGTCCGGCGGTGGACCGATGCCTACGCCGTAATGTTCGTGCTGTGGCTCCTGACGTACCTCAATTTCCGGCAAAGCCCGCTGGAATGGATGCAGGAGATCGGCACTCTGCATCCGCGGTTATACGGGATCGCGGTGGAGGGTGGTTTTATTCCCTCAAAGGGATTCCTGGGTTGGTTCGATATGGCCTATCTTGCGCTGGGCGCCGCGGTGGGGTGGCTGTTGTATCTGCATTTGCGGCGCGGAATGCCACTGGTACCGTCCACCTGGCTGGGCAAGGCGCAGCTTCTTTTCCTGGTGTATTTGTGGGCGCAGGTGACGATCAATTTCACGCATACGCTGCCACGGTTCGGCGAGATTCGCCTGGTGACAGAGTGGGCCATCGCCATCAACGCGGCCTGCTGTACCATCCTGATGGCGGTGGGGACATTTGCCTCACCTAACCCCGGCGTGGAAAGCGAAGTGGCGGACTGTTCGTACCTGCCGTGGATGCGGAAGACCGTCGCCTTCGGTGTGGCCGGTGCGCTCGTCATCGTGCTCGTGTCCTGGGGTGGAAAGCTCGCTCTTTATGGGAATTCGCCGGTGTCGTATAGCGCGGTGCACGTTCGTTTCGGTCCGGACAATACGAATGGCAAGAGATAGGCGCATTCCGCCAATCGGAAGTGCCCCGGTGTATGAAGCCCGGGCACGAGCGAGGGATTCGGGGAATCGTCAACGACGCTCGTAAATCTCCGTCCAGGTCCTGATGCCCTCCGGCGTCTGCTGGCTGATCTTGCGCGTCAAAGACCTTCCATCGCGTGACAGCGAAGTACGTGCAGTTTCCAAACGGGTTCCGTCTGCGTTACGAAATGCGGATTCAAAGGTGTTCGCGTCCACGCGGCGGAGGACGACGACCCCAGGCCCGATGGAGCTGATCATCGGATACTCTTTCCCGTCAATGGCTCCGCTAAAGGTGAAGTCCCGCGTATCCTCGTTGACGTGCGTTACCGTGCCGCGATATTGCAGCACGGGGTCTTTGTGTTCGATGACCAGAACAACGCTGAACGGCTTCGGCTTGGAGCCCCAGTGGGATTTCTCGACATTCAGATGCCAACTGCCCGAGAAATTGGCGGTTTGTCCTGCGCAGACTCCCAGCGCAACTGAGAGGAACGTAGGAACAAACCATGAAACGGTCCTCATGGCGGGTTCCTCCTGCGTACAAGTTCCGGCTATAGAATACTCCTCGCGTCATCGCAGGGGAAGTGGGATTTTCTTAGACTTTGCCGTGCCAATGCGGTTATCGTGGACGACCAGGCAATCATTCGAAGCTGACAGTGCAGGGGGGCCGGGGCTATGCCGCTCGCGGTGAGGTTCTTCAGGGTGGTTGATTGTAAAGCAAGTATATTGGTGGAGGCGGGGGGAGTTGGGCTGTACAGGGTTATTGATAGCGCGTAAGTTACTGATTCTGAATTGCACGTGATACCAGAAATACCACCAAAACAGTACACCAATTCACGTAGAATTCACTTTGCGCTATAAAGGTCATTGCGAGTCGATCTGTCCCGCTTCCACCAGTTCCACGGCTCCAGAATTCACGTAGAATTCACTTTGCATAGGGGGCGTTTCGGCGGTCTTGCTTGTGTTCTCGGACGGTGGTTCCAGCGGAACTGCCTTCACCTCCGGCTGCCCACCCGTCTCCGGGGGGCGCCAAGGCCGGCAATCGCGGGCTACGGGTTTCTGACTTGCGGATTCCGCATGCGTTCCAGCGGAGGCTTCGGGCGCGGGTTGCGTTCCGGGTGAACGTGGCGGCGGAGCGCGACCATCCGAAGCCTCGATAAAACCCCCGCCATTACACATTAGCTCCCCGTGGCTGCATTCGCCGGCTGTCTATGACCCTTCGCCCCATGGTCGGCTCGATCCCGCGTCACCTGGCACGCTGGAACTGGCTGTTCCACCGTTCGCCGCGGCGGAGTGCTTCCGGGCTTCGAGATTGGCCGCGCCCCCCGAGCAAACCCCGCGCCCATCTGCTTATTCGGTCGGCGGCAGGCGATACTCATGGAACTGCGCGCCGGGATCTTGCTGAGGGCCGACCACCGGCGCGTATCCTGCGAAGCGCTTGCAGCGCAGCTCCGGCGGTGAGTTTACGGCTCATTCGGCCGGCTCACGGACTACCGCTTCGCCATCCCATTGCAGGATGTCGCCATTTGGAGCCACGGCGTAATGTATAGGATTGGTGGCAATATGATTTGCGGCTTCTCGTTCGGTGGCTACCGATGCGATGTGCCAGGGTCCGTTGATGATTCGGTCGCCGAGGCCATCGACGCCGGAATAGATCTCGTAGGTTGCTGTCATTTAGTCTCTCCTTGCCTTCTTCGCTTACTGCCATCCATCAATTCTATCGTAGGGAGCGCGGCCCGGCCTGGCGCCCGCGCTAATCCTGTTTCACTGTAGGCTTTTGATTCAAGGCCCAATCCAGTAGCCACCGCGTCGCGGCGGCGCGGGACTCAAAGCGGTGCTTGAACCGGAAGTCGTCTATCCGCTTGAGCAGTTCAGGCTCTATCACGAAGCTCAGAAACGGTTTCTCTGATCCCATATCAGTAACCATTATAACCGTGATAATTTATGTTGACAAGGCTTCTATAACGGCGTTATAACCGTTATAGGCGGTAATCACAGTGGCAGCAAAGAAGGCGAAGGCGACACAATACGAATTGATGGTCATGGAGACCGGAGATTCCAATGGCAAAACCGAGGTATTGACCGAGGTATCGTTCGATGAGTTAAAGACCATTGAGCGGATCGCGAAAGTACTCGCGTGTGAGAAGTCTGGCGTGCTCCTCGAGGCGGTCAAAAAGAATGTCGATTTTTGGGAGACATTGGTGAAGCTCATATCTGCCGACAAGAACGGACCAAAGAGCGAGGATATCGGTGCCAAGCCGGCGCCGGGGGCGAGTGAAACACACAACCCCCGTCTTGGATGGCGCGAAATTGCACTTCGGGATGCAGCCGTCGCGCTAAAGAAGATTGCCAAACACGTCAAGAAACACCGGGCGGCGGACACGGAGGGCGCGGTTGCGCATCCGGCGAAGCGAGCGGCGGCGCGAAAGTAATGGCACCCGAGTCGCGTCCGTCTCTCAAGCAAGATCCCGCAGCCTGGCGCCGCGGCTTTGATGCCGGAGCCGGAAAACTCCAACGGCACTGTCCGTATCAGGCGGGTAGTACCGGGGCGTGGAGTTGGGCCTCCGGCTTCGTGGAAGGCCAAGCGAAGTACGATGGAACCGTCCCAACAGTTTAGCGGGTCGCGCCGGCAGTTGCCCCGCACCAACCGGGTGTGAGACCTGGAAGTGGGCTGCGTCGGGGCCGCAGACGTTCGGGCCGTTCCGTATCCAGAGGGCGGGCAGGGGGCGTATTGCCTTCGTGTGCGATCCCGCTTGGACGCACTTCCGCGCCTTGCCGCGGCATCGTGCGAACCGCGCGAAGGTCTGGGCGGCGGACCGCACCGAATCGGCCTCGGATCTCTTCAATCGTGGCATGAGGCTTTTGGATCGGAAACTCCAGGAGGGCGAAGAGATGCCTATTCCGAGCGCTCCGGAGGCGTCAGACCCGTACGGGGAGAGGATGACCCTTGGTTCTGCTCTACTTGCGGGAGTCGCTGCCTGGAGGACCCGGAGACAGGTTTACCGGAGGCGTGCCGAAATTGCAACGGCGAGTAAAGCCGGGGTGTAGTTTCGGACTTTCGGCCTCTATAATAGAAATTGGGCAGGCAGGGGAAAAAACTCAGCGGACGGTTCTTTCGGGCCGAGCGCGCCATCTCCTTAAACCGCACGAATCGCCGTTAACCGCCGATCTCCGGGGCCAACGGTTGGATTAATCTTGTGTTTTCAGATAGTTACGCGTCGCGTTTTCCATAAGTTGACAATTGCGGATATATCTGTTATCATTCGGTTGATGGGAAAGGAAATCCGAAAGTGAGCAGGCCAAAATGATCGTGAGCTCGCCGAATAGTGCGTGAAATGCCAGGGCGACCCAATCCGGGTTGTACTGGAACGGGAGGTCGTCGAATCGCTAGATCGGTCAATTAGGAGTGTTCGGCCCACACTTGGCCTGCGGTTACTCGGAGGGACTATTCAACCACGCCAGTATTCGCTGCATCACAGGGTTAAAATTCAACTGGCCGGAGTTCCCTCTGATGCGCCGCGCATCCCCGAGGCGAGATTCTTTGTCCAGCGGGATCGGCATGTCGAATGGTCCGCGGGTAACAGTAGGCCGATATTCTGAAGGTTCTAAAGGTAAGACGGAAAATGGACGGCAAAAGGAAGCGCGTCGATCCAGACGATCCGCCGTTTGCGGTGGCGGACGTGGTCGAATTCCTGGGAATCAAGGCGCCCACGTTCCAGCAGTGGATGAACCGTGACATTGTCCCGTTTGAAGTGGTGACGCGGGGCGGACGGACCTATCGGCGATTCCAGTTCCGCCACATTAACGAAATCGCCATCATTGGGGCGCTGCATGCGCAAGGGATCGAGCCGGGGATCTGTAAGGAGATTTCGAAGCAGATTATGCCGGTGTTGGACAAGATCGAATTAGCGATGAAAGAAAAGGCAGCCCAAATCGCCGCGGCGAACATGGAAGCGGAGAAGATGCAGGGAAAATCGAGCGACCGTTTATCGGAACTCCAATACCTCCAGGCGATGGCCGAGAGATTTCACCCGCCGACATTTCCGCGCGTTGCGTGTGTGGTTGGTAGCTCTGTAATTGAGTGTCTGTTGTCCGATTCCATTGAAAGCGCCTTGCGTGAGGCGGGATCGGCGGTGTGCTTTGTTGTTGACCTATTCGAGATCAATAGGCGCGTTCGCGAGATGAGAAAAAAGGCAATCATCAGGCTCTCACCGGGCCTGGGTAAACTCATGCAGCAGTTGCCCGACGAATCGCAGGTATAGCCCCCAATGGAGAACATCGGATGGGCGGCGCGCACAATTTCTATTCGCCGACTTCGACCGGGCGGGACAATAAAAAAGTACACCGCGGATGTCCCAGAATTGGCCATCTCGCGCGGTTTATATGTTGAAGCCCCATGAATCCTTCTGAGAACCCGCCGGAAAGCGACCCGATGGCACCGCTTAGCTTGGCCGATGCCGAGAAACGGTTAACTGCGCTCCAGGCGTGTGCACTGGAACTGCTGGCGCGGGCAACGGCGCTAGACATTATGGACTTCGGCGCTCTCCAAAACTGACCCACCCGTACTCTCCAAAAGTGACCCAGGTATTCTGATCTGAACCGAGCGGGCGCGTGATGACCACGATGGATCATCACGATGCTCAAGGTCCGGAA
>JBEKDV010000462.1:0-6117 GCA_050014175.1 Candidatus Solibacter sp. | reverse complement strand
GGAAGTCTCTCGAAGAGGAGATTGCCAGATCGAAGAATCCGAGACTCAAGCTCTTTGTCTCGGGCTGGAAAGCGCAGATGGCAGACTGGCGGGACGGTCTCTACGCCGGCGGGATTCTCAACGCGATGGAGCGCGATGCGGCGGTCGGTATGGCTGCTCCGGCACTCCTTCTGCGCCATTTGACGGCCGCCTCTGCGGACCACGCGTTGATCGATTTCGACCAGCGCTCGTGGTTCCCGGCGCCGGAGTACGTGGTGATGAAGCTGTATCGCGATCACTTCGCACCCGACTTGCTGGAGATCGCCGGCAACCCGGGCGACCTGAGCGCCACTGCCACGCGCACCGCCGATGGGCAAAGGATCTACGTCAAGCTGGTCAACCCGCGGGAGCAGGAAACCTCAATCGAGATCGCCTTACGCGGCGATTTCCCGCTGTTAGCGGCGAGCATGCAGGTGGTGGCGCCGGACAGCCTCGCCGCGCGCAACACGCTGGAGCAGCCGACCGCGGTGCAAGCCGTCGAGGCCCAAGTCGAGCACACCGGCATGACCGCGCGCGTCCGGCTGCCGCGCTGGAGCGTAGCCGTGGTGACGCTCTCGCGCTAGCGCCTCAGTGCCGGCGTTCGCGGATGCCTTCTCCGATGGGGCCTGTGTGGTGGAAGCGCGCGTTGAGCCATTCGACCATCTGCCGTTCCCAGTCCGGCACGCCCTGGAGCGTGTGCCAGTTCCCCGTTCCGTGGGTGCCGTTGGGAATGCGAATGATGTCACACGGCACGCCCACCTTTTGGAGCGCGGCCTGCAGATTGGTCGCTTCGGTGAAAGGAATGTACTCGTCCCGGTCGCCCAGGATCTGGAGAAAGGGCGGCGCATTCTTCCCGACATAAGTGATCGGGGATGCTTCGCGCAGCGCTTCCGGCTCGCCCTTGCGCTGGATCAACGGATCCAACAGGGCGTGCACGTCGCGATTCAAGGGAACGGTGGCGAAGCTACTCTGCGCGAAAAGAGTGACGACGGCCTGCACTTTGGCGCTTTCCCGGTCCACCGGATCCGTCGCAACCGCGTCGCCCGGCGCGCCCAGCAAACCCACCATGTTGCTGAGGAATCCGCCCGCCGAACCGCCTACCAGAGCGATCCGGTCCGCATCCGCATTCCACTGCTTAGCGTTGTGGCGCAGGTAGCGGATGGAACGCTCGACGTCGTAGACCATGTACGGGTAGGGATACTTGGGTGCGAGACGGTAGTTGACCGAGAAGACCGCGTAGCCGGCGGGAGCGAGGAAGTCGGCGCAGTAGGCTTCGCTGCCGCTCTTGCTGTCTCCGCGCTGGTAGCCGCCGCCGTGAATGATGATGGCGATCGGATGAACGCCTGGACCCTTCGGGGCATAGTAATCCATGGTAAGGTTCTGGCCGTCCGCCTCGCCGAAGGACAAACCCTCCCGGGTGGGCGTGCGAGTGTCGGCACCGGGCATCCGCATGGAAGCGAGAAGCAACGTAAGCGCGGCGGCGCTCGATTTCCATCGGGGCAGGAGCATGCCCAGATTATGTCATGCCCGCGTTAGCATGAGAGGAAATGGCGACATTCGCACGTTGGCTGCTGATCGCCGTCTGGTGTGGTTGGCTGCCCGCCGCCGAAACCGTTCAGCATCTGTTTCGCGGCGTCACCTGCATCGAGCGCGTGGAGACGGCGCCGCGCGCGCTGCGCATGCACGTGGTGAAGATCGATCTGGCGGCGCCGGGGATCGCCTTCAAGCTGTCGCCGCCGGGCGGCAAACTGGAGACCGTGCGCCAGACCACGCTGGATTTCCTGCTTCAGGAGCACGCGCAGATCGCGATCAACGCGCACTACTTCCTGCCCTGGCCGTCGTCGAATCCCGAAGCCTCGCTGGTAGGCTTCGCGGCGTCCAACGGCACGGTCTACTCCGCCTTCGAAGTGCCCCGGCAAGGCTATGCGCTGGTGCCGTACGCGCCGGCGTTGAACATCGATGCGCAGAATCACCCGAGCATCGTGCATCGCGATCCGGCGTTTCCCGACGGCAAGCACATTCTGGAGCGCGTGAAGGTGTGGAACGCCGTGTCCGGGTCGGCGCAAATCGTCACCGATGGGGTGAAGACGATCCCGCGGTACGAACCGCTGGGCGTGTTAAAACCCGGCGGACCGAACGGGTATTCCAATGCCAAGTCGTGGTACGCGCAGATCAACGCGCGTTCGGCGATCGGCATCTCGAAGGAGGCGGCCACTCTGGTCCTGTTCACCGTGGATGCCCGCGGCGGCAGCGCCGGGATGTCGGTTGGCGAGGTGGCGGACGTCCTGATCCAGGACTACCGCGTGTACCAGGCGCTCAATCTGGATGGCGGCGGATCCACCACGCTGGCGATCGATGGCGCGATGGTGAACGTGTCTTCCGATAACCCCAAAGGACGGCCGGTGGGAAGCAGTCTGGCGGTCTTCGCGGGGAGGTGATTATGCACTGGACCGTCCGAGCTTCGCTCGGATGCACAAGTCGGAGCCTTACCCCACCAGCATCTTTTCGATGGTCGTGATGTCCACCAGGCCGCCGGCGCCGTATAAGACTGGCAGGAACACTTCCGGCTTGTGGATGCGGCGTAGCGCCGCCACCTTCTTTGTGCCGGCGCGGTAAGCGGGGAGGTACATGCGGCCGAGCAGCGGGTGGCGTCCCCAGGCGCCGGAAAGTTTGTCGGCGCGCTCCAGGGACACCAGGAAATCGCGGCGCAGCGCGGCGGCGACCTCGGCTTGCGGCGTGCCTTCGCCCCAGGTCAGGTAGGACGATTGGTTCTTGGCGTCGTCCTGCAACAGCGCCAGCAGCACACCGGTTTGCAGGTCGGTGTCCGGCAAGTCCTCGACCTCGGTGACACCGTACGCCATCAGAATTGCATTGTTGGCGATGCCTTCGAACAGTGCCGCGGCGCGCGTGTTCATGGTCAACACCGAGGCTTCGAAGCCCACCAGCTTGCGCCAGTAGAGATTTTGCAGGTAGGCGAAGGTGGTGACGTGTCCGGGCACCACCTCGTGGCTCACCAGTTGCAGGAATTCGGGCAGCGAGATCTCGAGCGATGCGTTGATCTCGTAAGTCGCCTCATATTCGGGTTCGCCGCCGGGGCGGCGCGCACGCCCCAGATAGTTCATCGATCCGGAGAACCAGGCTTCCGGAATCGGCAGAAATTGGATATTGGCGCGCGGCACGCCGTGCAGTTCGGCGGGGAGGTATGGCAGCACGTGGCGCGCGGTGAGAGCGTCGAAGTGGCCGATCACCGCCGCCCCCAGCAGACGCACGGACGCCATCGATACGCGCTGCCGCTTGCGCCACTCGTCCACGGCGGCGAGCAGCCGATCGCGATCGCGGGCGCCAGAGCCCAGCAGTTCCGCCACGCGTTCGCGCTTGCGTACCGGGTCGGAAGGCTCGGGCGCCTGGCCGCAGGACGCCATCACGCAGCGCTCGTACGGCACCGCGGCGCCTTTGCCGAGGATCTCCATGGCCAAGTCCCACATGGTCTCGAAGCACAGCGCCAGGCCGTCCAGGTACTCGCCGCGCAGTCCGCCGAATCCGGCCGCGGCGGTTTTCATGCCGGCGATAGCGCCGGGGATGTCCACCCGGGCGAGATAGGCGTCGATGGCGGCAACGTCCGGCGTTTTGGCGGAGACGCCGCCGCTCTCGCGGACGCGCGCGGCTTCGGCCACGGTGTAGGCGCGCGGCAGCGGTGCGTCGCTGAACCAGGAATCGGCGATGAAGCGGCCGGTGCCGGAGGCGCACAGTACGTCGCCGCCCCAAATCGTGTCGATGCCCAGGATGGCGTTGCCGATCGATTCTTCGTATTGCCCGCTCATGCTCCATTCTCCTTGTTCCCCAGCGAGCCCCGTAACGAGCCGAACCACAGGTACATGCACAGCGCCGCGAACAGGGCGGCCGAAATCGACTGCGACACCACCTCATTGCCGTAGAACGGTGTGCGGAT
Source organism: Candidatus Solibacter sp. (assembly GCA_050014175.1). Taxonomy (GTDB): domain Bacteria; phylum Acidobacteriota; class Terriglobia; order Bryobacterales; family Bryobacteraceae; genus Solibacter. The sequence continues at coordinate 2,150 of JBEKDV010000462.1, read as the reverse complement.
CCAATCTTCAGAATAGCCCTTGAGCAACCGGCACGCGGCGCCGAACACGCCGCCCAGCGCTCCGCCGGCCATCAATCCCGATGCGATGATCACGCCGCGCTCGCGGATGCCGCTTCCGCGCTCGCCGCCCTCGCGTTCCGAGCGCTTGCCGATGTAGTGCGCCAGGAAGCCGCCCACCAGCGCGGGCGTATTGAGTTCCAGCGGCAGGTACATGCCGAGGGCGAAGATGAGCGCGGGAACTCCCAGCATTTCCATGGCGACGGCGATCGCCGCGCCGGCGCCGAACAGAAGGTAGGCCACCGGCTGGCGGCTCATGAAGCCCTCCACCAGCGCCTTCATGATGGAGGCTTGCGGGGAGGGAAGCACCACGCGCAGGTCGCCCGCCGCCGCCTCGCCGAACTGAAAGGTCCGCGCCAGCATGACGATGGTCAGTCCGGCGGCGATGGAGGCCGCCAGCACACCCAGAAACTTCACCTTCTGCTGCGCCGCCGGCGTCGAACCCAGCCAGTAGCCCGCTTTGAAATCGGTGATGGTCTGGCCGGAGACGGAGAGCGCGGTGCACACCATGCCGGCCAGCGCCATGACGAAGAACATGCCGGTGGTGCCGGAGACGCCGAAACGCAGCAGCACGATGGAGGAAATGATGATGGTCAGCATGGTCATCCCCGATACCGGATTGCGCGCCGTGGTGGCGATGGCGTTGGCGGCCACCGAGGTGAAGAAGAATGAGAAGAGCAGCGCCAGCGCGACGCCGACGAGGACGATTCCGGGCGAGCTGTTGAGGTTGCCGAGGAAGATGCCGATGGCGAGGGCGCTCAGCACCACTCCCAGCAGGATGGTGACGATGGGCAGATCGCGGTCCGTGCGTTCACCGGTGGCATCCTTACCCACGCGGAAGGCCTTCAGCGCCACGCCGAAAGAGTCCGCCACGATGCGCAGCGATTTCACGATACCGAAGATGCCCGCCGTGGCGATGGCGCCCACGCCGACGAAGCGCACGTAGCCGCGGAAGATCTGTGCCGCGGTCATCTGCGCGATGGGAACGGTGGCCGGGTAGACCGCCGTGGTGTTGTGGCTGCCGATCATCCAGATCAGCGGCACCAGAACCAGGTTGGAGAGCACGCCGCCGGCGCAGAGAATCATGGAACTGCGCAGGCCCATCACGTAGCCCAGGCCGAGAATGAAGCTGATGGCGTCGAAGCTCACCGCGATCCGCGCGCGCTCCGAGAGCGTGCGCATGACGGGTACGAACTGGAAATCCAGATACTCCTTCCAGACGTGGAACGTAGTGACCAGAAAATCGTAGACGGCCGAGATGGCGGTGGCCTGCAACAGCAGTTTCGCCTGCGAACCGCCCTTCTCGCCGGTCACCAGGACCTCGGTGATGGCAGTGGCCTCGGGATAGGGAAGGATGCCATGCATGTCGCGCACGAAGTAGCGCCGCAACGGAATCAGAAACAGGACGCCCAGGCAGCCGCCCGCCACGCAGATGAAAATGGTCTGCACCGGGTGCGGATCCAACTTCAGTATGTAGAGCGCGGGCAGGGTGAAAATAGCGCCCGCCACCACCGATCCCGCCGACCCGCCGATGCTGGTGACGATCACGTTTTCCAACAACGTGCCGCGCCGTGGATAGAGGCGCGCCAAGCCGATCGCCAGGATGGAGATGGGGATGGCCGCCTCCATCACCTGCCCCACCTTCAGCCCGGAGTAGGCGGAGGCCACCGTGAAGACGACGCAGAGAAAGACTCCCCACCCCACCGAGCGCGCCGTCAGTTCAGGCAGTTTCTCTGCTGCCGCCACCGGTGGAGAGTAGACCGTCCCGGGCGGGAGCGGAGTATAGGCATTCGCGGGTAATTGCTTGGGCGCGGCATCGGGCATGGTGGAGGCTCCTGGAGTCGCAGCTTTGTGCTACTAGGTATTCATTTCTTCGCAGCACCGTAGCGTAGCCTTTCAGGCCGGGTGCCCTCTGGGCGGCCCCCATTCGTGGGGGCATTCTTCCTCCGCGCCGCTGCGTTGTTCTGCGGGAGATCGTCCGTGTCATTTCCGTTTGCGGCTTGCCGCTTTGTGGGGCAGGATGGAATCCTGCGGCGGGTTGGCAACCGGCGCGCAGCTTGACAAGCTGCCCCACAAGGCAACCGCGATCACTT
>JBEKDV010000461.1:0-6129 GCA_050014175.1 Candidatus Solibacter sp. | reverse complement strand
ATTGGGATTCACCACCGTGCTGGCCGGATCGTAGATGGGGGTAAGTGCTCCCGAGGCGGTGAGCAGCCCGGAGAAATCCCCGGCCCGTTGCGCCGCGGTGGGAACGCTGGTGATGATGCTGTTGGCATATGAATACTGCCAGTGCTCGATGTTAAAGAAGAAGAACGTCTTATCGCGCCCGTCGTAAGTCTTCGGAATGTAAACGGGCCCGCCGACCGCGCCGCCGAATTGGTTGTACCGGTAGGGTGTGATCCCCGCGGCAAAGGTGTTGCGGGCGTCAAAATCGTTGTTGCGCACAAACTCGTAGGCCGATCCGTGAACGCTGTTGGTGCCGGACTTGGTGACCATGTTCACCACACCGCCTAACGTGAATCCGAATTCCGCCGGCATGACTCCGCTCTGCACCTTGAACTCTTCGATCGAATCGACCGTGGGGTTCACATTCAAATCCTGCAGAAACGCCTGATTGTTGCTGCCGCCATCCAGCAGGAACGAGTTGATGGAACTGGGGCCGCCGTTGATGCTGACGTTGGATAAAGCGGTTCCCCGATCGGCGAAGCCGCTGGTGCCCGCCTGGGCTTTCACGTCCGGCGACAGGTACATGAGCGACAGAGCATTGCGGCCATTCAATGGTAGTTCCTCGATGCGCCGGTTCTCGATGACTTCGCCTACGGTGGCATTGGTCGTATTCACCAGGGGCGCATCGCCGGTCACCTCGATCTTTTCTCCTACGTCTCCCAGCGAGAGTTGAAGGTTCACCTCCGCGCGCTGGTCCACCTGCAGGACAACACCGCTGCGCACTAAGGATTTGAAGCCAGGTTGCCCGGCACTGACGCTGTAGTCGCCGACGGGCAGCCGGGGGAAGATATAGTCGCCGCGTTCGCCGGTTGCAGCTTTCGTCGTGACATTGGTTGCCACGTTTGTGACTGCCACCGGCGCGCCCACTATCGGTGCGCCGGAAGGATCTGTTACGGTGCCGAAAATGCCTCCGGTGCCCTGCTGCGCCAGCGAAATCACCGCCAACGGCAGGAGAAGAACCAATATGAGAGTTACAGCCGCTTTCAACATAAAGAGCTCCAGTCTTTCACCCTGCGTGCCTGGAAACAGGCAAGTCAGGTAAACATAAACTCAGCGGTCATCCGGCTGGCGCCGCTCGGAACGAGGCGCACCCAGTGCGCGGAAAAACCGTCGGGAAAATTGACGAACCGATACTTGCCGCCGGTCAGGTTGACGTTTTCGTACCCGACCCACGTCCCATTCCCCAGAAAATCGATTTCGATCGCGACGGCGATGCTGCCGGCGGCGATCAGGTGGAGAGCTTTGCGCTCGAACCCGGTAAACAGAAACGGATCCGAGGGCACACCCGCCTGGACCTGCGCATTGCGCCACGGACCGCCCCATCCCTGCGGGCGTCCCCAACTCCAAAGGTCGTCGGTCTTGCCGAACCAGACGCCGCTTTGCGGTTGGCCGACCACGGCGTTATTGTCATTGTTGGGCGTGGTCTCATTACCGCCCAGCGCCAGCATGCCGCGGAAGGAACAATAGTCGGGAATGATGCGGAGATGCTGGCAGACCGGTTTAACGCCCCAAATGCGGCCTTCGAAGGCCACCGGCTGCAGCTCGTAGAACATTCCCTGGATGTCCATCATGAAGTGCTCGGTCTCGACTTCACGGATGCGCATCCATTCGGTTTGCCAGGCTTGTTCGGTGGCGTGCGACGCCTTGGGAAGGCGGTAGCGCTGCCACTGGCCATCCACCAGGGCTTCGAGCAACACGGACGATTCGTCCCAGCCCGTCGAAAACATGACGTTACCCATGTTTTCCCGCGCCGCCACATCCATGTGCGGTTTGTTGGAAAGACGCTTCCAGGTTTTCCCGCCGTCCCATTCGAAGAGTCCGGCCTGATCGTCGCCGTACGCGTAAAAGCCGTTGTTGCTGACGACGACGCGATGCTGAGCGGTGTAGCCCCCCTTGAAGTGCGCGGGCTTGGAGATCTTCATTTCCTTGACGAGATCGAACAACAGACGCGTTTTGAGCGTGGCTACGTCCATCTCGAAGAACAGGCCTTCCATGGTCTGGAAATAGACGCGATTGGCGGGATCGGTCAGATGCCGCATGGTGGAAGTGAGCCGGTGATCTTCAAACTCTTCGATGAAGCGCCACTTGCCCGCCGAATCGATGATGTAGGGTCCGATGATGCACTGGTTGGACTCATGGTGGACCATGCGGTTGGCATGCGTGCCGTTGTGCACGTGCAGGCGTTCGGGTTTGAGCTGTTCGTCCAGACGATACAGTCCGAGCCCCGTGCCCGTGGCTTTCTTGTGCGAGTTGTAAGTGACCAGGTACAGGCCATCGGCCCAAGGCATCAGGGCGCCGACGCCGCACTCGGTCCGCGAGGGAACGTTGTCCGCTTTCACGCCAACGTTGGGGAATCCGGGGAAATAGCTCTGGCCGGCGGCGCACGCGGAACCGGCGATTGCGCCCAGAATGGCGCGTCGGGACATGGGCATGCCTTATGTTGCGCGTGTTTAGCCGGCCGCGCATAGGACAAATGACCTATTAGCCGAGAAAACCTGGAAGGCGCCGGGAACCTTACTAATCGAGGTGGATCATGCCGCGGTGCAGGGCGATGACCAGGGCGTGGGTGCGGTCGTGGGCGCCCAGCTTTTCCAGCAGGTTGCCGATGTGGATCCGTACGGTCTTCTCGGCGATCTGGAGGTGATGGGCGATGTCGGCGGTGCCCAAACCTTCCGCCAACAGACGCAGCACGTCCTTCTCCCGAGGCGTAATGTCCGCGCCGGGGCAACGTTCCGCCAGCCGGCTTTCCAGCGATTTGGGGATAAAACGGCCGCCGGCGGCGACGGTTCGGATGGCTTCCACCAATTGGCCCCCATCGGCGTCTTTGGTCAGGTAGCCGCGCGCGCCGCAACGCATCGCGCGGTACACATCCTCGCTGCCTTGAAAATTGCTGAGCACCAGAATGCGCGCCGCCGGATGTTCGCGGCGGATTCCCTCGATGGCGTCGAAACCGGAGACTCCGATGAGTTTCAGGTCCATGATCACCACGTCCGGCCGGTGCTCGCGATAGAGCCGGACGGCATCTTCGCCGACACCGGTTTCGCCGACAATCTGGAAGCCGGACTGCGCGTCCAGGACGCCGTGCAGGGCGATGCGCGCCAGAAAGTGATCCTCGACTATGAGCACGCGGATGGGCGGTTTCATGACCGGAGAGGAACCACCGCCTTCACCACGGTCCCCTTTCCCGGCTGGCTCGAAAGGTAAAGATCACCCCCGACGCGCCGGGCGCGCTCCCGCATTCCCATCAGGCCGTAGTGCCCGTGCGGCGGATGGTCGATCGAGGAAGCGTCCATGCCGATCCCATCGTCCTGGACGGAGAGCGATATCTTCCCGTTACCGCAATCGAGCCGCACCACGATTTCCGACGCATGCGCATGCCGCAGCGCGTTCGCCATCGCCTCCTGACAGATGCGAAGCAGGTCGGAATTGAGTTCGCTGCTGCAGGGAGGCACTTTCCCCTCGATTTCGAGACGCGACCGCACCGCGGTGCTGTCGGTAAGTTGCCGGATGGATTGCCGCAGGGAATCGGTCAGGCTCGTCCTTTCCACACGCTCGTGCCGCAGATCGCCGATCGCCCGGCGGGCTTCGTCGCGGCAATAGCGCACCATGCCGAGCGCGCTCTGAATACTTGGCAAGGCTGCCGTTTGCCGGCATTGTTTCACCGCCACGTCGAGTTGCCACGACGCCGCCGATAGGCCGGCTAGCAGCGTATCGTGCCACTCGCGCGCGATCCGGTTGCGTTCTTCGAGCACGGCTGCGTAACGCCTGCGAACGGCGTGCAGGCGGAAGCGGTAGAGGACGCCGACCATCCCGGCGATGCCAGCGACCACCAGGCCGCGAAACCAGAGAGTCTGGTACACGAACGGCGCCTGCTCGATGGTGGCGGACGCCACCGCCTCGCTCCACTCTCCGGCCGGGTCGCGCGCCGAAACCAGCAATTCAAACTGTCCGGGACGCAGGTGGCTGTAGCGCGCAAGCCGCTCGCTTCCTGCGTCAACCCAGTCCTCGTCGAGGCCTTGCATCCGGTAGCGGAACTGCACTCTTTCGGCGCGGCCAAGCCGGATTGCGGTAAAGCCCACCGCCAGTTCGTGCGTCCCGGGAGACAGCCGGATGGACGCATCCCGCGCCACGGTTTTCCCGTCGACCCGGACCTGCTCGATCCACGGGTGGGGCGGGGGAAGATCCGCCGCCGGCGCGGGATCGATCTCGATAAAGCCCTTGGCGGTGGGCAGCCAGATGCTTCCGTCCTTCCTGGTGCAACTCGAAGGCTGCGCCCCAACGCGGCACTCGATGGTGCGCATGCCCTCGGAAACGCCGTAGACAGAGAGGTCGACCCGCGCCTGACGTCCCGCTAAGAACTCCTCTATATCGTGCATCGACGCTCGCGCCAAACCGCGTCCGGTGCCGAACCAGAGTCCCGATTGCGCATCGTCCGCAATCAGGTACACGGCGGGCGCCGGAAGGCCCGTGAAACGAACCAGCGTGGGCCCGCTCGCCGTGTAAACCTGAATCCTCCCGCCGTCCATAGCCACCCAGACCCGGCCTCGCGAATCCTGGGCGATGGCCGTCACGGAGCCCTGCTGCAATCGTTCGAGCCTGCGATCCGGCGGCGCGCTCGGCGTCGCTGTGATCCGCCAAACTCCGCCCCGTGCGCCGATCCAGATTCGGCCGCCGCGGTCTTCCAGTAAACCAGTGATGGTTTCGCCGGGGAGGAAGAGAATCGGGCTGGAAGTCCGCGGATTCCCCGATGCAAATTCCGTCAGTCCACCCTGTTTCGCTAGCCAGAACGTCCCGTCGCGAGCCGGGAGAATGCTGGAAACGTTGCCGTCGCCGTTCGCAAACGGCACGCGCTCGGCAGTCCTGGTTCCGTGGCGAATTCTCCATAGGCCGTGAAACGTGCCCAACCACAGATCGTGCGCCGCATCCAGAGCCAGCGCATTGATGAGGATGCCCAATGGTTGTTCGGGCAGAGGCTGCGGCGTCATGACGCCGTTGCGCCAGTGAAACAACCCGCTCCGCCAGGTTCCCAGCCACAAGCCATCGGCGCCATCGTCGAGCACGGCGGACGCATAGTTGCCGCCCCAGTCCTTCCGGAATCCCGACCGGCTTCAGGATGGTCTTTCGAAAACGCGTCAATCCTCCGCTTCGCGTGCCGGCCCACAGATTGTGCTCGCCATCTTCGCTCAGCACGCGGACGAAATCGTCGGCCAGTCCGTCGTGCGTCGAGATTTGCTCCACGCGGCGGCCAGCCGAACGGAAGACGCCGTTGCCCCACGTCGCGGCCCAGAGCGCACCGTCATTGGCGGCCCGAAGTCCTACTACGGGTCCGCTCACTTGGGGAATTGCCACGCTCTCGCAAACATCGTTCGAACATTTCAGCAGGTAAACGCCGATCGTCGTGCCGAGATAGAGTTGGCGTTTGGCCGCCGAATAGTAGATGGTCACCGGCAATCCCCGCGCGCCGGTCAACTTGAGCGTCTTCACTTGTCCGCTGGTTATCCGAAAGAGCCCTTCCCTGGCGGCGAACCAGATGGATCCGGCTTCGTCTTCCGTCATCGATTGCCAGGCGTAGCCGTCGACATTGTCCCCACGCACCACCAGATTTGGACGGCCATGATCCATACGCAGCAATCCATCGCGCGACACCAGCCAGATGCGGTGCGAACGGTCTTCCAGCAGTGAATAAACGCTGCCGTCGCCGAGGCCGTCGCCGGCAATCCAGGATTGAACTTTACCGTCGCGAAGAACATGCAATCCCGACTGATAGCTCCCCACCCAGAGAGCGCCCTCGGAAGCTTTCAACAACGCGTAAATCCACATTCCGCCGAAGCGCTCGAAGGGAGTAAACCGCATACCGTCAAAACGGGCGATTCCGGATTGCGTGCCCAGCAGAAGATAGCCCTTTTCATCGGTGGCAATCGCCGTGACGTAGTTGTGGGGCAATCCGTCTTCGATCTGCCAGACTCTCCGATTCAGTTGCGAGAGTCTCCATTCGGACGCGGGCGTGGCTCCGGAGATAGCAGCGCCCCATGACACCTGCGCCGGTGCCAG
>JBEKDV010000460.1:0-6148 GCA_050014175.1 Candidatus Solibacter sp. | reverse complement strand
CTGGCGTAGCCGGTGGCGCACTCGGCCGCGCGATCGCGGAAGTACTGGACGATTTCGTATTCGGAGATGCCCGGCGCCAGATCGAGCGGCCGGTTGAGCCGCACCGCTTCGGGCAGGTGGGCGAACAACTCTTCAGGCGAGCTTACGCCACAAGCGTCCAGCATGGCGCGGCGCTCGGATTCGGATTTCGGAAGATAGCGCAACTACTTTTCGGCTCCTATGTAGCTTTGATAGTCCGCAGCCGACATCAAATGCTGAACTTCTTCCGGGTTGCTCAGCCGGATTTTGACCAGCCAGGCGTCGCCGTGGGGGTCCGAATTGAGCTTCTCCGGCGCATCGGCCAGGGATTCGTTGATTTCGGCGATCTCGCCAGAGACCGGCGAGTAGATATCGGAGACGGCTTTGACGCTCTCCACCGAGCCGAGCGATTTCCCCGCGTCGATTCGGGTTCCCACTTTGGGCAAGTCTACGTAGACAATGTCGCCCAACTCCTGCTGCGCATGGTCGGTGATGCCAATGGTGCCGGCGTCGCCATCGGCAAGCACCCACTCGTGTTCCTTCGTATACCGGAAATTATCTGGATACATGATTTATTTCGCTCGTTTGTAAAACGGGGTTTCCACCGTCACCGCATCCACGGGTTGGTTGCGGATCATTATCTGAATGGCGGTCCCGGGAACGGACCGCTCTGCCGGAAGGTAACACAATCCGATGTTCTTGTTGAGGGTCGGCGACGGACCGCCGCTGGTGACCCAACCAGCTCCGGCGCCGTCCAGGAAGACTTCGTAGCCGTCGCGGCCGATTCCGCGGGCGCGCATTTCGAACCCGATGAGCTTGCGCCGGATGCCGGTCTCCTTCTGTTTGAGCAGCGCATCGCGTCCCACGAACTCGCCCTTGTCGAGTTTGACGATCCAGCCGAGATCGGCTTCCAGCGGCGAGATGGAAGCGTCGATTTCGTGGCCGTAGAGCGCCATCTTGGCCTCCAGCCGCAGGGTATTGCGCGCGCCAAGCCCGCAGGGTTTGATGCCGAATTCGGCGCCCGCGTCCATGATCAGTTGCCACTGGCGCTCGGCATCGGCCGGCGGCACGTAGATTTCGAAACCATCCTCGCCGGTATACCCGGTGTGGGCGATGCGCGCCGGTGTGCCGGAGACTTCGCCATCGGTGAACCAATAATATTTGATGCCGCCGAGATCCACGGGCGTCAGCTTTTGCAGGGTCGCCCTGGCTTTTGGTCCCTGGATGGCGATCTGGGCGTAGCGGCCGCCAGCGTTCTCCACCACGGCGTCGAAGTGGTTCCGGGCAACGATGTGGGCGAAATCCTTATCCTGATTGGAAGCGTTGACGCAGAGGAAGTAGTGATCGCCGGCGACCTTGTGGACCAGGATATCGTCGACGAAGCCGCCGTGCTCGTAGAGCAGGCCGGAGTAATGGGCCTGGCCGGCTTTCAGTTTGTGGACGGCGTTGGTGGTGACGTAATCGGTGAGCGTGGCGGCTTCGGGCCCGCGGATCTCGATCTCGCCCATGTGGCTGACATCGAAGACGCCGACCGAGTTGCGCACGGCGTTGTGCTCGTCGATGATTCCGGAGTATTGGACGGGCATATCCCACCCACCGAAATCCACCATCCTGGCACCGAGGGCACGATGGACAGAGTTCAAGGGCGTGGAGCGGAGAGCGGGCGCGGCTGGCATGAAAACTCAGGCTACCAGCACCGGAAGGGGGTGTCAATTCAGCCTGACAGCCTGACGCGCCATTCAGCCTGACGCGCCAAGTACGATGACCCGTTTGGTGGCCTGGGGTTGATAAAACCGCGGGGCATGGAACGGCTGGAAGCGGTATCCGACGCCGAAGATGGTCTCGATGTACTGCTCGGCATAACCGCCGAGTTTCTTGCGGAGGCGGCGCACGTGGACGTCGAGAGTGCGCGTGCGGATTTCGGTGCTGTAACCCCAGACCTGCAACAAAAGCGCATCGCGCGGGATGATTTCGCCCGCGTGTTGCACCAGTAACGACAGCAACTCGTACTCCTTGCGCGTCAAAATCACGCATTCGGAGTCGAGCATCACAGCCTGTTGAGCGAAGTCCATCGCGAGGTGCTCGTCGCGATACGGCATCACCTGAGGATTATTCACTACCTGCGGCATTCCCATACGCCCTCCTTGAGTTGCTTCTATGGTAATGCTACGGGCAAACCTCCAAAAGGTGATGATCAAGTTGTAAAAACTTTGTAAAAAGAAGCGGAAAGCTCTTGCTATTCGATAGGATATGGACCCGGATTGGCCACGGTCAGCTCTCGGTCATGGTTGTCGAAGGCGCGCACGGTGTAGCGGACGGCGCGGGCTTCATCGGCCATTTCGGAGTGGAAAGCGCCTTCCTTTCCTTTTTCCATCATGTCTTCGTCGATGACGGCCTTCTGGCTGGTCACGACCTCTTTCTCCGGCGAGCGGAAATCGAAGACGATCACCAATCCGCGTAGCGGCTTTTCGGACGTGACCCTGACCCTGCCATCCACCGAGATGTTGGCGCCTTCGCGCACGGCCTTGGTTTCCAGAATCCGCACATCCGGTTTTTTCTGCGCCACGGCGGCGGACAAAGCGAAGAACAGCAATACGGCGGTCAAGACCCTCATAGGCACAGTGTATCAAGTGCGGTCGCGGGCTTGGGGTCGCGAATCTTACCTGCCCATACCGGACTACTCCTTCCCGCTTGCCGTATGACATAATGTGAAATCTTCCGCAGATCTCGCGCTGCGTTGGCGTTGGGGCGCGGCGGCCGGTCGGCGTGCCGTCCCTCGGCGGAAGGGGGATCTTCATGAAAGACATTGGTCTGAGCAGGCGAGCGGTGATGTTGGGCGCGGCTGCGCTTCCCATGGCGCAGAAGGCGGCCGCCCAGGCGCGCCCCGGAAGTGTCGTGGTGTCCAGCGCCAATGCATTCAACGGCGGCATCAACTGCTGCACCAAGGCCATGGATCTGATCAAGGGCGGCGGCGACACCCTGGACGCGGTGATCGCCGGCGTGAACATCGTGGAACTGGACCCGCGCGATACCAGCGTGGGGTACGGCGGTCTTCCCAATGAAGACGGCGTAGTGGAGCTGGATGCCAGTTGCATACACGGACCCACGCGACGCGGCGGCGCGGTGGGCGCGCTGCGCGGCATCAAGACGCCGTCCAAAATCGCGCAACTGGTGCTGTCGGAAACCGAACACATGATGCTGGTGGGCGAAGGCGCGCTGCGCTTCGCCAAGGTCTACGGCTACCAGGAAGAAGATCTGATGACCGACCGCTCGCGCTTGGCGTATCGCATGTGGAAGCGCGAAATGCGCGACCGCGGCGGACACACCAACTGGGAGTCCATCACCGACGCTCCGCCGAAGAAGAAAGTCGCCGAGTTGCGGAAGGCGTTTCCGGGCGTGGACGACGAGACGCTGGCCTGGGCATACAAGGTAGCGGTGGACCCTCCGCACGGCACCATCAATTGCATCGCGCTGAACGAAAAAGGGGAAATGTCGGCGGTGACCACCACCAGCGGGATGGCGTGGAAAATCCCGGGCCGCTGCGGCGATTCGCCGATTCTCGGCGGAGGTCTGTGGTTGGATCAGGACGTCGGCGGCGCCGGGTCTACGGGGCGCGGCGAAGAGAATTTGAGGGTGTGCGGCGCCCATACGGTGGTCGAGAACATGCGGCACGGGATGTCGCCGAAAGAGGCCATTCTCGACACATTGAAACGGGTTTCGCGAAACTTCGACAACGATCCGGAGAGGCTGGCGGGAATCGATTTGAGTTTCTATGCGCTGCGAAAAGACGGCGAATTCGCTGGGGGGGCGCTGTGGGACCGGAGCCGGCCGGGGGCGCCGGCCGCTCAGTTCGCGGTCTGTACGGCAGACGGCAAAAGCCGGCAGGAAGATGCCATCTACTTGTTAGCACGGAAGTAAAGGTGTGGGGAAAATCGACGTGCGAGGGACGCGTCGCGGATCGTGGGGCGGGCCCGCGATCCAACAAAATTGAAACAAACTCTTCGACGCTGCATCCTGTAGGTGTGGTGTTCCGAGGAGAAGAATCCCTGGGATACGAAAACTGAGTAGCTGTTTTTCCTGATGCGAAACAACAAATTTCTAAATTTTGGCCAGGGACGCGAATAAGCTATGTCCCAGATCTTTCGCCGCAGCACGAACACCTTCACACGGGGCCTCCTCTTTGGCGCCGTGTTCATTCTGGGATTTGCCGTCTGGGCAGTCGACCGGCTCAGCCGGTCGGACTACGCCACGCGGGCGACGCAATCCCGCGAACAACCCGTGCCCTTCAGCCACGCGCACCACGTGGGCGGCCTCGGCGTGGACTGCCGGTACTGCCACACCTCAGTGGAAACTTCCGGCTTTGCGGGCATTCCACCCACCAAGACGTGCATGAACTGCCACTCGCAGATCTGGATCACGAGTCCTACGCTGGAACCGGTGCGCGCCAGCTTCCGCACCAATCAATCGATTTCCTGGACGCGGGTCAACGATCTGCCCGATTTCGTCTATTTCAATCACGGCATTCACGTGAATAAAGGTGTGGGCTGCGAGAGTTGCCACGGCAGAGTGGACCAAATGCCGCTCACCTATCAGGTGAACTCGCTGCAGATGGAGTGGTGTCTCAACTGTCACCGCAACCCCGAAAAATTCGTCCGGCCGCGCGAGTTCATCACCACCATGGGATACCAGCCCTCTGGCGATCAGGAAGAGATCGGCCGCAAACTGGTTGCCGAATACAAGATTCAAGACGCGCGCACGCTGACTAGCTGTTCCACTTGCCACCGATGAGTGATCCCCAAAAGAATACGGACCTGGCCGCGGTACGGAGCGCCCTCTTGGCCCGGCTGGAAGGCGCTCGCGGGCGCGATTACTGGCGCAGCCTGGACGAAGTGGCGGCGACTCCCGAATTCCAGGACCTGCTGGAGCGCGAGTTTCCGCGCCAGGCCGTGGGCTGGAGCGAGGACGAAAACCCCGTCGAAGGCCGGCGCAATTTTCTCAAGCTGATGGGCGCATCGCTGGCGCTGGCGGGCATGACTGCCTGCACGCGCCAACCCACCGAACACATCATGCCGTACGTGCGGCAACCGGAAGACCTGATTCCGGGGCGTCCGTTGTTCTTCGCTACCGCGGTGACGTTGAACGGGGTCGCTAGCGGGGTCCTGGTGGAGAGCCACGAGGGGCGCCCCACCAAGATCGAAGGCAACCCCGAGCACCCGGCCACGCTCGGCGCCTGCGACCCGTACTCGCAGGCCTCGGTGCTGCAACTCTACGATCCCGACCGCTGCCAGGCGCTCACCTACAACGGGGAGATTCGCTCGTGGAGCGCGTTCACGGGCGCCCTGCGCGATGCCCTGGCGCAGCAGAAAGGCAAGGGCGGCGCCGGCATCCGCATTCTCTCCGAGACCGTGACCTCGCCCAGCATGGCGGACCAGTTGCGCGCCATCCAAAAACTGTATCCGGCGGCCAAGTGGCACCAGTGGGATCCCGCGGGGCCGCACAGCGCGCGCGCCGCGGCCACCCTCGCATTTGGACAACCGGTCAATACCTATTACGATTTCAGCAACGCCAACGTGGTCGTCTCGCTGGATGCCGACTTCCTGGCATCCGGTCCGGCCAGCCTGCGCTACGCGCGCCAGTTCGCCAGGCGCCGCCGCATGGACGCTGCCGACAGCACCATGAACCGCCTCTACGTGGTTGAGCCCATGCCCACCCCGACGGGCACCAAGGCCGATCACCGCCTGGCGTTGCGCGCCGGCGACATCGAAGAGTTCGCCTGGGCGCTGGCCATCTCGCTCGGCATCGCGCAGGGTCCTAAGACCGGCGAGAATCACGATATCTACAAGTGGCTCGGCCCCATCGCGCGCGATCTCGAGGCGAACAAGGGCGCCGGCATCGTGATCGCGGGCGAGCAGCAGCCGCCCATCGTGCACGCGCTGGCGGCCATCATGAACGAAAAGCTGGGCAACGTCGGCAAGACGGTGTTCCACACCGACCCGATTGAAGCCGGCTCGTTGGGTCAACCAGTGGATCAGGTGGCCTCGTTGCAGGATCTGGTCAAGGATCTGGATGCCGGCGCGGTGGATGTGCTGATCGCGATCGGCGGCAACCCGGCGTTCACCGCGCCGGTGGA
>JBEKDV010000459.1:0-6157 GCA_050014175.1 Candidatus Solibacter sp. | reverse complement strand
TGTTCCGCGCGACGAATCCGATGCCGGCGCAGGGGTGCTTCTTCTTCACCGTGCCCTTCATCCCGCCAAACCTGGTGGGCCTGGTGAACTCGCTTGTCTGCGCGTACGGGAGCAGCCAAACCAACGACACCATCGGCGCCCTTGGGATGTTTACTACTGGATCCGGCGCTTTCGCCTATCTCAACGGCCAGGGCAGCGCCCGCTCCAGCCAGTTCAACTTCTACTCGGTGGCGACCTACGCCAAGCCGACCTGGTTCGATGGAAGCTGCGAATACTATGAGCCGCGCGTCATGGCGTACCAGACCAGCGGCGGCGGCTCCGTGGCCGGAAACCTCCACGCTTGCGGCTACCAGTGGGACGCGCTGGTGGTCAACCAACCCCTCCCGCGAGGCACCACGCTCACCTACGACGGCGGCACCTGGTACGTGCTGACTGAGGGCACTGACCCGGCGTTGATGATCAAAGTGGCATAAAATGCCTCAAGCCTACACCTACCAGCGGCAGGGGCTGCAAGCTCTGCTGGCGAGTTCCCTGTCGATTGCGCTCTACACCCGCCACCCGCAGGGCGACAGCGCAGGCGCGGAATTGAGCGCGCCCGGCTATTCGCGCCAGAGCATCACCCTGGCCGCGGTCCTGAACCTCTGCGCCGCCAACACCAACGCCATCACCTGGTCCGCAAGTGGCGCGTGGGGAACGGCTTATTACTTCGCGATCTGCCACACGGCGGACGGCTCGATGGTCTATTGGGGGTCGCTCCCGACGCCCATCACAGCCTCCGCTGGCGGGACGCCGACCATCCAGGCCGGCGCGCTGCTGATCGATTGGGCCGACCCGGCGATGGGCGTGACCGTCAATTGGGGCGCGTTGGCCGACCGGGCTCCGTTGGGCGCTCCGGTGGCCGTAGTCTTGCGCAACGCCTGGGCGTCCCTGACCAGCCTCCCGTCCGGCGTGGTGAGCATTTTGACGTACAACGTCGTCCCGGTGAATCAGGCCGCGGTGAACCTGGTGACCGTCATGGCAGAGCAGCAGCTCGGCGCGTATCGGCTCTGCAAGGTTCTCGACATCACGCGCGGAAGCACCCCCGGCTACACCGTCGCCGGCCCGACCAGTCTCGCGTTCTAAAACATTTTCAAGGAGAGATCTTTCCATGGCCAAAAGCTACTACCTCGACAACGCCTTGCTTGAGGCGGCACTCAGAAACATATCGTACTCGTCTCCGGCGACGGTCTACGTGGCGCTGTACACCGCCGCGCCCGGCCCCACCGGTGGCGGCACGGAAGTCACCGGAGGATCGTACCAGCGCACCGCGTGTACCTTTGGGGCGGCGGCCAGCGGGTCGTTGACCAACTCGGGGGCTTGCACGTTCCCGCAGGCAACGCTGAGTTGGGGCACGATCACCTCGTTTGGCATCTTCGACGCGCAGGCCAGCGGCAACCTGCTCTACTACGGCAACCTCACCGCCAGCAAGACGATCAATCAGGGCGACCAGTTGACGTTCGCCATCAGCGGGATCACGGTCACCGAATCGTAAAGCTCTACTTGGAGGCACGGACAAGATGGCCACTTATTACGTTCGGACCTCGGGCGACGACACCAATGGCGGAACCAGCCTCGCGGTCGTCGCCCAGGGCACCGATGGAGTCACGGCGGGCGGAAACACGGTCCTCACCAGTGCGAGCGCCTCCTTCACGAGCGCGGTCGTGGGGCACGCGGTCCAGTTGAACGCTTCCAGCTTCAACATCTGGCGCGTGATCACCGCGCAGACTTCGACCACCCTCACGCTCAGCGGCGCGAACATCGCGGCCAAGAGCGGCATCACTTACAAGATCGGCGGGACCTGCGCAACGCCGGCCAAGGTCCTCTCCAACGGCCCCACCGCCGAAGTTGCCTTCACCGCCGGCGACACCCTGTACATCGGGGCCGGTTCCTACTCCGGGACCATCTACTCGAATTTCACGATGGGCGCGAGCGCCACCGCGATCATCGGGGACACCACCGGGAATTTCACCGGCGACCCGGGCGAGGTCTGGCTCCACAACATAGCGAGCGATCTGTCTGGTTGGGTTACCGCCGGCCTGGCGTATTTTCCAACGACTGGACCGGGCGCGACCTACTCCGCCACCAACACGATTGCCTACACCGGGCTGCAAATCACCAACCCGCAGAATCTCACGATTGACAGCCTGAATTTCAATTTCGGTTTCGGCTCTGGGACCACGTACGGAGAAATGTCGTGCCTGCTCTTGAGCGGCGCCGTGAAGACGGTCACCGTGCAGAATTGCCAGTTTCACCTGGTGTTGGCGGGAGCGGTCTCTGGGCGCGCGACCGGCATTCAGGCCGAGATCGTTGCCGATCCGACCGTGCCGTTGCTGATCCAAAACAACGTATTCGTCGTGAACGGGCAGTCCACCAACAGCGGGCTAGCTTCTACCGGTGGCTTTATGAACGGCCACAACACCTCCGCCGCCAACATGGGATACGCCTGCATCATGCTAGGGCTCACCGCCGCGGCCGGAAACGGCGTGGCTGGCTATGCGGTGACGATCCAGAACAACGTCATGCTGAGTCTGTGGAACTCCGCCGCCGCCCTGCAATACGCTCCGTCCTTTATTTGGTACATGGGCTACCGGAACGTGACCGACACCGGCTCCTCGATGCAGATCTACAACAACCTCGTGCTGGGGTCGATTTTGGCGTTTGTGCTTTCCAGCGGCGCGCCGAACACGAGCGGCGCGAGCTATCACCACAAGTGCTACGGCAACGTCATCGCCGCGACGGGCTATTACACTTCGGCGTCTGCCTGGTGGATCAACATGACCACCTACACGGGGCACTACGTCGACTACGGCAACAACTGGTTCGCGGGCGGCAACTCGACGTCGAACTGGTTTGGCTCGCACTACAGCGTTACCTACCACTTCGACCAGGGCACGAACAAGGGGGCCTACCTCACGCCCTGCATGGACCTGGGCGATTCGCTGCGTCGCAGGGGGCCCGCGCGCTCGTGGTTTGCCATTTCGCCAAGCAGCCCGTTCAACATTTCCGCGATGGGCGGCGGCACCAATGGACCGGGCACCGACATGTTCGGCACGCCGCGGAAGGTCTCGGCCGGCGGCACCACCTACGGCCTGATGGGCGCCGTCGAGCCGCCCAATCGCGGCGTGAAAGACACGACCACCTACAACACTGGCGTCGCGTCGATGAGGATCACGGGCTACGGGTCGCAGACCTTCCAGTACCCGGTCGACTCGGGGAACTCGACGATCTCGATCTACGCCTGCTACGACGCCAACTACACTGGCAGCAACCTGCCGCGCATCTCGATCCGCGACGGCGCCCAGGTGGGCGTCGCCGACCAGGACGTCACGATGACGGCGGGCGCCAACACGTGGCAACAACTGAACGTCTCGCTGAGCGCCAGCAGTAAGGGGATGATCACGGTCATCCTGCTGGGGCGCAGCGACGCTGCGGCGGGCAACGCTTGGTTCGACGATTAGGCAGCGATCATGGGGGGCTGCTTCGACTACGGGGTTCCACGGTCACTCGTTTACCAGAAGTTCCAGACCGGCTCCCGCCCCAGTGGAAACGGCGAGTACTGGCGCGGCCAGGGTGCCGACTTCCCCATGTGGCTCAGGCCCTACGGCCTGGTGGTCACCGGGATCAGCACAGCTTCAGGAACCCTGTTGTATGCCGGCACGGGTCCGGTCGGCACTCCCGGACCGCAAGGCAGCGCGGCGGCGGCCGGCACGAGCGGCTGCTTCGACTACGGAATTCCGCGGTCGCTCCTTTACCAGAAGAACCGCGCAAACGGCAAGTACTGGCGCGGCCAGGGCGCCGACTTCCCCATGTGGCTCAAGCCTTACGGCTTGGTGGCCACCGGGATCAGCACAATTTCAGGGACCCTGGTGTACGCGGGCACGGGTCCGGTCGGCACGCCCGGTTCGCACTATCCTTCGTTCATCGCCTACGGGCGCGGCTGCTCGATCAGCGGCGTTGTCTCGCCACCGTCCTGGGACTTCTTCCGCGGGCGCATGGCGGTTGTTGGGCCGAAGCATTTTACCGTAGCGCTCGTCCTGGGGACGGCGGCTGGCACGAGCGGGATCACCGGCGGCGCGATCCGCGTGGCCCTCCCGACCGGCACGCTAGCGGGCACGAGCACGCTAGCCGGCGCCTCGATCCTCCGTAGGTTCGATGCCGGGACGGCGGCGGGCACAAGCGGGATCACCGGCGCCGCGATCCGCAAGGTGTTCCCGAGCGGCACGCTGGCCGGTGCAAGCACGCTGGTCGGCGCCGCCATCCGCAAAGTTCTCCCGACCGGCACGCTGGCGGGTACGAGCACGGTCGCGGGCACCGCGAGATTCGTGACGTTCGCCGCTGGCACGTCGGCGGGCGTTGGCGCGATCACCGGTGTTGCGACCCGCCTGGTGTTCCCGATCGGGACGCTGGCGGGCACGAGCGCGATCGCGGGCGCGGGGATACGCCGGGCGGTCGCCACCGGCGAGCTTGACAGCACCGGCGACCTAGCCGGCCAGGCCAAGCGCATCGTCTGGACGACGGGCACGCTCACGGGCGCAGCCTCCCTCGTAGAGGGCGTCCCGACCACGCGGATCTTCGCGCCGTCCTGGGGCAACAGTTCTCTTACCGGCGACACCCGGGTGGCCTACGTCGGCCAGGCTTCGGCGTTCAGCCCGGCCCTCGTCACGGGGCTTGGTGGGTACGTCCTGGTGGAGAGCGCGGAGACGCTCGGCGGAACGTCCGCGGCTTTCTCGATCCAGGGCGCGAACCTGAAGGCTGGCGCCACCGTCTGCGGCGGGGCCTCGGACCTGGCGGGCGACGGGAATGCCATCCTCGGCGGTGGCAGCGAGGCTGAGGGATCGGTGGCCGTCCTGGCCGACACCTGCGTGGCGTTCGTGGCTGGTGGTGTGGTCCTGGCTGGCGACGGCTTTGACCTCAATGGCAACCCGCAGCCCAGTTCGACCTCGGCCTTCGCAGGAGCGACGATGCACGCCGAGGCCAGCGCCTCGGGTGGCTCGCGCGTGGAAGGGTCGGCGCCAACGTCTGTGCCGGCCAACGGGACCATCGCCGGCAGCAGCGACATTCTTTACCTTGAAGTCGTGATCTACGACGCCGAAGAGTTCGATGGACTCTCCAGCACGGGCGCGACCGCGAATCTGGATATGAGGGCACACGCCCTCTCCGTCAACCTGTCCTACCCGGTGGCGACCGCCAACTATGACCCGGTGCTGCTGGCGGGCGCGATCAGGTGTGCCGGCGCCGCGAGGGCGCTGGCGACCGTCGCGTGGAACGAGAGGCCCCCGCGATAGCAGCGGCGCTGCGAACAGAGGAGAAACATGCATCCCACCATCGACGACCGCGACAAAGCGGAGATCCTTCAGGCTATCGCCACGCTGGCTCAAGCGGGCGTCAGCATCTCCGTGGAGCAGATCCATGGCCGGGAGACTTTGCTCGTGCAGATGACCGAACTCACGACGGAGTTCCGCGCGGCGAACGAGCACTTGATCCGTCTCAATGGCGCGATCGCCCGGCATGAAACGGAGGTGGTGGCGCTGAAGCTCCGGGCGGCGGCACGGGACGCCATGTGCCCGCTCGTCGATGTGTTGCGCGCCGAGGTCAAAGGGATTCAGGCGGCGATCCTGAAAGACCTGCAGGAGGCGAGGGACGCGGTCGCCGAACGCAAGGGAGAGGTGGAGGCGGAGAATCGTTGGGAGAGGCGCATCATGCCCTTCCTCCGACCGGCGCTGATCGCCCTGTTCGGGGCGATCCTGACGCTCATCGTGATTCACGGACAGGAGGTGCTGAAGATCGGAGCGGGGAAGGGACCGTAGTGGCGGCGCGCGTCTGGATCAGGGCGGAGAGCGTTTGGCGGCCAGTTGATGTGGACGCGACTTCACGGGACCCAACGTTCACGTTCAAATGACCACCGAAAACAAGAACGCTCCTCGGACCTTCTCAGCCCCAGACCGACAGCAGAGATCAGACCACCGCAGGGCGATGCTTCAACCCCGGACGATTGCCCTTCGCTGCGTTGCAGGAGCGGCACATAAGGTCCGCATTATCTAGTTCCGTTCGACCGCCTTTGCTATATGGTTTTATGTGATCAATGGTAAAATTATCCCAAGTCAGCGTCACACCACAA
>JBEKDV010000458.1:0-6159 GCA_050014175.1 Candidatus Solibacter sp. | reverse complement strand
GTGTAGATGGCGCACCGGAGTACTCTCGTGGCGGCGGGAGTCTCGTTCGACCCGTTGGCGGCCGCCCGCGGGGCGCTACTTCTTGCCATCGGCCGCCTCCTGGGTCGGCGAAAGGTTGAAGAAAAGGAAGCCGTTCCACTTGGTGCCGGTGACCTCGCGGGCGATTGCGCTGAGGGATCGATACACCTGCCCCTCGAACTCGAATCCATTCACCAGGATCTTCACGATGATCCGGCGGCCCTTGTACTCGCGCTCCAGGAAGGAGCCGTGCGGTGGAAGCCGCGAGTCGAGGTCGCCGGCCACCTTGCGTGTGACGCTCAACTTCGGATTGAGCGTAGGATCCTGCCCGAACATGGTCCGGGGCGCCCGGATGCGCAGGTCGGCGTCGTTCGCAATCTCCAGCGCGCGGCGGCGGGCGCGCTCGGAGAGGCCGCCTTCGGCCAGCGCCTGGATGCGCCAGGCGATCCTCCGAAACAGGAACTGCTTGTGGTTCGAGCGGGACTCCTCGCCGAACACCTCCAGGTACTTCCGGCGGAGCTGGCCGACTGTCATCCGGCTCAGCGCCTCAATCTCTTTCTGCATCTGCATCGCGGTCTCCACGCGTTTCTCCTTTCTCAAGGCCGTTAACCTCGTGTCCATGAGGGCTCGATGTCGGCGGACTCGCAAGGGGAGATTCGCGTCGGCGCCGGTCGCGGAGCCGGAGGTAGCCGGCGGCGAGGATGCGGGCGATGGATCGGAAATCCTCGGTTGGAAAGTTCAAGACGGTTCACCTCGCTGTGGATTGGCACCACAGCGAAAGTCCGCCTTGCGGTCGTTCCGCTGTCGATTGGAGCGTGCGAGTGGCACGCTGCTGTAAACATACGCAGGGAATTCGAAAAACGTAAACCGAGACGACGGTTGCGTTAACCAAGCTCGGGCGTTCTCCGGCGTCGGGGAGAGGTCAGGAGGGAAGGGGAGAAAATGGACTCACCGGGGCGATCCAGGCCACTCTCCGCGACTCGGCACAGAGAACGGCACCGTTCGGAAATGTTTGGCGCTATTGGGGATACTGCGCAAGGCGTAAACGGGCGAACGGATGGTGCTGCCGTCAACTGCTGGGGACTGGGTTTTCGGGAGAAATAGAATTGGCTCCCCAAGTGAAACAAAGGGTATTTTACGGTGCGGAGACACTGGCAAAACTATTGATTATAAATGGGCTACTCAAATTGGCCCAAAGTCGCCGTCTCCGTTTTGGAACGTGTAGCGTCTGGCGGCCATCTTCGCGCCCGAAACGGACTTGGACCGCGCCGTTGGCCGGAAACGCCTGAGACAGAGACAGTTCCGCACCAGAGCGGGATCTCTGAAAGACCGTCTGGTTAGCTGCTCTGGAGATGCCGGAGAAACGCGGTTAGCAGGCAGAGATGTGGGTAAACTGAATCTGCCGGCGGGCGAACTACTGGGCTTTCTCAAGCGCTGGGGTGATCGAGCATATTCGCCTTGAAACCAGCCTGCTCGAAGTGGCGATCTGTGGTGAGCGCCTCTGTCAATGCGTGCCGCTCCATTACCACGAAAGAGAGGCAGTCCGTTAGGCTCCAATTCTTGTCGGCGCGGTTCCGGTATAGTCCGATCGCGGCGTCGCTGAGCTCGGGCTGAAACGGTACGACCTCGATTCGTCTGTCGGCGTGAACTCGATGATAGCCTTCCGCCGCGATTGTCCGGGTGCTGGCGTCCGAGAGAGCGTTGAGCCATTCCCAGAGTACGGCCTCGGTCGTCACGATCCGGCTCGCGGTTCGCACCACCGACTGGTGCCAGGCGGCAGCTTGAGAATGATACTGATCCCGTCTGCTGGATATAGCAATCCAGAAGGCGGTGTCGGCGAAGTAGGCGGCCACTATTGTCGTTCGTCCGTGGAGGTGCGTCCGTAGAGATAGTGGTCGTGCCGGTCGGCGAGATCCGTGGGCAGGACCTCGTTGTCAACAGCGTTGGCAGCCAGCCACGTCAATGCGGAATCGTCTGATGGTACAGCCTCGCCGCCCACCCGCTCGATCTGCACGATCAAAGCTTGGTTGGGAGGAAGATCGAGAGGTTCGTCCGGGACGATAACCCTGCCGTCGAAATGTGCGCTGACCGTCATGATGGCTCCTTATCGGCGACCTCTTCCAGTATGCCAGCAACGCACGAAGTGGTCCACATCACTTCACCGGCGGCCTGACAGACCGCGGAGTGGTTCTCGCGCGTGGCGTGCGCGGTGTCCGGCTTGCCGTCCCAACAAGGACGCCGAAACTGAGGCAAACACGGGTTGTTAGCCGATCTGCTCATAAACCCGGCCAGAGCCCATCAATGCCGTCGGTCCCAATCCGCGACTCAAATGATTCCATCTTTGAAACAAAGGGTATTTCACGGTCGAGAGACACTGGCAAACTAGTTGAATTAATTGCATGTTTACCAGCAAGTGATTGATTCCAAGAGGCTTACTGAAATCGTCGGGAGAATTTCCCCAAGTTAGGGGTTTACTCAAACTAGAAAATTGGGGCCGGCAGCCGTGGGGGCTAGTTGCCGGCCCATTGAGGTCGTCATTTCTGGACTTTCTGCGTTTCGGGCCGATTCGTTTTCTCAACGAGAACGATCATCTGATTGGCTCCGATTGTGTAGGCCTGCTCCACCGTGCCGCAGGCGTCGATTCGCTGCCCCTGCCGCGGTAAAATCTGGGTGGAGACCACAACCAAGCTGCCGGACCCGTCATCGACACGGAAATACCCAGCGCGGTAGATGGAGAACGCCTCGGTAACGGTGCCGGAGATATGCACTTCTTTGCCCTCGTATTTCCGTGGGTCGCTGAGGACATCTGCGACACGCGGGCTGACCGCCTCCCGGAGCCTGTTACAGCCCGCGCTGCAGAGCATTGCGAAGACCAACAATTCGGCGATTTTCATCGTTCCGCTCCTCGGTGTGAGCTTGATCCGCCCGCCTCAGCGGGAAGGATCAAACGTCACGCTCAGCAACTGTGTCTTGTCGAACTCGACGTTGATCTTGCCCAGCCGCGCCGACTCTTCGGCGAATTCCATGTAGCTGGCGTTGATCATCGCCTCAAGCATGTCCTCGTTGATGACTTTCCGCTGGGCTTCAGCTTGCAGATCGGCCAGTTTCTCGGCGAAGACTCTCTTCAGCTTCAGGCTGGCTTCGTGGCGAAAGCGGTATTTGTTGGTGGCCGACTCCGCCAGAATCCGGGTCAGGTAGTCCTCGACGGCGATAGCCACCTCGGTGATGGCACCCCGACTCAGGACTTCGTTGGTCTTGCGTACAGCGAGGAGCTGGTCTTTGAAGATATCCAGCCGCGTCGTCAACGCGGCTTCCTCTGCTGCCCTGCGCATCTTGGCGTGCATCGAGAACGGGTTCCATGCCCGCTTCCGGTCTACGACCATTGACGGGTCCGCCTTCCGGTCGAGATCCTCGCGCTGCTGCCGGACGATATCGCCGGAGTTTTCGGCGGTGACGCTCATCCCACGGGTGGCAATGAGCTGAAGGGCTTGTCTTGGTGTACTCATTTCTGTCTTCTCCTTTTTGGTTATGAAACGTTGATGGTTACAGGCTTCACGATCTTCTCCACGCTCTCCAGGTAGTTGGCCACCTCGGAATGCAGTTGGACCGTAAAGAGCCTTGCTGAGATCGAACCTTGGTTTAAGTCGGCGGTCAGTTCGCGGAGTCGGTTAGCCAAACAGTCGTTGAGGGTCTCCAGTGGTGCCTCGCCGACTGCTTTTCCTAGCGAACCTGTCCGATTGGAGTGCAGTTGGTCAAGAATCCGACGCCGGCTCCCCTGCAGGACGCCGAGAGCCGTTTCGGGTTGGGAATCATTGGAACGTTTGATATCCCTGGCCTGAAGAGTTTCTACAATCATCTGGCGATTGGTCGCCATAGCGCCGACGACTTCGGCGATCGCGGTGTCGACGCCGGCGACGCCTTCCTGCTCGTCGTAGCTCTCGACCGCACTTCCGGGTTCCACGCCCTGCCGATTCTCACCGGCAGGAGCGCCTTTAGCCGTCCTGCCGGCGGCCTTGTCAAGCATGCGTTTGAGTTGGTTCATTAGATTTCTCCTTTTCTGTCGTGTCATTGTTTCCGTCCCCGGCCCGGTAGAGAGCACGAAGTCGGTCGGTTTCTTCGCGGAGAAGGGCAGTCAGGTGATTCTCCTCTTCGAGAGGCAGGCCCTCCGCCTTTACCGCTGCTGTGCAATGGTCGAGGGTCGCCATTACTTCGTCGTCCAATTCCGCAATCAGGCTGTAATTGCGATAGATTAGATCGGCGTAAAGGGAATCGAGTCTCGTTTCAAGAATCGTCAATAAGCTGATAGGCGCTGTCACCTCCTTGAATGCTGTCCGCATTCTCATTTGCAGGTCTTCGATCAAATCCTCATGCGCGTGAACGGCTGGGTGACCGAAACGCGTTGGTCTGCGGAAGAAGAAACTGAAGATGGACTTGCCCGCGAACGGGATCACACCCTCGGCCGAGTCAACACTCCGCCGCACCCGGCGCATCCAAATTCCCGCCGCGTACATCTTCGCGGGCAAATCGCTAGCCTTTGGCCGGGTCGCCAGGAGAGCGATGAAGCCTGGGAATTCCACGGCGGCGGAAAGGATAATTGCCCACCATACAACCGCATCCCAGGGTTCCATCAGGCGCGTTAGGGCTTCGTTGAAATGATCGTCCTGCCCTCGAAGTATTCTCCCGGCTGAGTCGTAAAGCGGCGGAGATGGTGCGACTGGCAAAGGTGCGTCTCCGTCGGCAAGCTGGCCGTGGACTGCGGCAAGCGCATCGTATTCCTTCTGCAGACGTTTCCAGTCGCCCTCCTGCACGCCGAGGAAATTCGGCGTGAAGGAGTCGGCGGCGCCATGCCGATTGCGAATCTGCTCTTCTTGTTCCATCAGCGTGGCGATGCGCAATTTCAACGTAGAGGCATCGGCGCGGCAGGCCTGGATGGTCGAGCGGTTCTTTTCAATTTGGTGGCGGATGGTAATAGCATCGTCTCCCTCGACAGACTGAAGCCGAGTCAACAGTCGCGAGTTCTCCTCTGTAAGCCTCTCTACTTGGCGACGCCGGGTTTCGGCATCAGACGAGAGGAGTTTCCTTTCGGCTCTTAGCTCGATTTCCTGCTGATCAAGGCCTTTGATTACCGTGCCCTTTGTTTTATCTGCCACGTTCTGCATCTGCGATTGGGCGACGCGGAACGTAGCAGTGGAGTAGATTACGTTCTGGCGTACGGCCACTTTGCCGTTCACGAACGTGAAGAAGAAAAGGAACGTAAAGGCAAACGAGACCGATTCGGCAACAGTGAAAGTCAACAGCGAAAAGACCCTTTGACGGAACGAACGGGCGTGCGCCAACAGCATCTCCGCGCCGAAGACCATCGCCTGGATGCCGATCGCGGTCGGTATAGCCGCGCCAATTAGAATCACCGTGGTGAGCCCTTGGTAGGTTGTGAAACAGGCCACACCGGCCAGCACAAACGCGCCTACAACAAGCATCCAGCGGGCGATGGTCTTCATCCTGGAGCTGTAAGCCGACCCGCCAAGACCAGACGGTTGGTTAAAGGTATTCATGATGCCTCCTCAGTCTCCTGTCTAAAAGCGGGGACGACAGAGGCTTCCGTCGTCCCCGCACGGGATCTAGCGCACGACCGAGATGCTACCGGCAGTCACCCAAGTGCCCGAGCCGTTTCGGACGTTAACCGCGTAGCTGCCGGGGCTATTGAGAACAGCCTGCGCCGACATGTAGGCAGAGCTCACGACGGAGACTGCGTTGGTCTGGCAGCCCTGTCCCGCACAACCCGGCCCAACGAACCAAACCTGCGTCGTGCCAGCGATGAAGTTGCCTCCATAGAAGGCCAAGTTGACGACCTGCGCTGCCTTCGCCGGATTCGGGCTGTACCCGAGACCGGTAAAGAAGGGCGTAGCCGCTGCCGGCGCGTTGACCTGGAAATTGTACTGGTTGGAGGACAGCGAGCCGTTGACGGTCTTGGCCCACCAGGTGGCCGCCGTGGTGCCGAAGGTGGCGCTGACTACCAGCTGCGTGGCGGTGCGGGAGGTAATGGTCACGTTCGGGTAGGTGCTGTAGGCGTTGCCCAGCGTCACGGTGGACGCCGAGGTGAAGCCGGTGCCGGTGATGGTGACGGTTTGCGGCGAGTTCGAC
>JBEKDV010000457.1:0-6187 GCA_050014175.1 Candidatus Solibacter sp. | reverse complement strand
TTCATGAAGCTTGGCGGATCTTCATGGATTGGACGGTAGCTCGTTCGGCATTGATCTTGAAGACCTTGTACACTCGTCGTCGTTGTGGTTTTTGGCCAAGCGCTTGTGCTAAGGCGTTGACGTACTCCGGTTCTTCCTTTGACGCAGGAAGAAGGGCGCTTAACGTCACGGTCCAAAAACGCTCATCGTCAGATAATTCTACTTCCTCCAGCAAAATATCGGAAAGGCCCTCATCGTCCATAAGAGCGCGAAAGTACGTTATCGCAACGGCGACGGCCTCTTTTACGTCGGTCATGAATCAAGTGTGCCACATTTTGCTTGTGGGGTGCGGTTTCCGTGTCCCGCTCAATCCAGGCCCGTTTCCGCTCGATTACGCCATGCTCTACGGGCGTCCTGGCTTGCGCCTTTGCGCCTTTGCGAGGAGCTTTGCTTTTCCCCAGCGCAAGCGGGCTCCCGGGGCTCCCCCCACCGACAATGGCATAATGAAACCGGAGGCTGCTCGTGGCCACGCTGACATCGCCGGAATCCATATCGCTAGTGAACGAAAAGAACCCTTGGCTCGCCGCCGCCGCGCGCTTTGAGGATGCCGCCACACGGCTCAAATTCGACGACGGCATGCGTAAAGTGCTCGGTACTTCCGCCCGCGAAGTTACCGTCCACATCCCCGTCCAGCTCGACGATGGGCGCATCGAGGTATTCACCGGCTACCGCGTACAGCACTCGATCGCTCGCGGCCCGGCCAAGGGCGGCATCCGCTTCGCTCCCGATGTCACGCTCGACGAGGTGCGCGCCCTGGCCTCCTGGATGACCTGGAAGTGCGCCGTCGTCAATATCCCCTTCGGCGGCGGCAAGGGTGGCGTGATCTGCGATCCCAACATCCTCTCCGACACCGAACTGGAGAAAATCACCCGCCGCTACACCGCCGAAATCATCGATTTTATCGGACCCGAACGCGATGTCCCCGCGCCCGATGTCAATACCAACGAAAAGGTCATGGCCTGGATGATGGACACCTACTCCATGCACGCGCGCCACACCGTCACCGCCATCGTCACCGGCAAACCCATGGCGCTCGGCGGCTCGCGCGGCCGCCCCGAGGCCACCGGCCGCGGCTGCATGATGGTCGTCCTCAAAGCTCTCCAGCTCATGAACAAACGCCCCGAGGATACCAGCGTCGTCATCCAGGGCTTCGGCAATGTCGGCGGCATGGCGGCCAAGCTGATGAGCGCCGTCGGCTTCAAAATCATCGCTATCGTCGAGTACGATGGCGCGGTCTACAACCCCAACGGCCTCGATATCGCCGCCCTCCAGCAGCACCGCAAGGAAACCGGCTCCATCACCAACTTCCCCCGGGCCGAGGGCATGGATAAGACCGACGCCATGTTTCTGGAGTGCGATGTCCTCATCCCCGCCGCCACCGAGAACGTTCTCACCTCGCAGAACGCCCACCGCGTGCGCTGCAAGATCCTCTGCGAGGGCGCTAACGGCCCCACCACCCCGCTGGCCGACGTCATCCTCGCCGACCGCAAGGTCTTCGTCATCCCCGATATCCTGGCCAACGCCGGCGGCGTCACGGTGTCCTACTTCGAATGGGTGCAGGATCGCCAGGGCTTCTTCTGGAACGAGCAACTGGTCAACCAGCGCCTCCAGGAGATCATGGACGAGAGCTTCGACGCCGTGGTGGAGTACGCCCGCGCCCACAACGTCGATAACCGCA
Organism: Candidatus Solibacter sp.; assembly: GCA_050014175.1. Lineage (GTDB taxonomy): Bacteria > Acidobacteriota > Terriglobia > Bryobacterales > Bryobacteraceae > Solibacter. The sequence goes on along the minus strand of JBEKDV010000457.1, from coordinate 4,470 downwards.
TCGCCGCCTACATGCTGGCCCTGGACCGCGTGGCCCTGGCCATCAAACTCCGCGGCCTCTACGCCTGACGTGACCGGATGCCGCTGGAGAATCTCACTCGCGTTGGTGGGGCGGACCCCCTGGTCCGCGCGGGTCCCCCTGGACCCGCTTCTCGCCAGTCAGACCCCCTAGCGGCTGTTTTCCCTCCGGAAACCTCGCCCTGTGGAGTAGCCTTTCAGGCTGCCATGCCCCCATTCGTGGGGGCATTCTTCTCAGGTTTCCCATCCCCTTCCACCACGGGCACCATCCGTGGCATAGAGCTCCGCGTCTTCCTCCGCGCCTCCGCGCCTCCGCGTCAGATTCACAACCTCCCCCTCGGACCCCCCTCCCCATGAGTGAAGCCTCCACGCCGCTCATGCGGCAGTACAACCACATCAAGCAGCAGGTCCCCAATGCCCTGCTCATGTTCCGCCTCGGCGATTTCTACGAGCTCTTCTTCGAGGACGCCGTCGTCGCCGCCCGCGAACTGGAAATCACCCTCACCTCCCGCAACAAGGAAAAGGGCGCCGCCATCCCCATGTGCGGCGTCCCCTTCCATGCCGCCGAGGGCTACATCTCGCGCCTCATTCAGAAGGGATACCGCGTCGCCATCTGCGACCAGGTGGAAGATCCCAAAACCGCCAAGGGCCTCGTCAAGCGCGAGCTCATGCGCGTCGTCACCCCCGGCACCGCCATGGACGCTGCCCTCGTGCGCTCCCGCGAGAACAACTTCCTCGCCGCCGTCTGCGACCGTGGCGCCCGCTCCGCCGTCGCCCACGTCGATGTCTCTACCGGCGAGTTCAAGGTCACCGACATGGACCCCGCCGAAGTCTCTGGCGCCCTCGAACACCTCGGCGCGCGCGAAGTCCTCTTCCCCACCGGCCTGCCCCTCCTCACCGGCGAAGATCGCCCGGGCGCGCGCTTCGTGCGCACCGAGCTCGAAGACTGGGTCTTCACCCAGGATTACGCCGACCGCACCCTGCGCGATCACTTCAAGCTGCTCTCCCTCGATGGCTGCGGCCTCGCCGCTCGCCCCGCCGCCGTCGGCGCCGCCGGAGCCATCCTCCACTACCTCCGCGACACCCAACGCGCCGCCCTCGACCATCTCGACCGCCCCACCTACTACGACCGCGCCGATTCCATGGTCCTCGACGCCGTCACCGTCCGCAATCTCGAATTGCTCGAGCCCCTCTTCGCCGCCGATGCCGGCGTCCCGCAAGCCCAACTCACCGTCCTCGGCGTGCTCGATCAGACCCTCACCGGCATGGGCGGCCGCCTCCTCCGCCAGCGCCTCCTCCGCCCCTCCATGGACCGCGCCGAAATCGAGCAGCGCCTCGATGCCGTCGGCGAACTGCGCCAGCAAACCATCCTGCGCGCCGAATTGCGCAAGCAACTCGCCACCATCCTCGATCTCGAACGCCTCCTCGCCAAAGTCACCCTCGGCTCCGCCAACCCCCGCGACGTCCTCTCTCTCGGCCGCTCGCTGGAAAAAATCCCCGCGCTCAAACGCTGCTTCGACACCCAGCAGGCCGCCCGCCTGCGCAACCTCCACGACCGCCTCGACGAACTCGCCGACGTCGCTACCCTCATCCTCGAAGCCATCGCCGATGAACCGCCGGTCAACCTCGTCGATGGCGGAACCATCCGCGCCGGATATCACCCCGAACTCGACCTCCTCCGCGACCTCAGCCAGAACGGCAAGCGGTACATCGCCCAGATCGAGACCCGCGAACGCCAGCGCACCGGCATCGCCTCCCTCAAGGTGCGATTCAACAATGTATTCGGCTACTACATCGAGATCACCAATGCCAACCGGCATCTCGCCCCCGCCGATTACGAACGCAAGCAGACCCTCGCCAACGCCGAACGCTTCACCACCCCCGAGTTGAAGGATTACGAGCGCAAGGTGCTCGACGCCGAGGACAAGATCCTCACCCTCGAAAAGGAACTCTTCGCCGACGTCCGCAAACGCGCCGCCGCGCACGCCCAGCGCATACGCGCCACCGCCGCCGCCGTCGCCGAGCTCGACGTCACCGCCTCGCTCGCCCAGGTCGCCGCCGAAAACCGCTACCAGCGCCCCAGCTTCTCCGATTCCGGCGAAATGCGCGGCGAGATGCGTATACTCGCCGGACGCCACCCCGTCATCGAGCGCCTCGCCGACCAGGAGGCCGGACGCTTCATCCCCAACGATCTCTACCTCAACGATTCCACCGATCTGATCGCCATCATCACCGGCCCCAACATGGGCGGCAAAAGCACCTACCTGCGCCAGGCCGCGCTCATCGCCATCCTCGCCCAGACCGGCTCCTTCGTGCCCGCCGAATCCGCCTGCCTGCCCATCATCGACCGCATCTTCACCCGCATCGGCGCCAGTGACAACCTGGCGCGCGGCCGCTCCACCTTCATGGTGGAGATGACCGAAACCGCCGTCATTCTGAACACCGCGACCTCCCGCAGCTTCATCGTGCTCGACGAAATCGGCCGCGGCACCGCCACCTACGATGGCCTCGCCCTCGCCTGGAGCGTGGTGGAGCACATCCACACCCGCACCCGCGCCAAGACGCTTTTTGCGACCCACTATCACGAGCTCACCGAGCTCGCCGAGCAGCTCACCGGCGTGCGCAATCTCATGGTCAGCGTCAAGGAGGCCGGCGACCACATCATCTTCCTGCGCAAGGTCGAGCGCGGCAAGGCGGACCGCAGCTACGGCATCGAGGTGGCGCGCCTCGCCGGCCTGCCGCTCAGTGTGATCGAGCGCGCCCGTGAAGTCCTCAAGCTCCACGAGCGCACCGAGCACGTGGTCAGCGAGGAACTGGTCAAAGCCGAAGATCACGGCCCCGTGCAGATCCAGATGTTCGAACCCGTGGGCTACGGCATCGCCGAGCGCATACGCGGCCTCAACCTCGACGAACTGCGCCCCATCGAAGCCCTGCAATTGCTCAGCGAGCTGCAAAAGGAGCTGAAGCGGCCATGAGCAAAGTGGCAAGCCAAGAGGCAAGCCAGGTGGGACAGGCCATCGCGCAGCGTGGCCTGTCAACCAACCTGTCGTCGGAGCCTTCATGAGAGTCGCCGGCATCATGAGCGGCACTTCGCTGGACGGCATCGATGTCGCCATCGTAGACATCCGCGGCCGCCGCATCGAAACCATCGGCTTCACCTCGACGCCGTATCCCGCCGCGGTGCGCGCGGCAATTCTGGGAGTCTCGAACTGCCCGACCCACACGGCGGCCATCTCCCGCCTGAATTTCCAGCTTGCCGAACTCTACGCGCGAGCCGTGCTGGCCGCCGTCAAGCGGTTCGGCCCGGTGGACCTCATCGGCTGCCACGGCCAGACCATCTTTCACGAAGGCCGCTCCAACACCCTGCAGCTCGGCGAGCCGGCCGTCCTCGCCGAACGCACCGGCGTCCCGGTGGTCTCGAACTTCCGCGCCCGCGATATCGCCGCCGGCGGACAGGGCGCGCCGCTGGTTCCGTTCGTCGACTACCTGCTCTTCCGCCACCCGCGGCGCACCCGCGTGGCGCTCAATATCGGCGGCATCGCCAACATCACCGTGATCCCGGCGGCCTGCGCACCGCAAGACGTGGTGGCCTTCGATACCGGCCCCGGCAACATGGTGATCGATGCCCTGGCGCGCGAGTTCTCCGCCGGCAAACTGAACTGCGATCGCGGCGGCAGGATCGCTGCCTCGGGCAACGTCGTCCGCCCGCTGCTCGATGACTTACTGCGCGACGCCTACTACCGCCGCCGGCCGCCCAAGAGCGCCGGCCGCGAGCAATACGGCGTCGAGTTCCTCGCGCGCTTGCGGCAATCCGGTGCGCCCCTGCCCGATCTCATCGCCACCGCCACCGTGCTCACCGCCGCCACCATCGCTCTCGCCGTGCGGCGCGCCGTGCCCGGGCCCGCCGACCTCATCGCCAGCGGCGGCGGCACTCACAACCCGCAGATTATGGTTCACCTCGCCGGCTTCCTGCCCGGCATCGATATCTCGACTTCCACCGACCACGGCATCGACGCCGATGCCAAGGAAGCCATTGCCTTCGCCGTCCTGGCGCATGAGACCTGGCGCCGCAGGCCCGCCAACCTGCCGTCGGCCACCGGCGCGCAACGAGCTGTAGTGTTGGGTAGTATCACGCCTTGACATTTCGCAAACAAAAAATAAATCGTCTCAATCCCCTCAATCACTTAGCGGGATTCCGCCCGGAAACGCCGGTTCTCCCATGCTACTTTCAAATTGGAAAGAGGCCGCGCGCACCACTCGCGCGGCCACAACAGTTTTCTTGCTGGCCAGCAAGCGTTGCGTGTGCGGTGGTACTGACTTCCTGTAGGCCCTTACAAGCCTCACGGTGGTTCCCCTACGTGGAGGAGACCGGCGGGAAGATTTTCAGTTCGAGCTGATAATACCCGGTGGTGTTCGGATAGCGCCTATTGCCGCCCCATCGGATACAGAGGTT
>JBEKDV010000456.1:0-9789 GCA_050014175.1 Candidatus Solibacter sp. | reverse complement strand
CCTGAGCGGAACGCAAGTGACGGTCAACAACCAGGCGGCGGCCGTGTACTACATCAGCCCCACGCAGATCAGTTTCCAGGTGCCGGCGGGAATCACCGGCACGGCCACCGTACAGGTAATCGTCAACGGCGTGGTGAGCAATACCATCACGGCCGCGGCCGCCACCAACTCGCCGGGCATCTTCCCGATTACGCTGGGTGGCACGAACTACGCGGCCGCGGTCTTCCTGGATGGCAAGATCGCCGCCGACCCGTCGAATGGCGCCGCGTTCCGCAACGCCGTCCCCGGCGATATTGTGCAACTCTTCGCCACCGGCTTAGCTCCATCGCCCGCGGGAACACCGGTCTCGACGACGTTATTGAGTGGCGTGACGGTGACCATTGGCTCTGCCACCGTTCCGGCGAGCGCGGCCGCGCTGGTGGCGGTGGGAGAGTTCCAAATCAACTTCACCGTGCCGCAGGATTTTGCCTCGCTGCCGGCAGGCGTGTACCCCATCTCGATTTCCATCAACGGGGTCACGTCGCCGGCGAGCATCAATTCCTCGCCGCCGGGAGCGGTAGTGATTCCCATCCAGCACTGAGCCGCCTCTGCGGCGGGCCGTTCACGGGCCACCGGAGTCGCTCGGGATGGAACCAATGAGATAAACAGCTCCGATTGACGCGTTGGGGTTATGCTTTATTGTGGCCAGGAATCCCAAAACGGTATTCCCGGCTGGTAAAGTCCGGAAGGAAGGACAACGAGTATGACCAGCGAACGGTCTTCGGTTGCACTCCAGCCGCGTGCGCTTCGGGCAGTAACGGCGCTCGCAATACTTTCCATCTGCTTTGGCCTTGGCTGGCCGCGCGCTTCCGCGGCCTCGAACGATAAGCAGCGGCAGGCGGCGCCAGCCGCGAACCGCCCCCAAGCGAAGCTCCTGAGCGTGCCATTGAGTTTCGAGCCTAACCAGGGGCAGACGGACTCGGCCGTTCAGTTCCTCTCGCGCGGTACCGGCTACACGCTCTTCCTCACTCCGGGCAAGGTCGTCCTGAACCTGGAGCGGCAACAGCCGGTCCCGGCCGCGGCGAAGGGGCACACGCCCCAAGCCGCGTCCGTCGATACCTTGCGCATGAGCCTGATCGGGGCAAATCCCATGGCCAACGCAGTAGGACTGGCCCCGCAGCCCGGCGTGGTGAGCTACTTCATCGGCAACGACCCGAAGAACTGGCGCTCCGGCATCCCGACCTACTCCAAGGTCGAGTATCGCCAGGTCTACCCCGGCGTGGATCTGGTCTTTTACGGGAATCAGCGCCAGTTGGAGTACGATTTTGTGGTCGCTCCCGGGGCCGACCCCAGCCGCATCGCCTGGCGGATCGACGGAGCTCGCCCGAGCGTCGACGCGGCGGGCAATTCGGTTCTGCATGCGCCCAACGGTCCGGCCACCTTCGAGAAGCCGGTGGTGTACCAACTGGATGGAGACAGGAAGATCCGCGTCGACGGCTCGTTCGCCGTGGCCGGCAACCAGGTACGCTTCCAGCTTGGCACCTACGACCGTTCCAAGGCGCTGATCATCGATCCCGTGCTCAGCTATGCCACCTATCTTGGCGGCACCGGCACCGATAACATCGGGCGTCCGCTCGATAACGGTTCGAGCGGTACGTCACAAGGTCTCGCAGTGGACAGCGCGGGCAGTGCGTATGTGGCGGGCTACACCTTCTCCATAGACTTTCCAACGAAGAACCCTTATAAAAGCGCGCCTCCGGCGAAAGTGACGGGCGTCAGTCCCGGGCAATGGCCTTCGGCCTTTGTGACGAAATTCAGTCCGGATGGCAGTTCGCTGGTTTATTCCACCTATCTGGGCGGCAACGGCTATGACTACGCCTACGCCATCGCGGTGGACTCCAGTGGCAGCGCTTACGTGACCGGTGAGACAGGCTCGCCCGATTTCCCGGTAACCGCCGGAGCGTACCAGACAGTCTGCAACCCCGAACCTAACAATACAGGGGCGTCCTCCGCGTCACCGGGCTGCAACACCTCTCTCACGTCCGCATTTGTGACCAAGCTGAATTCCACCGGAACGGGCATTGTCTACTCGACATTTCTTGGCGGCTACGCCTCGTGGGCGTACGCAACCGCCATTGCCGTGGATGGGGCCGGCCGCGCCTACATTGCCGGCAACGAGGCGGAGGCCTGCGACAGAGCCCAACCCTTTACATTCCAATCCTGCTTTCCCACCACCGGCGGCGCGGTAATCGGCGGTACCCAACCGGTCGGAGGCGACGCCCAATTCTCCTTCGTCACGGTGTTCGATCCCAGCGGCGCCCACCTGGTCTATTCCACTCTCTTCGGCGACTTGGATTTCGCTTGCAAAAATGGCTGTGGCGACACATACGGCACCGGGGTCACGGTGGATTCGAACGGCAACTTCTATCTAGTCGGCGAAACCCAGTCCGCCAAGCTGCCAACTACCGCCGGCGTCGTTCAGCCTACGGGCGCTCCTCTCTACCCCAGCCCCACACAATATCTGGAGGCTTACCGCGGCTACGTCGCCAAGTTCAATCCCGTGACTTCCGCAAGTGGAGCGTCGCTGGCCTACGCCACCTACCTGGGCGGGAAAACTGGAAACACGGGCGACTTCATCAGTGGCATCGCCATCGATAGCGCCGGCAATGCCTATATTGTCGGATATACCAATTCTTCGGATTTTCCGGTGACCAGCGGCGCTTATTCGACGGTCTGCGGTGTGAATCGGATCTGCGCGGCGGCCCACGTCACCAAGCTGAATCCTTACGGCACCGCCATCCTCTGGTCCACCTATGTGGGAGCCGCCAGGGCCGATGGCGGCGACGCGCTGTTCTTTACTGGCCCCATCCAGTTGGATGGGAACGGGAACATTTACATCATCGGGCATAATGGCGGGGGCTCAGGCTTCCCGATGGTGAATCCCGTCGAGTCAACCCCAACCAGCGGAAGCGCGCAGTTGCTCGTTGCCGAACTCGACCCCACGGGCAGCAACCTGCTGTTCTCCACAACCATTGGATCCAATAATGGGCTCGATACCACCAGTCCAGCCGGACTTGCAGTCGACTCCGCCGGCAACATCTACGTTGCCGGCAATACCAGCGGTCCGGACCTGATCACCACTCCCGGCGCATTCCAGACGACCTCCAGCGACGGCTCGTGCTGCCAGAAAGGGAACGGCTTTGTCGCCAAGATCGCACCGACTCCTCTGCCCACGCTGCAATCCGGCACTCTCGCCAATGGCGCGACCTATGTTGCCGGAGGGCTGGTGCCGGGATCCTGGGCGCAGGTCAAGGGCATCAACCTCGCTACCACCTCGCGCATCTGGGCCACATCCGATTTCACCGGCAGTACCCTGCCTATCAACCTCAGCGGAACGCAGGTGATGGTCAACAACCAGGCTGCGGCCGTGTACTACATCAGCCCCACACAGATCAGTTTCCAGGTGCCTTCGGGAATCACCGGCACGGCCACCGTCCAGGTAATCGTCAACGGCGTGGTGAGCAACCTCGTCACCGCCGCGGCCGCCACCAACTCGCCCGGCATTTTCCCGGTGACCGTAAACGGAACCAATTATGCGGCCGCCGTCTTCCGCACACCGGTCACGACGACGTTAATGAGCGGGGTGACGGTGACGATTGGCAGCGTGACGATTCCGGCGAGCGCCGCCGCGCTGGTGGCGGTGGGGGAATTCCAAATCAACTTCACGGTGCCGCAGGATTTTGCTTCGCTGCCGGCCGGCGTGTACCCGATTTCGATTTCCTTCAACGGGGTGACGTCGCCGGCGAGCATCAATTCCTCGCCGCCAGGAGCGGTAGTGATTCCGATCCAGCACTGAGCCGCCTCTGCGGCGGGCCGTTCACGGGCCACCGGAGTCGCTCGCGATGGAACCAATGAGATAAACAGCTCCGATTGACCCGTTGGAGTTATGCTTTATTGTGGCCAGGAATCCCAAGACGGTATTCCCGGCTGGTGAAGTCCGGAAGGAAGGACAACGAGTATGACAAGCGAACGGTCTTCGGTGGCACTCCAGCCGCGTGCGCTTCGGGCAGTAACGGCGCTCGCGATACTTACCATCTGCTTTGGCCTTGGCTGGCCGCGCGCCTACGCGGCCGCGAACGAGAACCGGCGGCAGGCGGCGCCAGCCGCGAACCGCACCCAAGCGAAGCTCATGAGCGTGCCTTTGAGTTTCGAGCCTAACCAGGGGCAGACGGACTCCGCCGTTCAGTTCCTCTCGCGCGGTACCGGCTACGCGCTTTTCCTCGCTCCGGGCGAGGTCGTGCTGAACCTGGAGCGGCAACAGGCGGCACCGGCCGCGTTCGTCGACACCCTGCGCATGAGTCTGATCGGGGCAAATGCCAAGGCCAACGCAGTAGGAGTGTCTCCGCAGCCCGGCGTGGTGAGCTACTTCATCGGCAGCAACCCGAAGAACTGGCGCTCCGGCATTTCGACCTATGGCAAGGTCCAGTATCCCCAGGTCTATTCCGGCGTGGATCTGGTCTTTTACGGCAATCAGCGCCAGTTGGAGTACGATTTTGTGGTGGCGCCCGGCGCCGACCCGAGCCGCATCGGCTGGCGCATCGACGGCGCCCGCGCCAGAGTCGATGCGGAGGGCAATCTGGTGCTGAGCGCGGCCAACGGGCCGGCCAGCTTCAAGAAGCCGGTGCTGTACCAGATGGATGGAGACAAGAAGATTCGCGTCGAAGGGCGGTTCACCGTGGCCGGGAACCAGGTACGCTTCCGCCTGGGCAGCTATAACCATTCCCAGGCGCTGATCATCGACCCGGTGCTCAGCTATGCCAGTTATCTTGCCGGGAGCGGCACCGATAACATCGGGTGGAATCTCGATAACGGTCCGAACGGTACGTCGCAGGGCCTCGCGGTCGATAGCGCCGGCAGTGCGTATGTGACGGGCTACACCAACTCGCTGGACTTCCCAACCAAGAACGCTTATCAGGGCGCGAAGCCGGGCATCAATCCCGGGTCGCGGCGTTCGGCTTTTGTGACCAAATTCAGTCCGGATGCCAGTTCGCTGGTTTATTCCACCTATTTGGGCGGCGACGTCAATGACGAAGGCTACGCCATAGCGGTGGACTCCAGTGGCAGCGCCTACGTGACCGGTGAGACAAACTCGGCCACTTTCCCGACAACCGCCGGAGCGTACCAGACGTTCAACGCCGGTAACATTTCCGCATTTGTGACCAAGCTGAATCCCACCGGAACCGGCCTTGTCTACTCGACATTTCTGGGCGGCTACAATAATGCGTACGCAACTGCCATTGCCGTGGATGGCGCCGGCCGCGCTTACATTGCCGGCAACGAAAGCGAGTATTGCACCCCAACCCAATCCTGCTTTCCCACTACCAGCGGCGCGGTAATCGGCGGAACCCAAACTGGCGGGGGCTCGCCCCAATACGCCTTCGTCACGGTGTTCGATCCCACCGGCGCCCACCTGCTCTATTCCACGATCTTCGGCGACTTGAATGGATTTGCGTGCAAGACGGGTTGCGGCGATACATGGGGCACCGGCGTAACGGTGGATGCCAGCGGCTACTTCTATCTGGTTGGCGAGACCAAGGCCGGCGACCTGCAGACCACCGCCGGCGCCTATCAGCCTACGAGCGCTCCTCTGGGCAGCATCGGAGGCAGCACTGGAACCTATGTGGAGGCTTACCGCGGCTTCGTCGCCAAGTTCAATCCGGTCACTTCCGCCGGTGGAGTAACGCTGGCCTACGCCACCTACCTGGGTGGGAAAACCGGGAATACAGGCGACTACATCAGCGGCATCACCATCGATAGCGCCAGCAATGCCTATATTGTCGGATATACCAATTCTTCGGATTTTCCCGTGACGAACGGCGCTTATTCGACGGTCTGCGGTGTGAATCGGATCTGCGCGGCGGCCCACGTGACCAAGCTGAATCCTACCGGCAGCGCCATCCTGTGGTCCACCTTTGTGGGCGGCAGTAAGAGCGATGGAAGCGACGGGTTATACTTCACGGGACCCATCCAGTTGGATGGGAAGGGGAACGTCTATATCATGGGACAAGCCGGATCGGGTTTCCCATTGTTCAATCCCGTTCAGACGGCCGGAAACGGCGGAGACATGCAGTTGGTCGTCGCCGAGCTTGACCCCACGGGCGCGAACCTGCTGTTCTCCACGTATATCGGTTCGGGCGGGCTCAGCGAATCGAGTCCGGCCGGCCTCGTAGTCGATTCCGCCGGCGACATCTATCTCGCCGGCAATAACCTCGGCCCGGGCCTGATCACGACTCCCGGCGCATTCCAGACGACCGCCAGCTACAACCCCTCCTGCTGCTCCCACGGCTTTGTCGCCAAGATCGCACCAACCGTAGAGCCCACCCTGCAATCGGGCACTCTGGCCAATGGCGCGACGTATGTTGCCGGAGGGCTGGTGCCGGGATCCTGGGCGCAGGTTAAGGGCACGAACCTCAGCACCACCACGCGCATCTGGGCCACATCCGATTTCACCGGCTACAGCCTGCCCACCAACCTGAGCGGCGTTCAGGTGATGGTCAACAACCAGCCCGCGGCCGTGTATTACATCAGCCCCACGCAGATCAGTTTCCAGGTACCGGCGGGAATCACCGGCACGGCGTCCGTGCAGGTCATCGCCAATGGCCAGACGAGCAATTCCGTCACCGCCGCAGCCGCCACCAACTCGCCCGGCATTTTCCCGATTACCCTGGGCGGCACCAACTACGCGGCCGCCGTCTTCTACACGGATGGCAAGATCGCCGCCGATCCGTCGAATGGCACGGCGTTCCGCAACGCCGTCCCCGGCGATTTTGTGGAACTCTATGCCACCGGGTTAGCTCCCTCGCCCGCGGGAACACCGGTCACGACCACGTTATTGAGCGGCGTGACGGTGACCATCGGCAGCGTCACCATTCCGGCGAGCGCCGCCGCGCTGGTGGCGGTGGGAGAATTCCAAATCAACTTCACGGTGCCGCAGGATTTTGCCTCGCTGCCGCCTGGCGTGTACCCCATCTCGGTTTCCATCAACGGGGTTACCTCGCCGGCGAGCATCAATTCCTCGCCGCCCGGTCCGGTAGTGATTCCGATCCAGCACTGAGCCGCCTCTCCGGCGGGCCGGCGCAAATGAGCATGGGCTCGGTGAAGCGCGCCCGAATCGCAGACGGCGATGCTCTTCGCCAACGTTGCCCAAAAGCAGCGTTCGCCACCCCGCGGAACCCCAAGGCGTGCAAATCGTTTACCATAAGCTTTAATCGCGCTGTGCCTCAGGTCTCCAACTGAATCATGTCAAAAGACGGCCTAAATCTCGCATCGCAGGGTGGCACGGCCAGCCGTTCGGAGATCGAGCGGATCGTACGCCAGATCGTCCTGGCGCGCACCGGTTCCCCCAGCCGGCCGGAAGCTCCCCAGCTTCGCGTGGATGCCTCCGCGCGTCACCTGCACCTCAGCCACGAAGACCTGGAGACGCTGTTCGGCCCCGGTTACGAGCTCAAGGTCCACCGTCCTCTCTTCCAGGAAGGCAATTTCGCCGCCCAGGAAACGGTGACGATCATCGGCCCGCGCAGCCGGCTGATCTCGAACCTGCGAATCCTGGGGCCGCTGCGCAAGAAAACGCAGGTGGAACTGGCGTTCACCGACGCTATCAGCCTGGGATTCGACAATCTCCCCATCCGTCTTTCGGGCGATATCGCGGGCACTCCGGGCGCTCTGCTGATGGGTCCGCACGGCGTGCTGGAACTGAAGGAGGGCGTGATTCGCGCCGCCATCCACGTCCACATGAATCCGCCGGACGCCGCGTATTATCAAGTGCGCCACGGCGACCTGATGAAACTGCGCGTCGGGGGCGCGTCCGCCGTCACCTTCCAGCGTGTCCATGTGCGCATCGATCCGGCGTCGCGCTTGAACGTCCATATGGACACGGACGAAGCCAACGCCTGCGGCCTGCACCTAACCAATGACATCGAGCTCATCAAGTAAACCCATGTCAACCATAAGCGACGGAGAAAATCGATGATCGTCGATCAGGAACTGATTCAGGCCATCGCACGCGAGGTGGTGGCGCGCCTCGAAGGGCGCCTGTCGCCACCTTCCGCGGCCGCCGGCGAGGGCGAAGATGGCGTTTTCGAGACCGTCGATCAGGCAGTTCAGGCGGCGGCCGCGGCGCAACCGCGCGTAGCCTCCATGGGCCTGGAAGACCGCGAGCGCATGAACGCCATCATCCGCCGCATTTGCCACGACAATGCCGATGAGTTGGCGCGCGTCGAGCTGGCCGAGACCAAAATCGGCCGCGCCGATCACAAAGCCGTTAAGCTGCGCAATATCCGCTATGTTCTGGGCACGGCGGCCATGCGAAGCGATGCCAGTTCGGATGCGCCGGGCCTCTGCCTCGTCGAGTACGCCCCGTGGGGCGTGATCGGAATGGTCCTGCCAGCCACCCATTCCGTGCCCACCATGGCCAGCAACGCGATCAATATTCTGGCCGCCGGCAACACCGCGGTGTTCAGCCCGCACCCGTCCGGCGTCAGGGTGGCGGCGCGCGCTCTGCAGATGTTCAACCGCGAGATTCAGCGGGAACTGGGCGTCGCCAACGTGCTCACCATGGCCCGAGAGGCGACCATTCAGAACGCCGAACGGATTTTTGAACATCCCGATGTCGCGCTGATTTGCGCCACCGGCGGGCCCGCGTTGGTCCAGGCGGCTATGAAGTACGGCAAGCGCGTGATCGCCGCCGGTCCCGGAAATCCGCCCGTGGTGGTGGACGAAACCGCCGATCCGGACGCGGCGGCGAAGGCCATTATCCAGGGCGCATCCTTCGACAACAACCTGTTGTGCATCGGCGAGAAAGAAGTGTTCGTCGTGGCCTCGGCCGCCGACTCGTTTGTGGCCAGCATGCGGCGCGCCGGAGCCTTCCAACTGGACGCCCGGGCCATCGAGGCCCTGACCAACGCCGCCTTCACGTTCACCTACGATGGCAACGGCGCGCGCCAACCGCACCTCAAACGCGACCTCATCGGCAAAGATGCGGCGGTTCTGGCCGAGGCGGCGGGGGTGCGCGTGCCGGCGGGCACGGACCTGCTCTTTGGCGAAACCACCGAGGACCACGCCTTCGTCCAGCAGGAACAGATGATGCCGTTCCTGCCCGTGGTGCGCGTGCCCGACGTGGATTCCGCCATCCAGGCCTCGGTGCGCGCCGAACACGGACACCGGCACACCGCCATGATTCATACCCGCAACCTGGACAACGCCACCAGAATGGCGCGCGCCCTGAATGCCACGCTGTTCGTGCAGAACGCGCCCTGCTTCGCCTCGCTCAACCTGCCCAGTTATCTCAGCCACAGCATCGCCACGCCCACCGGCGAGGGTGTGACCACGCCCATGACCTTCACGCGGCAGCGCCGCATGGTAATCGGCAACGGCGCCTTACGGATTCTTTAGCACAGGATCAAAGAATGAAGTCCATCGACCTTACCAAAGAAAAAGTCATCACCCTGGGGGACGTCGCCGCGGCGGCGCAGGCCGACACCACCGAACTGCTGCTCAGCGAGAGTGCCTTGGTGACCCCGTCGGCGCTGGAGTTCATGGAACAACGGCGCATCTCCCTGCGGCGCGGCGCCAAAACTCCGGCGGCGAGCCAGACGGTTGCCGCCACCGGCGCCGGCAGCGGTGCTATGCAGGACCTGTTCACCTCGCCCGAAGCGGAAGCCGTGAAGGAAGAGATCTGCGCGGTGGGCCGGAAACTTTGGCAACGGGCCTACGTCGATGGCAACGGCGGCAACATTTCCTACCGCATCGGCC
>JBEKDV010000455.1:944-7149 GCA_050014175.1 Candidatus Solibacter sp. | reverse complement strand
GCCCCCCCACCCCCGCCGCCTTCTCCACCGCCACGCGGATCGCCGCCTGCCTCTCCGCATTCAGCTTGCCGCCGTCGGCCGTCACATAGAAGACGTCGATCGCCTTGTGCGCCTGCGTGTCGATCAGCACCACCTCGATGTTCCCTCCGTTGGCGCTGATCGCCGTCGCCAGATCGTACAGCAACCCCGGCCGGTCCTCCGCCACAATCTCGACCAGCGTCGCCGTACTGCTGGCTTCGGAATCGAACGCCACGCGCGCCGCAATGCCCGCCTTGCGGCTGGGCAGCACCGGTTTCGGACGGTGGCGCAGCAGTTCCTTCACGTCCGCCTTGCCGGCGAGCACGCGCTCGACGGTGGCATGCAGACGCTCCACCTCGCTGGGATTGAGGTCCAGCGTGCGCGCCGGGTCGGCGAACGTGAACGTGTCCAGCACCAGGCTGCGCAGGTTGCCGAAAGCCTCCGCCTTCAGGATGTTCATGCCGAAACAGGAGAGCGTCCCGGCCACCGCGGCGAACAGGCCGGGGCGATCGTGCGCCACCAGCGTCAGTTGCCACGCCGACTCCAGTCTGCGGATGTCCACCGCCACGCCGCGCTTGCGGCTCTTCTCTTCGAGCGCCATGTGCTCGTCGATCTCGCCTTCCGAGTGGGTGCGCAGATAGCGCACGGGGAAGCCTTGCAGGAAGGCGATGCGCTCCGGCGAGCCCGTGGGGACGGTTTCGATGCGCTCGGTCTCGAGTTCGCGCGTGAGCTCGTTGTAGACCATGAGGTAGAGTTGCCAGAGCTGCTCGGCGCGCCACGGGGTCATGGTGGTGGGATTCACCGCGCTGATATCGGCGTAGGTCAGCAGGGTAAGCACCTTGAGGCGCTCCACCGTGCCCATCTGGTGGGCCACGTCGCGGATGGTCTGCGGATCGAAGACGTCGCGCGAGAACATGGCGGCGGACAGGTCCAGGTGCCGGGCGATCAGGAACATCACCATGTCGCGATCCTGCCAGGGCATCTGGATGCGCGTCATGGGGTCCTGCGCCAGACCGAGCGACGCGTCGATGTGGCCTTCGGCGACCGCGCCCTTGCCGGCGTCGTGAAACAGCAGCGCGAAGGCGAGCACGCCCGGATCTTTGATCTCCGCCAGCAGGTCCCGGAACGTGCGCAGCCAGGGATCGGTGGCGGTGCGCAGGCTCCAGAGGTTCTGCAGCGTCACCAGGGTGTGCTCGTCCACCGTGTAGCGATGGAAGAAGTCGCGAATCACCAGGCACTCGATCTCGGCCAGTTCGGGGAAGATCGCCGTGAGCACGCCGGTTTCGTGCATGGCGCGCACCGCGGCGGGCGCGTGCGACAGCGCGAGCAACTGGCTGAGCACCGTCCACAGCGGCTGCGTGTTCAGGAAGTGGTCGCGCAGGCGCGGCAGGCGCGCTTCGATGCGCTGCTCGGCTTCCGACGAGAGGCGCACGCCGTGGCGCGCCACGAATTCAAACAGGCGCAGGGCGAGTTCGGGCTCCACGTCCAGCCGCTGCGGCGCGCGGAAATGGACGCGTTCGCGGTGCACGCTGAACTCGGCGTTGGAAACGCGCGAGCGGAAATCGCGAAATTGGGCGAACAGGGAGCTGGTCTGGCCTTCGCCGGTTTCCAGAGCGCGCACCGCGGCGCGGTAAATGGCCCGCGAGTGCCGGTAGTATTCGCGCATCCACTGCGCCGCGCCCGGCAGATGCCAGTGCTCGGCCAGCGCATCCTGCGCGTCGAAGGTAAGCAAATTGTTGTCGCGGCCGGTCTGGATGTGCAGATAGCAGCGCAGGCGGGCCAGGAAGTGATAGGCCTCGCGCAGTTCGGCTCCGGGGTCGGCGGCGCCGTCGCGCAACTGGCCCAGCCAGCAGACCAGTTGGGAATCGCGCAGGCCGCCGGGCGTGTCCTTGACGTTCGGCTCCAGATGGTAAAACGTGCCGGCGTACTTGCTGTGGCGGTCGCGCGTGAGTTGCGCCAGATTGCGCACCAGCGCGTCGCGATTGCCGTGGATGAAGCGCGGCAGGCGGTCGGCCAGCCCGGCGTAAAGCGTTCGGTCGCCGGTGAGAAAGCGCTGATCCAGCAGGCTGATATTTAGCTCGGTGTTGGAATCGTGCACCTCGACGCATTCGTCGGGGGTGCGCACCGAATGGCTCATGCGCAGCCCGGCGTCCCACAGATGCTGCAGAAATGCCGAAATCGCCTCCTTGGCGGCCATCAGGGGCCGTTCCGAGGGAAACAGCAGAAGCAGATCGATGTCGGAGTAAGGGAAGAGTTGCCGCCTGCCGTACCCGCCCACCGCCAGCACCGCCACCGTGCCCGTGACGCCGGGAAACAGCAGGCGATCCGCGGCCTCCATCACCAGGCGATCCACTTCCGCGGAACGCTCGGCAAGCGCGGTCAGCGCGTCGCCGCTCGCCAGAAATTGCTGGCGGATGCGCGACGCACTGTCCTTAGATGGCTGATTCGCCGCGATCGTCATTACGAATCCGTATGGCTTCCTGCACCTCGTAGAGGAAGATCTTGCCATCGCCGATCTTGCCGGTGCGCGCGGCGGCGATAATGGTGTTCACGATCTCATCGGCCCGCTCGGAGGGCACCACCAGTTCCAACTTGACCTTGGGCAGCAGATCCACGTTGTACTCCTGCCCGCGGTAAACCTCTTTGTGACCCTTCTGCCGTCCGTGCCCGCGGACCTCCGTGATCGTCATGCCATCGATGCCGATACTCTTCAGCGCTTCCTTCACCTCGTCCAGTTTGAACGGCTGGATCACCGCCTCGATTTTCTTCATATGCTCACCGTAACAGGTCTGCGGCTAGTTCTCGAAAACATATCCCTCCTCGTTGTGCATGCTGAGATCCAGGCCGTCGCTTTCCTGCTCCTTGGTGACGCGCAGGCCGATGGTAACGTCGACAATCTTGAGGATCGCCAGCGTGCCCACGATGGCCAGGACCCAGGCGATGGCCGTGCCCCCCAGTTGGTTGAGAACCTGGCCGCCGTTGCCGTCCACCAGGCCGAGCGGCTGCACTGTGCCGGCCGCGTTCTTCAGCCCGTCGTTGATGGCGCTGGTGGCGAAGACGCCGGTGAGCAGCGCACCCAGCGTACCGCCCGCGCCGTGCACGCCGAAGGCATCCAGCGCGTCGTCATAAGCGAACTTGCGCTTCACCCGCGTGACCATGAAATAGCACAGCACGCCCGCGCAGATGCCGATCAGCATCGCCGGGAAGGGTTTGACGAAACCGGAAGCCGGCGTGATGGCCACCAGTCCCGCCACACAGCCGGAGATGGCGCCGAGCACGCTCGGTTTGCCGGCGTCCATCCACTCCACCGTCATCCACGCCAGCGTGGCGGCCGAGGCCCCGAAGTGGGTGGCCACGAACGCGCTGCTGGCCAGACCGCTGGCCGCCAGCGCGCTGCCGGCATTAAAGCCGAACCAGCCCACCCACAGCATGCCGGCGCCGATGGTGGAGATCACCAGGTTGTGCGGCTTCATGGCGTTGCTGGGAAACCCGATGCGCCTGCCGAGATAGATGGCGCAAACCAGCGCCGATACGCCGCTGGTGATGTGCACCACCGTGCCGCCGGCGAAATCGAAGCACGGCACGCGGCCGCCGGAAAATGCGTTCAGCAGCCCGCCCTTGCCCCACACCATGTGCGCCATCGGGAAGTAGACCACCAAGGTCCACAGCACCGTGAAGAGCAGCATGGCGCTGAATTTCATGCGTTCGGCGAAGGCCCCGGAAATCAGCGCCGGAGTGATGATGGCGAACATCAACTGGTACACCATGAAGGTGGAGTGCGGGATGGTGCCCGCATAATCCGCGTTGGGCGTAGCGCCCACGCCATTGAGGAAGGCGAACTGGAAGTTGCCGAGGTAGGGCGAAGATCCGCCGAAGGCCAGGCTGTAGCCCACCACCGCCCAGATCACTGTCACTACGGCCATCAGAATAAAGCTGTGCATCATGGTTCCGAGCACGTTCTTGCGGCGCACCAGGCCGCCATAGAACAGTGCCAGTCCGGGAGCGGTCATCATCAGCACGAGGGCTGCGCTGACCAGCATCCAGGCGTTGTCTCCCGCGCTCTGCGCGGATTTGGTGGCAGCTTCCATGGCCGCGAGTTTGACGTTGAGATCGGGTGTGGTTTGCGCCCACACCGCGGGCGGAGCGGCGAGCAGCGCGAGCCCGCCCATTCTTTTCAGGAGGTTCATCGTGGGACCAATCCTAGTTCTTGGGACAGTTTCACTCATTGTCCCTCCCCTGGGCTGGGGCACAGAAGATAGAACTTTCTATGGAGCGGATTGGATTTATTTATGCCCGCGCCGAGGCGGGGTCAAGCCCCCTTTCCTTCCGTGTCCACAGGAGGAATCGCAAGCGCGGTGCGTCCGGCGATAATGGTACGATTCAGTTTCCCCACATGGATCCAGTGAGCAGACCGGATTGGGTGTCGCCTCTCGCGGTAGGCAACCACGTCCGTAGCTTCTTTTCCTCCTTGCCCGAGGTGCCGACCCGAGAGGTTCTGCTGTCCTTGCGCGGCGATCCCAAGCTGGTCGCATTCCTGGAGCGGAATGGACTGGGAAGGCTGGAGTTATCGGGTAGGCTGCCGAAACCGGAATGGAACGGCGCGCATGACCCGCCGACGGCCGACATCACGATCAATGCATATCGTGCTCCGTCTTCCTATGGTCACGAGTTTATTCCCGGAGAATTGAAAACGGTTTCGGAAGCTGGGCGCAATCTGGTGGAGGCCATGCAACGCAGCCTGTTCACGAAATAGGCCATCATGTTTTGGAGGCCGCCGAAGCGGTCGGTCCAGGAACAATGGGCGGGATTAGAAACCTGCTGCGGAGCGGCCGGGCTATACCCGTTTCCGAGCGCGCCGGACAGCGGGCTCCGGAGTATTTTGCCGAAACTTTTTCAGCCTACCGGTTTGAGGACACGCTTGTTTACAGGGACCCGGAGGGGTACGATATGGTTGAAGTCATTTTAAGACTGGCGTACAGGAAATGAGCCGGAACGAGTCGCTAAAGAATATCGGATGGGAGATGGACGATCTCTCCATTGCAGGGAAGCTCGACTTCCCCGCCTTTCAGCGTCTCTTTCTGCGGGCGCTACAGTCCTGCGGGTCCGATACCGACGACCTCGAAATGTTCCTAGCCTCAGCCAAAGAAACGGGCTGGCGCGATTGGATGCTCGAAGAACTTCGAAAACATCCACAAGAACGCGTCGCCTGATCCGCCGATGTCCGAGCTTCGCTCCGATGCACAAGGCGGAGCCTTATACCATAATCGCCTCGCCTCCGCTACAATCTGATAGACCGATAGATCATGGGAACCGTTCTTATCAGGAAACCGGCGATCGATCCACGCTACGCCCCGTTCAAGCTCTCCATCCGCGAGTCTAAAATCCACCGCCGCGGCGTCTACGCCGGGGAGCCCATCCCGGCGCGGCGCAAGGTCATCGAGTACACCGGCGAGAAAATCAGCCGCCGCGAAACCAAGCGGCGGGGCGATGGAAACGTCACTTACCTCTTCACGCTCGACGACTACTGGACGCTCGACGGCGCCTTCGGCGGCTCTGGCGCCGAGATCATCAACCACAGTTGCGACCCCAATCTCCGCGCCATGGCCTTCAAGGGTCACATCCTCTACATCAGCAAGCGCGCCATTCGCCGCGGCGAGGAACTGACGGTGGACTACCGCTTCGCCAAGGACATCGAAAAAGTGAAGTGCCGCTGCGGCGCCAAGAACTGCCGCGGCGTAATCAACCTGCTGAAATAGGCCCGTTGACGGTTATCATGGGTTGGTGCGTTCCGCCAAACTCCTCATCGCCACTCTCGCCGCCGCCGGCATACTCGCTGCCCAAGGCCAGAATTCGCTCGCCCAGCGCATCGCCGCGCATGTGCGCCCCAACGATCTCAAGGCCGACGTCTCCTTTCTGGCGTCCGACGCCCTCCAAGGCCGGGCCACTCCGTCGCCCGGGCTCGACATGGCGGCCGAGTACATTGCCGCGCAGTTCCGCCGCGCCGGACTGGAACCGGCGGGAGACGAGGGCTACTTCCAGAATGCCGGCTACCAATCCGTGAAGCCGAATGCGGAAGGCCTCGCGTTCACCCTGCAT
This sequence comes from Candidatus Solibacter sp., assembly GCA_050014175.1. Lineage (GTDB taxonomy): Bacteria > Acidobacteriota > Terriglobia > Bryobacterales > Bryobacteraceae > Solibacter. The sequence continues at coordinate 1,035 of JBEKDV010000455.1, read as the reverse complement.
ACCGCCCAAGACACCGCCAAAGCGGCCGCCGGCAGCGTGGCCATTCAAGAGGCCGTGGCCGCCGACCTCAACCGCACCGCCGCCTTCAAAG
>JBEKDV010000455.1:0-939 GCA_050014175.1 Candidatus Solibacter sp. | reverse complement strand
GTCACGCTCAGCGACCCGGCGGCGCTCGATTCTCTCACCGCCGCGCAGGTGCGCGGCAAGGTGCTGCTGGTGGAGGTGCCCAGCGGCAATGGCGGCGCCGCCGGCGGCATGGCCGGATTTCAGGCGCAGCGCCGCATCCTCACGCTGGCCGCCAAACTCGAGCCCGCCATGGTGGTGATGGTGCGCGAGTCGGCGCAGCCCCCCAATCCCAACGCCCGCGTGCCCCTGCGCGACGCCACCGCGCCCGCGCCCACCGTGCCCGTCCTCAACGTCTGGGATAAGGCGATCCACGATGCGGTGGCCGCCGCCAAACCCGGGCCCATGGAAGCTACCGTTTCGGCGCACGTCGCTCCCCCCATCGTGCAGCCCGTGAAATTGCGCAACGTGGCCGGCGTGCTGCGTGGAACCGACCCCCAATTGAAGGACACCTACCTCGTCGTGACCGGCCACTACGATCACCTCGGCGTGCGTCCCAACGCATCGGGCGACAGCATCTACAACGGCGCCAACGACGATGCCTCCGGCACCGCCAGCGTCATCGCGGTGGCCGGAGCGCTGGCCGGCCTCGAGGAGAAACCCAAGCGCACCATCGTCTTTGTGACGGTGTTCGGCGAGGAAGTCGGCGGACTCGGCGCGCGCTGGTACACCAGCCACCCCATTTTCCCCATCGCCAAAACCATCGCCGACATTAACCTGGAACAACTGGGCCGCACCGACGACACCGAAGGTCCCAAGGTGTCGCAGTTCAACCTGACCGGCTTCGACTACACCGACATCGCCGCCACTTTCGCCAAAGTGGGCGCCACCACCGGTGTGCAGGTGGTCAAGCACGAAAAGAACAGCGATGCGTTCTTCGGCCGCAGCGACAACGCCACCTTCGCCGACGCCGGCATCCCGTCCACCACAATCTCCGTCAGCTACCTCTTCCCCGATTATCAC
>JBEKDV010000454.1:0-6210 GCA_050014175.1 Candidatus Solibacter sp. | reverse complement strand
GCACACGCCGATCCTCCGTGATGGCCACCACGGCCGCGTAATCCGGCACTTTCAGCGAGTAGTAAGGCTCTTCGCCCTGCCGCATGGTCTTGCCCAGAACCTGAAACCACGGCGTGGCAAACACCACCTCGGTCTTCAGCGGCTTCATCCCCGCGCCTCCAGCACCCACGCGTTTCTCCGCAGGTACTCCAGCGTGCGGATGATCCCTTGCCGGATGGTCAGCTCCGGCTTCCAGCCCAATCCCCGCATGCGCCCGCAATCCAGGAAGATGAACGGGCTGTCTCCCACCCATCCGCGTTCTCCGCCCGCGTACCTCAACTCCGGGGCGAGACCCAAATGGCCGCTGATCCACCCGATGGAGTCGTTCACCTGGCAATACTCATCCGTGCCCAGATTGAGAATATTCACCGCTGCCGTGCACCCCTCCACCGCCAGCAGGATGGCGTCCACGCAATCCTGCACATACAGGTACGATTTCCGCTGCCGCCCGTTGCCCAGCACGTCCAGCCGATCCGGATGCTCCAGCAGTTGCCGGTAGAAATCCAGCACGTGCCCGTGCGTGTACCGCTCGCCCAGAATCGACACGAAGCGGAAAATGTACGCCTGAAATCCAAACGCCGCAACGTAGGCCGTAATCATCCCCTCCGCCGCCAGCTTCGATGCGGCATACAACGAGGTCTGCACCGGGAACGGCGCCGTCTCCGGCGTCGGGAAGATCTCCGGCTCGCCGTATACGCTTCCCGTGGACGCAAACGCAATCCGCCGCGCGCCCGTGGCCCGCATGGCCTCCAGCACGTTCCACGTCGCGATGGTGTTCTGCTCCAGGTCGCGCCGCGGATGGTCCGGTCCGAAGCGCACGTCGGCGTTCGCCGCCAGGTGGAATACGAAATCCGCGCCCGCCATGGCGCGCGTGACCGCCTCCGGATCCAGCAGGTCGCCCTCTACCAGGCGGAACCGCGCGTTCGCCTCCGCACCCTCCAGAAAACGCCGGAATCCAGTGGACAGATTGTCGAAGCCCGTGACCTCGTGCCCTGCCGCCAGCAGGCGGTCCACCAGGTTGCTGCCGATGAATCCCGCCGCCCCCGTAACGAATGTTCTCACCGCAATCTCCCGCCGAACCGGTGCTCCAGCCCGATCCGGAAAATGTCGCGCACGTTGCGCAGGTTGCCGCTCACCAGGTTGAGCCGGCTGTCGGCGTCGTCGCGCCAGCGGATCGGCAACTGCTCGATCCGGTACCCCAGCCGCCGCGCGATCGCCAGAATTTCGACATCGAACATGTAGCCGTCGATCTTCTGCCGCCGGAACAATTCCTTGGCCACCGCGTGCTGGAAAAACTTGAACCCGCACTGCGTATCCTGGATCCCCGCGAGGCCGACCATCGTCTGCATAAACCAGTGGAATCCCACGCTCCCCACGCGCCGGTACAGCGGCTGCGCCCGTTCGATGACGGCGCCGCCGCGCCGCGACCCGATCGCCATATCCACGCCCGCCTCCAGCACCGGACGAAACTTGTCGAAATCCTCGATCGGCACCTTGTTGTCGGCATCGGCATAGCCGATGATCTTACCAGTCGCCACCGCCACCGCCTCGCGGATGCCGAGCCCCTTGCCGCGCCGCGCATCGGCGCCCGTGGTTTGGAGCGCCGGATTGGCCGCCGCCATTTGGCGCACGATCTCGCGCGTGCCGTCCGTTCCATCCGCCGCCACGATAATCTGGTAGCTCCAGCCGCGGCTATCGAAGTAGCGCACGGCTTCGCCGATGGTCACTGGAATGACGCGGGCCTCATTGTACGCCGGCAGAATCAGGCTGATTTCGGGAGTCATTGCAAAGGAAGCTTCATTGTAGCGTGCCGACTCAGCGGCAGCCGCCACCGAAACCGCCGTCAGCACGACCTGCAATGCCAGCGTTGCGGAGCCTCGCCCGCGCTACAACGACCATCCCTTCCGGTACTCCGGTTTGAGCAGTTGTGTCGCCGCCGCGTAGTTGGGGAACCGCATCCCCTCGGCGTCCCACCGGAGGAACTTGCCCGTGCGCTGCGCGATCACGCCCAGCAGGGCGATTTCGGTGAGCGGCGCGGCGAACTCAAAATTGCAGTTGGCCGGCGCGCCGCCCTTGCAGGCGTTCACCCATTCCATGTAGTGGTCCTTGGTGCGTGGCAGGGTTTTGGGAGGCGCGACGAGGAGTTTCTCCTGCTCGTCGGAGAGAAAGCGAATGCCGCCGCTGAAGCCGCTCACGAGCGTCCCTTTCTCGCCTACGAACAGCAGGCCGTCGGGTCCCAGGTCGCGGTCCGCCGCCAACCCGGCCGGGCGCGGCGGGCGCAGACCACCTTCGTACCATGTCATTCGGAGGGGCGGCTGCTCGCCTCGCGCGGGGAAGTCCCACGTGACCATCGAGGAACTCGGAAACGTCTCGGGATAGCTCCCGCGTTTCGAGCGGGTCCAGTCGGGGTCGGCCTTGTCGCCCATCCTCAGCGGTTCGCGGATCACGGTCGCGTCCGCGCTTACGCTGCCCGGCGCGCTGAGCCCGAGCGCCTTCACGATGATGTGGAGCGTGTGGCACGCCATGTCGCCCAGGCCGCCTGTGCCGAAATCGTACCAGCCCCGGAAGTTGAACGGATGGTACACCGGGTGATACGGCCGCGCGGGCGCGGGCCCCAGCCAGACATCCCAATCGAGCGACCGGGGCGTCTTCGCCTTGTCGCTGGGCCGTACCAGGCCCTGCGGCCAAACGGGACGGTCGGTCCACACGTGCACCTCGCGCACCTTGCCGATTACGCCCGATTTGACCCATTCCTCGGTGGTCACCGCCGGGTCCGTGGAAGTGGATTGCACGCTCATTTGCGTGGCCACCTTCTGCTCCCGGGCCGCCTTGGCCAGGGCGCGTGCCTCGAACACCGTGCGCGTCATTGGCTTGGCCACGTAGACACCCTTCTTGAGCGCTATCGCGGCGGAGGCCACTACCGCGTGACTGTGATCGGGCGTGCCCACGATCACCGCGTCGATGCCCTTTTCCTTCTCGAGCATCACGCGGAAGTCCTTGTACACTCTTGCGCCGGGATAGGTCTTGAAGACGGGCGCCGCGAAGACGTGGTCCACGTCGGCAATGGCCACGATGTTCTCGCTGGCGCACCCTTTGACATAATTCTGTCCCATTCCGCCCACGCCCACGGCGGCGATGTTCAGCTTGTCGCTAGGCGCGGAATATCCGGCCCCGAGCACGTGGCGCGGAACGATGGTAAAAGCAGCCGCCGTAACGGGCAGAAACCCGCGGCGGGTCAATCCGGTCTTTTCGTCGGACATAGCTGCTACCCGTTGTAGCGCGGAGAGGGACCCGATGTCTATCGAAGCCGACACACACAAAGGCCCGTTCCCGGACACCAGGCTTCGGCCCCGACGCCGTCGCCGGCGGATGCTGGTCGACTTCTCGTTCCAAATTCAGCCAGCACCGATAGCGACCCACCCAACCCGTGCAGCTACCGCGGTAGTCGAGCGGCCCGTTGGGTCTATTTTCGCCTGGTGTTCGCTTTTTATAATGAAAATTATGCGATACTACCTGTATTGTGGCTACGGCTCGACTGGATGAATGTGCCTCGTGCGTGCCAGTTGTTTGGACGACCGCCGTTCGAGCAGTGCTCGATGACGTTGCAAGCACAATCACTCGGGCGATGTATGGCAAGGCGATCGAGGACCTTTTTAGCTGGTTGGATTCACGCGGTCATCCCCCTCTCACTGAAGAGGCATGCCGGAACCATTTAGCATATCTTCGGTCTCAGGGTTATGCGTCGGCGACCCTCAATCAGCGCTTATCGGCACTCCGCAAACTTGTGGTCGAAGCAGCTGACCTTCAGCTCCTTCCGCTTGCTCAGGCGGTTCAGATCTGCCGGATACGTAATATTCGCACAACGGCGACCTCTCCAGCTATCGCCCTCAACAAGAAGAAGACGGAGGAGTTGATCAATGTTCCCGACGGGCACACAAACAAGGGGAAGCGCGACAGGCTCCTGCTTGCGCTCCTGATCGGATGTGCTCTGCGCCGTGGTGAGGTGGTGAATCTCGACCTTGATGATGTTGAATATGTCGATAGCCGCGCGGTGCTGATTCGGATCAGTCGCGCAAATGGCCGGCTCCGCTCGGTACTGATGCCTTGTTGGGTCGAGGAGGCGCTCTCGGCCTGGCTCCTGGCGGCGGGAATCAAGCAAGGACCAATTCTGCGGGCTGTATCTCGCCAGGGCAACGTTGCCACCGGTCGTTTATCCTCACAAACCGTGCTTGACATCGTACGGAAGCATGGCGAGCGCATCGGTGTGACGGTGCATCCTGAGGACCTTCGGCGGACATGTGCGAAACTCTGTAAGCCCGGAGACGCCGATCTTGATCCGATCCGGCTGCTGCTTGGTCACTCAAGCTTGGCTACTACCGAGCGTTACCTGTCGGATAGAGAGAATATAGCGACCGTTTCCAATAAGCGAGTGAATCTTCGCTGGAGGAACGCGAGTTGACCAGTCAGCCCGCAGACCGCCTAATCCGCGAACTTGGGTACGACACCTCTCCCAACTACGCTCCGATTGAGGCGCTTCTTGCCGATCCGAATCACGGATTCCTATATCGTAAAGCCCAACAGAAATGCCACGTAAGAGGTGTCTATCTTCTGCGCGGCCGAGCGCAACAGGTTGCGCAGGCCGACGTCCCAGTGGTCTATGTCTGTGCGGTGGATTCGGAACAGGCAGCAAGGCGCGTTCACCAGCTTGTCTGGAACCAAGACCTCGTACCGTTCTTGATCGTAAGCAGCCCGAAGAAGATCTATCTCTATCCGGGGTTCCGATATAAGTACGGACCGGACCCGCAGCCCGACGACGGTGCCCTTCGTGTATTGACTGACTTCAATCAGGTAGCGAGCGATCTTGGCGCGTTCAGCGCTGACGCTATCGATAGCGGCAAAACGTGGCACGAGATGGCGTCGGCGGTGCGGGCGGAAGGCCGGGTGGATTGGCGCCTTCTCGGCAACCTGCGCGATCTTGAGAAGGAGCTTCTTTCCAGCGGTCTCAACAATCGGAGCCTGATTCACTCGGTTGTCGGCAAGTTCGTCTATCTTCGATATTTAAGGGACCGGAAGATCCTGTCGGATCGAAAACTCGAAGCGTGGGGGTTAGATGAGTCGTCCACGTTGGGCCGCGCAGTCGATCCCGATGCGTTCTCTAATCTCCTTGGCCACTTGGATGATTGGCTCAACGGTTCTGTTTTCCCGTTGACGAAGGATCAGGTTGGCGAATTCGGCATCGAGCGCCTGCGCAGGATCGCAGGAATTTTTCGCGGCGACGAATCCACCGGTCAGATGGCCCTTGATTTCGCTGATTACGACTTCTCATTCATACCGATTGAGACCTTATCGGTGATCTATGAGCAGTTCCTTCATATGCCCGAAGATCCTTCGTCCGAGGAGACCAAGGGTCGCCAGCAGGGTGCTTATTACACGCCTATCCCCGTGGTTAATTACATGATCGACTGCCTGGCCCGCAAATCGCCATTGCGGCCGGGCATGCGAGTGCTGGACGTAGCGTGCGGATCCGGCGCTTTCCTGGTTCAAACATACCGACGTCTGATCGAGGCGCAGTTCAAGGACGGAGTCCCTCCTAAGCCGCTGGAGGCGAGGGAGATTCTAGTCAAATCCATCTACGGCGTCGACATCGACCCGGATGCCTGCCGAATCGCGGAACTCAGCCTAGTGCTGACGCTGCTGGACTACGTGGACCCACCCGATTTAGAGGCTCCGCGCTTGCGGCGTTTTCTACCATCGCTCGCCGGGCGGAACATCTGCCGCGGAGACGCGTTTGACGACGGCACGTTTTCAAAGGCGGTTGGCGAGACGGGATTTGACTGGATTCTAGGCAACCCACCCTGGAAGGATTTGCGCGTGGATCGGGAAGAAGATGAAGCGGCACTGAGGTGGGCTCGCGACCATCGTACGGAGCACCCGATTGGCGGGCTCCAGGCAGCCGAACTCTTTACTTGGCGTAGCCTCCAGTTCCTCACTCCTAATGGAGTTGCGGGTCTCCTTCTGCCTGGGATGACCCTATTTAAATCGGAATCCATCGCTTTTCGGCAGCAGTTCTTCGGTAAGGCAGTCGTCTGGTCGATAGCAAACTTCGCCAATCTGGATAATGTCCTGTTTGGCGGCCGATCGACGGTGCCCGCAATGGCGCTGTTCTTTTCC
>JBEKDV010000453.1:0-6258 GCA_050014175.1 Candidatus Solibacter sp. | reverse complement strand
ACCTCGATGATGGGTTGCCCCGTGCCGCCGGCGGGCGACGCCATCGCCATCTGGTTCGCCTGATATTGCGCCCCGTACCGGTTCATCGCCTCGTAGTGCGGCACGTACCCGCTGCGTACAACCTTGCCGCTGACCACACGTTCGGTCCCGTCCGGATTGCGCACGGAGAACTCGATCGTCTTGCCTTCGTACAGGTTGAGCAGCCGCTCCTGCGACACCGGGTCGTTGCGGTAGTTCTGTTCCAGCACCTGCACCACACGCCTGCCCGAAGGGTCGCGCAGAATCACCGAGTCCGGCTCCACGTGCGCCGTGGCGCCGGAGAAGCGCACGGTGTTGTTACCCGCCTTCAAATCCAGCGGCAAGGTCTCGCGAATCACCGCGAAGTTCTGGTTGTAAATGGTCAACGCGGGGTCGGCGCCCAATAGCATGGCCGTGAAGCAGGCGCACAGTGCCGCAATGCGGCCACACGTGCTCGTGACGCAAAATGTCCTCATATCTCTATGACGCCGGCCGCGGCATAAATGTTGTCGGTGAAGTTCTCCACAGTTCGGCTTTCATCCACCCGTCCACCCCCTTGTTCTTACCCTCAAGAAACGGTATATGGGATCATGCTCTTTCGTTTCACGATGTTCCTCCTTCTGGCAGGCCCCTGCCTCGCCCAGGATGCGGCCCGGATGGATCAAGTGATTCAACCCTTTGTGGCCAACCACCAGTTCATGGGATCTGTACTTGTCGCTCGCGACGGTCAGGTGATTTACAGCAAGGGCTACGGCTTCGCCGACCTGGAATGGGAAGTTGCCAACTCGCCCGCTACCAAGTTCCGGCTGGGATCCGTGACCAAGCAGTTTACGGCGGCGTCCATACTGCTGCTCGAGGAGCGCGGCAAACTCAGCGTCGACGATCCGGTGAAGAAGTACTTGCCGGGCGCTCCCGCAGCCTGGGACAAGATCACCCTCTTTCACCTGCTGACCCACACCTCGGGCATTCCGAGCTTTACCAGCTTTCCCGACTACCAGAAACTCGAACCATTCGCCGCCACGTCAGAGCAACTGGTGGCGCGCTTCCGCGACAAGCCGCTCGATTTCGAGCCTGGCGAGAAGTGGCAATACAGCAATTCCGGATTTGTGCTGCTCGGTCACCTGATCGAGAAAATTACTGGGGATAGCTACGAGAAGTTCGTCCGGGAGAATATCTTCACCCCCTTGGGCATGAAGGATTCCGGCTACGATTCCAATTCCGCCGTCATCCCGCGCCGCGCCTCCGGATACGTGTTCGCCAAGAACGTTTTCGAGAACGCCGGCTTCATCCATATGAGCATCCCGCACGGTGCGGGCGCCCTCTATTCCACCACCGAGGACCTGTTGAAATGGGAGCAGGGCCTCTTCGGCGGGAAGCTGCTCAAGGCGGCGTCGCTCCAGAAGATGACCACGCCGTTCAAATCGAACTACGCCTTCGGGCTGCAGGTGGAGACTGCCGGCGGGCACAAGGTGATTGAACACGGCGGCGGCATCGAAGGCTTCAACACGCAACTGGCCTACTACCCCGACGACAAACTGACGGTTGTCGTGTTGGCAAACGTAAACGGGACGGCGCCCGTTGACATTGCGGGGAAACTGGCGGCAATCGCCCGCGGCGAGACGGTGAAGTTGCAAAGCGAGCGAAAAGAGATCACCCTGGATCCCACGGTCCTGGGCCGCTACGTGGGCGCATACCAAATGGCCCCGGGCGTCAATATGCTCATCACCCTGGAAGACAATCGACTGTTCGGCCAACTGACCGGCCAGGCTGCGCTGCCGATCTTTCCCGAATCGGAGACCATGTTCTTCCTGAAAGCGGTGGACGCCCAGCTCGAATTTCCCAAGAACGAGACCCAGGGAAAGGCAAGCCAGGTAACCCTTCACCAGAACGGCCGGGACATGACGGCCAAGCGGCTGGACGACGCCGAGTCAAAACGGCTCGCCGACGCCGCCGCAGCCTTCGCAAAAAGATTCAAGGACCAAACGCCGGCGCCGGGGAGTGACGCCGCGCTGCGCAAGTTGATTGAGGATACGCGGGCTGGAAAACCGGACTACGATCGCATGAGTCCCGGCCTTGCTGCCGCGACGCGTCAACAACTACCGCAACTCCAGGCGACCATTACCCAACTCGGCGCTCTGCAGTCGTTGTCCTTCAAGGGAGTCGGGCCCGGCGGCGCTGATATTTACGCCGCCAAATTCGAAAACGGCTCGCTCGAATACAGAATCTGGCTCGGACCGGACGGAAAAGTCGAAAGCGCCAACGTCCGCCCAATGTAGGTGCCAACCCTGCAATAGGCATCACCCCACCCGTAGCGCCCGCCGCGCCACGGGCGACGAGAATACGATGCTCGTCGTCGGCACGCCGAAATCCAGCAGCTTTTCCACCACCCGCCCCAGCTCTTCCACGCTGCCCGCCACCACCTTCAGGATGAACGCGTCGCCGCCGGCCACGTGATGGCACTCCATCACGCGCTCCATCGCCTGCACCGCCTTCAGGAACGGCCGATATTTTACCCCGTCGCAACTCAGGCGCACGATGGCCAGAACCGGCAGCCCGAGCGCCTCGCGGTCAATTTCCACCCGATACCCGGTGACGATTCCCGCTTCCTCCAACCTTCGCAGTCGCTCCGCCGTGGCCGCCGGCGAGAGCCCGATACGGCGCCCCAGCTCCGCGTAGCTCAAACGCGCGTCTTTCTGTAGCGCCGACAGCAGGTTTCTGCCGATATCGTCCAACAATGCGCTCGATTCAATGGCCATACTGTGATTATACCGATGATTCTCTATTCAAAAACCGTCCGGCGCGAGTTATTATTCCGCTAGAATGATGCAACTCAGCGGACAGCCTCTCTCTTTGCACGAAATCGCGCGTCTCGCCGATGCCTCCGTGCGTGTGCAAATCTCTCCCGCCGCCGTCGGCCAAATGGACGCCTCGCGCGCCGTCGTGCGGCGCGTGGCGGAGGATCACGGCCCCGTGTACGGCATCAATACCGGCTTCGGCAAGCTCTGCGAGGTGCGCATTTCTAACGGCGAACTCGCCCGCCTGCAACTCAACCTGGTGCGCAGCCACGCCTGCGGACTCGGCGCGCCGCTCTCCGAGCCCGAAACGCGCGTCATCGTGGCCCTGCGCGCCAACACGCTGGCCCTGGGCTATAGCGGCGTGCGCCCCATCGTCGCCCAGACGCTGACGCACATGCTGAACTCTGGCGTGCACCCCGTGATTCCCTCCAAAGGCTCGGTGGGCGCGTCTGGCGACCTCGCCCCCCTGGCCCACCTGGCGCTCTGCGTCATCGGCGAAGGCGAAGCCATCTATCGCGGCGAGCGCATGCCCGGCGGCGCGGCGCTGGAGCGCGCCGGCATCGAGCCCATCCGTCTGGAAGCCAAGGAAGGCCTCGCGCTGCTCAACGGAACGCAGGCGCTCACCGCCGTGGGCGCGCTCGCCCTATGGCGCGCCACGCGCATCGCGGGCCTCGCCGACGTCTCCGGCGCCATGACGCTCGCCGCCCTGCTCGGCACGCCCGCCGCCTTCGACCAGCGCATTCACGCCGCGCGGCCGCATCCCGGACAAGGCACGGTCGCCGCCCGCCTGCGCGCGCTGCTGGAAGGGAGCGACGTGGACCCCAACCGCCGCACCGCCCCCGCGCGCGTGCAGGACGCCTACAGCCTGCGCTGCATGCCGCAGGTGCACGGCGCCGTACGCGGCGCCCTACGCTTCGCCGCCAACACCGTCGAAATCGAAACCGGATCCGCCACCGATAACCCGCTGGTGTTCGCCGAATCGAGGTCTGAACCGGAAGCCGTGCTCTCCGGCGGCAACTTCCACGGCGCGCCACTCGCTCTCGCCTTCGATACCGCCGCCATCGCCCTCTCCACCCTCGCTGGCATCGCCGAGCGCCGCATCGATCGCCTGGTGAATCCCGACCTCAACCAGGGCCTCCCCGCCTTTCTCGCCGCCCATCCCGGCGTCAGCAGCGGTTTCATGATCGGCCACGTCGCCGCCGTGAGCCTGCTCAACGAATGCAAGGTGCTGGCGCATCCCGCCAGCGTCGATAACGTACCCACTTCCGGCGGCCAGGAGGATCACGTCTCCATGGGCATGACCGCCGCCCTCAAGCTGCGTACCATCGTGGAGAACGGCGAGTACATCGCCGCCATCGAGCTGCTGGCCGCCGCCGAAGCGCTACGCTATCGCCAGGATTTCGATCCCGGCCCCGAACTGCGCCGCGTGCGCGACCGTATCCGCACCATCGCTCCGCCGCTCGGCGAAGACCGCCCGCTCTCCATCGATATCGAAAACGTCGCCCGCGCCATCCGCCAGGGCGAATTCGACGAATGGGCAATTCCGGAGTGGTTATGTGACCCGATAGGAGTACTGCAATGAGCCTGATTACCGCCGTCCGCGCCCCGCGCGGCGCCGCTATCCGCTGCCGGGGATGGCACCAGGAAGCCGCCCTGCGCATGCTGCACAATAATCTCGATCCCGAAGTCGCCGAGAACCCCGACGAGCTGATCGTCTACGGCGGCACCGGTCGCGCGGCGCGCGACTGGCCGTCATTTCACGCCATCGTGCGCGCCCTGGAATCTCTTGCCAACGACGAAACTCTGCTGGTGCAGTCGGGGCGTCCGGTGGGCATCTTCCGCACCCATCCGGAATCGCCGCGCGTCCTGCTGGCCAATTCCAACCTGGTGGGCCACTGGTCGAACTGGGACGAATTCAACCGCCTGGAAAAAATGGGCCTCACCATGTACGGGCAGATGACCGCTGGGTCCTGGATCTACATCGGCAGCCAGGGCATCGTGCAGGGCACTTACGAGACCTTCGCCTCGCTCGCCAGGAAACACTTCGGCGGATCGCTCGCCGGCAAGCTGGTGGTCTCCGGCGGCATGGGCGGCATGGGCGGCGCGCAGCCGCTCGCCGCCACCATGAACGGCGCGCGCTTTCTCGGCATCGACGTGGACCCCGCGCGCATCCAGCGCCGCCTCGAAACCGGCTACTGCGATCGCATGGCCCGCACCCTCGACGAAGCCCTCGAACTTCTCGCCGGCCCGGAGGCCGTCTCCGTCGCGCTGGTGGGCAACTGCGCCGACGTCCTCCCTGAGATGGCGCGCCGCGGCATCGTTCCCGACGTGCTCACCGACCAGACCAGCGCGCACGATCCGCTCCACGGCTACGTGCCCAACGGCCTGCCGCTCGAAGAGGCCCGGCTGCTGCGCGCGCGCCATCCCAAAGAGTACGTCGCGCGCAGCATGTCCGCCATGGCCGCGCACGTCGAGGCCATGCTGGAGCTTCGCCAGGCCGGCGCCGTGACCTTCGATTACGGCAACAACCTGCGCACGCAAGCCAAAAACGCTGGGGTGGAGAACGCTTTCGACATCCCCGGCTTCGTCCCCGAGTACATCCGCCCGCTGTTCTGCGAAGGCCGCGGCCCCTTCCGTTGGGTGGCGCTCTCCGGCGATCCGGCGGATATCTACCGCACCGACCAACTCGCCAGTGAACTCTTCCCGCACGATGAGACGCTGGCGCGATGGCTCCCGCTGGCGCGCCGGCGCATTCAGTTTCAGGGCCTGCCGGCGCGCATCTGCTGGCTGGGCTATGGCGAGCGCGCCGAATTCGGACTGGCCATCAACCGCCTGGTGCGCAACGGCGAATTGAAGGCCCCCATCGTGATCGGCCGCGACCACCTCGATGCCGGAAGCGTCGCTTCGCCGTTTCGCGAGACCGAGGGCATGCGCGACGGCTCTGACGCCATCGCCGATTGGCCGCTGCTCAACGCCCTGGTGAACACCGCCGCCGGAGCCAGTTGGGTGAGCATACACAACGGCGGCGGTGTGGGCATCGGCTACTCGCAGCACGCCGGCATGGTCGTCGTGGCCGATGGCACCCTGGAGATGGATCGCCGCCTGGAACGCGTTTTGACCAGCGACCCCGGCCTGGGCGTAGTCCGCCACGCCGACGCCGGCTATCCCGAGGCCATCCGCTTCGCCGAAACGCACGGCATCAAGCGGCCGGGGGCATGAGGAGAGCCGAAAGAATGACTTTGACGCGGAGGCGCGGAGGCGCGGAGGAAGACGCGGAGAAGACAGCAGAGAAAGTCAAAGGCAGAGAGAGCGCGGAGCAGAGCCTCGCCGGTCACACCGCCGTGAGGACGAGTCTTCCTCCGCGAACTCCGCTGTCTCCGTGCTCTCAGGTTTTGACTTTCCCGCTTCTGTTCTCCGCGTCTTCCTCCGCGCCTCCGCGCCTCCG
>JBEKDV010000452.1:0-6294 GCA_050014175.1 Candidatus Solibacter sp. | reverse complement strand
TTCAGTTCGCCGCCAGGGCGTTTAGGGCCGTACGGATGGCTGACGTGCTGCCCCGGTGCTGCCCTGCGGCCAGGATTCGGTTGCTCGCGGGGCAATCCAATACTCGCCGACCGGCTCGCCAGGAAGTTTCTTGCGCGCGTAGTCCAACCTTCTCGGAGTGCCCGGGGTGCGGCCGCGCCCGGCAGCGGAAAACGCGCTGGCGAGAGCCGATACCTGCATGGGGTCGACATGCGTCACTCATGGATGCCAAAGGCAGGAAGCGCGTCTCTATGCAGCCGTCATTCAGCAGTACGCGCCTCTGGGTGTACCATAGTCGGCGCCCGGCCGTCCCAGCAAACGGCCGGCGCGAGGTGATACCCTTAAGCCGAGGTTTCCCGGAAGGAGGTCTCTATGCCCACATGGACCCGGGCACTCCTTTGCGTTCCTGTCTGCGCCTTCGGCCTGTTGGCGGCGGACAACCGTTGTGAACCCAGCGCGAACGCACAGGAGGCCCTCGATCAGTTGAGCGAGAAGAGCCGGGACATGAAGTACGCCGAGCGCCTGGCCTACCAGCGAAAGGCCCTCGAGGAGCTCCTGCGAAAGTTTCCCGGCGAAATGGCCATCGAGCGGCGCTACGTCGACCTATTCAAGAACGACATTCCCGACGAACTGCCCGCCCTACAGAAACGGTACCGGGAGCGCGCCGCGGCGAACGCGAAAGACCCGGCGGCCGCCTACATCGCGGGCGTCACGCTTCAGAGATACGAAACGCCGGAAGCGATCCGGCTCATGGAAAGCGCCAAGAAGCTCGACCCCGGCTTCGGCTGGGCGTACCTCTCGCTGACCAATACCTATAGCCGCGGGAAGTTCGCGGACAAGGCGAAATCGGCCGAGAATATCGCCGGCTACTTCGGCGTGTGCCCCGACAGCACGAGCAGTTGGGCGCTCTCGCTGATAGGGCAGCACGGCACGCTGGAGCTTCAGGCGGCGACGGCCAAACGCCTTCGGGAGCGCCTCGCCGGCGAGTCCGATGCCAGGAAGCTGGAGCGTTTCAGCGACGTGTGGGCCATGGAATTTCGCACGCGACCCGTGCCGGAACACGCGGCGCTGCGCAAACAGGTGGCGGCGGACTTGAAGGTGCTGGAGGCGCGCAACCCAAAGCCGGATGCAGACTGGCTCGATTTCCTGAAGGGCGGGTACAAGCAAAGCGGAGCGGCGGCGGAAACGATGGACGCCCTCGACGATCGCGTCCTGAAGGAGTTTCCGTCATCGGATACGGCTCTCTCGATTCTGGGCGCCCGCTGGCGCAAGGCGCACGCGGAGCCGAAGGCGGAAGATTCGGCCGAAACCTGGGATCAGAATCTCCGTGCGCAGATCGCGGCCACGGAGGGTTGGATCCGGCAGTTTCCCAAGGAAGACTACCTGAAGGATTCGCTATACTATTTGCTCGCGTCGCTGCGGCCAGTGCCCTTCGAAAAAGCGACGGCCGCGGGGGAAGCGACCCTCACGGACCGCTGGGGGCCGGATTATTCCGCGATGACGCAACTGGCGGGGTTCTACCTCGACAACGGCGTCAAGCTCGAACGCGCGCTGGAACTGATTCGGGCTGCCGAACCGATCATGCGGAAGGCAGTGCGGCAGGAATCGGTGTACGACGATCTCACCGAAAAGCAGCTCGAAGACCAGCGGAAGTACCAGGCCCGCGTCGAACAGGGCATGCAGAACCTGTTGCTCACCGCCTACCGTGCGCTCCACCGGGTTGAGGATGCACGCGCGTTGAAGGCGAAGCTGGAGGGCCCGGTCCCGCAGGATGCGGCACAGGCAACCGTCCACTGGACCAACCTAGCGCTCGAGGCTGAGACGGAGGGCCGCAAGACCGACGCTCTGACGTACTATCAGGCGGCGCTCAATGCGCGCCTCAAACCTCCGGACAAGCGTTACGGACGCACGGAGGATCCGCTGATGGACGACGCGCGCAAGCTTTTCATGGCGACGGGCGGTACGGAAACCGCGTGGGCTGTGTGGAGCCAGCGGTCCGCGGCGAAGAGCCTTACCGGCACCGATGCGCGATGGGAGCGCGCGGACAAACCGCTGCCTGCCTTCGAACTGGCCGACCTCACCGGCAAGACCTGGACTCTGAAAGCACTGGAGGGCAAGACGGTATTGATCAACGTCTGGGCCAGTTGGTGAGGGCCCTGCAATGCGGAGTTGCCGCATATACAGAAGTTGTACGAGAGGACCAAGGATCGCAGCGACCTCCTCGTCCTGACGATGAACATCGACGAGGAACTGGGATTGGTGGAGCCGTTTATCAAAGAGAAGGGCTACACGTTCCCGGTGCTGCCTGCTTATACTTTCATCCACGACCTGTTGGATTCGGTCGGCGTGCCGCAAAACTGGATTCTCGACCGCCAGGGCAAATGGCAATGGCAGATGCTCGGATTCAACTCCATGGAGGTGGACTGGGAAGGCACGACGCTGGCAAAGCTCGAGTCTGTGCAGAAGGGAATGTGAGGACCGCTCCCTACGGTCGCGGCGCGGAAACGGCGCGGGGAGATCAGTGCGGCGTGCGGCGCATCAGTACCACGTCGCGGGTAATCAGGCCGGGCATTCATCGCCAGCATAATACGGAATCCACATGGCTGGTTTGTCGTTTTGGAAATGACCGGCACCGGCCGGATCACGGGGTACTCGGAAACTGCCCGGTGGGTTGGCTTGCCATCGGAATAGCTACCGATATTTGCCGATATCACTCCGGAGGAGCCCGGCTCCACTGCCGCCTGATTGGGTCGCTCGGCAATTTGGCGACTTTCGTCCATGTGTCAAGCGTGGTAGCCGGTCGGACTTCCGCCGCTGGGAGAGGCTTCTCGATCTGATACGGCCTGTGCAGCGTGGTTTGACGGGGCGATGAAACCACGCAACACGATAGGCCGCAGATACCCGAGGAATCCCCAACCGTTTCTAGAACCCGTACTTCTCGTAACGCAACTTGAACGCTTCAACTCCGCCTTCCATTACCTCGGCGATCTCGCGGTTGATTTCCGGAATATCGATGGCGCCAGCGAACTTGATCTGGCCTCCTGATTCCGTAGCAGTGGTGCGGTAGTCGCAACAGATTATCAGTTCGGCGTCGCCGTTGACGACTAGATTGGCGTTGTGGCTCGTGAACATGACCTGCCGATGTGTTTTCGCTTGCCAGAGCGTCTCCACGATCTCATTGATGATCTTCATGTTTAGATCATCTTCGGGCTGGTCAATCAAGAGCGGAGGTCCGTCCTGGAAAAGAAGGATCGACAGCAGAGCCGTTGCCTGCTGGCCTGGAGACGCGTTCTCAAAGGGCAGAAAGTCGTCGTCGCGGACCTGGTATTCAAAAACAGGGAGGTCCCTGAGATCAAACAGAAGGAGGTCCAGCCACTGACTGGGCTGCAACTGCCGCGCTAGGGCAATCTTCTCTTTTGCGGTGAAGCCGGCATTGTCGAGGCGCGGACAGCTTGGTAGCTGTGTGACGTTTTCGTCTTCCACTCGCACCCAGGCAAGCGCGTGGAGTTCATCGAGAATGCTGTGCCACGTCTCAAGCGGATCGGCGGCCGCCGAAACCTGCCCGACAAGGTTATCGATCCGCTCCCCACGCGTCTTAGTCCCCTTTATGAGCTGCTTCAGCCGCTCGGCAAGCGGTTCAATGTCCGTCGCGCGTCGAAGCACGGCTCGGAGCCTCGATTTGGAGACTGCCGTCAAGTCCTTGCACTGCTTCTCAAGGAGATCGGCGCGCTTTCCATGAGCGGCCTTCCACTCGGTTCGCAGGGTCGAAAAGTCACCCGCAGGATCGCCTAGGCGGGCGAGCTGCTGTGACTTGACGTCCGCGGTTTCGTTAAGCTCTGCGAGCCTGGCTTCCAACGCCTGAATCTGCATTAGCGTTTCTTCGTGTTCGGCGGCACGGGTCTTTGCGTCCTCATACTGCTTACGATGCGCTTCCCGTCGCTGCCGCCACTCGGCGATGGACGCGAAATACTGGCCCAGGGCCTTACCGCCGACAGGTTCGACAAATGCATCCAGGAATCCCGCAATCGATGTCTGCACTCCGGCGAGCCATTGTGCCAGCGTAGCGTGAGTCTGTTGCAGGAGTTCGCGGTTTTCCGTCGCGTTCCGTGTGTCAATCGCCGTCGGCAGCCGCTTGAACTCCGTAGCTGCGGTAGCGAGCGCCTGCCTTGCCGCGTTCGCGTCGCGCTCCAGCGACTGTACAAGGCGCTGCTCGGCGTCGTATGCGCTTTGACGGGCGATGATGACGCTGTCTTCGGGCGACAGGCCCTTCAGAGATGACCGTAGCCTCTCTATCTGCTCGTTCAGCGAATGACGTTCGATGTCATGGGCGGCGATCTCACCCTGTAGCGCCCGATACCGGACAACGCGATCGAAGGCTGCCCGCAAGTCTATACCAAGACCGGCAATCCGCTCCTGAAGGGCGTCGAGGTCGGCCTGGATCGGAGCGTGTACGAACCGCCGCAACTCGTCGAGGCGGGCGCCGACGGCGCTAAGTTGCTTCTGACTGTAGGCACGCACCGGGAGAAGTTCGCGGACATTCTGCTCGGTACAGGACTGAAACGGTGCATCGCCGATTTTGAGGGTCAATTCTCCCGACGCCTTGCGGCGGACAATGTGGGAAACGCCGTTCAGGAGAAATGTGACATCCACTACGGCATCCAGGGGAAGCAAGGTGCCTTCGATCAAGCTCTGGCGGCGGCGTTGGAAATCAGCGACCTCGTCGCCTGCGTTTTCCGAAACTCCGGGCGGCTGGTCGCAGAGTGCCCAACGTATGTATTCCAGGATTGTGGACTTGCCCGTACCACGCCCGCCGATGATTGTGTTGTACTGCGGATTGAAGTTCAGGGCGATCGGACCAAGGAATTTGCTGTTAGAGACTTCTATGTGAGTGAGCCGGATCGAAGGCAGCTTCGGCTCACCGTGAGAAATCCTGGAAAAGCGCGCCAGACAGGCCTGGCGCAGAGCCTCGGCGCTAGGCTGCGCCCACTTCACCCAGGTGACGTGCGTGCCAAGCCTCGCAAAATCGCGGCTCCTGTTGTCGGACGTCTGGAAGACGGCGATTGCCTTGTTGCCGTAGTCCTTGTTCCTGCCGTTCACGATGTCCGTATTCCCTTTGCCGTGCTGTGTGACCGAACCGTCGACGAATCCGCCGACGCAGGGCATGCTCTTGTATTGCGCGGCGAAGCCGCTGCGGAGCAGCGTGGACGTGCCGCTCTCGCCGACATGCGGAAATGCGATGAACCGGTCCCGCAGAAACTCGCGCTTGTTTAGTTCGGCGTATAGGTCCTGGAGTGTCTTGATATGCTCAAGCCGCTGCGTCGGGGCGTGGTGCCCGTCACCATCGGGAGCCGGTGTCACGCTGAGGGCCTGGACGGTCTGCGGCAGCAGGTCCACCGGAAAATCGGCGTCGAATATCAAAAGCGCCTGGCAGGGCACCGCGAGCGTGAGTTCCATGCCCGGAAAGACGGTCAGCCGGCGATGGGGAGGCAATGGCTTTCCGGCGTCGTCCGTCTCCGCCTCGGCGGCCGCGCGTATGTACTTGAAGAAGGTAATGTCGTGGTGATCGGTGATCGCGACGGCGTCGATACCCTTGGCGCGGCAAGCGTCAACGAACTCCTGGGCGTATTGCCGGCGCTCCTCGTCGCTAACAGCCCCGTTGCCCGCCCAATTAATGTCGCGTGGCGTGTGCACTTGAAAATCGCACTTGTGAAAATGCGCGCCCTTATCCATATAGGCACTCCTCTTCCTGACAACGCTCGCCCGCCGCCGCGGCTTTCAACACAATTGAAGTCATTGCTTCAACCAGCCAAGGCTCGTCCGTTGCCGGACCGCGTCGGATCGCTTGTTTCTGATGATACGCCTCAGTCTACGATCTCGTAGCGATACTTCTCAAGCTCGCGAAAGCGTTTGTCGGGTGGGATGGCGTGATAATGGCCCACCATGCCCGCGAGTTCGTGGCGGATTTCGCTGTCTGAAAACACGCCTGTAAGGAGATGCTCGATTTCGGAAGCCGAGAATCGGTGCTTGACGGCGCCCTTTCTGTACAGAGCTATTATTGTGTCGGCCACGCTTGCGCGGCCGGCAATTATTTGCCGGTACGCTCGACGCATACGTTGGCGTGCCGCTCGACGATTCCACTTGGCGCTGCCGCCGTGAACTGTTGCCCACCCAATACTTCCATGTGGTCTTCACTCTGCCTGAGCCCATCGCCGCCATTGCCTTCTACAACCAACAGGTCGTCTACGACATCCTCTTCCGCACCGTCGCTGAAACGCT
>JBEKDV010000451.1:0-6316 GCA_050014175.1 Candidatus Solibacter sp. | reverse complement strand
GACGCGTAGCCATGCGGATCAGCGTCTCTTCCTGGGCGACCACGGAGCGGGACGTGGATCGCAGTCTGGAAGCCATGCTGCGGATCGCGCGGGACGCCGCGTAGCGTAGCCTTTCAGGCTGCCATGCCCGCTTTCCAGCGGGCATTCTTAGGTGGGGCATGCTTCGCCTTGCCATCCGAGCGCAGCTCGGACCGCGCCTCCCCTACGGCTGCGTCACTTTGACGTAGAAGTAGGTGAACTGCTTGCCGGCGTCGATCTTGAGCAGGTGGGCGGTTTTCGGCGGAATGGTCACCACGTCGCCGGCGGCGAGTTTCTTCTCCGTACCGCCTTTGATCGAGGGGCCGCGCATTTCGTTGGGCGCGGTGGTCTTGCCGTCCACCAGTTCGCCGCCCACCGTGAGCGTGGCTTCGCCGCTCTGCACAAAAAAGATGTCGGCTTGCGTGGCGTGATATTCGCCTTCACCCGAGGCCTCGCGGTGGGCTATGTTAAAGGTGTAATTGCCATAGTTGCCCAGCGCCTGGCTGGCCATCTTCTTGTCGTTTATCTTGGGAGCGAGGCTTTTGTCGAAGCCTTTCAACTCCGCTGACTTCCATAAGTAAAAGCCGGGGGGATCGCCCGCGGGAAGGGCAAAACCGGCGAGTAGCAGGGCAAGCGCAAGTGGTTTCATGCAGTCACGGTAGCACGAAGTTGATAGGCCGGGAGGCCTGTCCCGCCTAGCGGACCATGATGGGGAATGGCGCGCTGCTGGAACCGTCCACCACCACCGCCAGATTCACCACCAGGCCGCCGAAGCTCTGCGTCAGGACGAAGGTGATCTGCGTCAGTCCGTTGGCCGCCGGGGTGAGACTCTGCACGGTCATCGACTGGCCGTTGATAGTCACCTGCAAACGGCTCGGGGTGGCGAGCACGGTCGGGTCCAGATTGGAGACGTAGATGCTGACCACGTCCTGCGAGGAGGCGGGGTGGGTGGTGGCGTCGTATGGCACGCCGCTGGCATTGGTGACGGTCTGAATGGTGGGCGGCGGGACATCGATCTGCACGACGATCGGGTTGGCGGCGAGGCTGCCGTTATTCAGCCGCAGAATGGCGGCGCCGGCGGGGAAATTGGCCGGGATCAGGAAATTGACCTGTCCGGGAAACACGCCGTTGGGTTGCAGCGTCATGAGTTGACCTCCCAACGTCACCTGCACGCCGGAGGACGAAAGGGCCAGATTGAGGCCGTATATGGCGGCGAACACTCCGGGGTAGATGGTCTGCTGCGCGGTGTTGGCGTTGCCCACGGCGCCGATCACCGGCAGGATGGGGCTCCTCGGCAGAACCTGAAAGGCATTGGGCTGGGAGAGCACTTCGAAGCCGGAGATCGTGCTGACTTCGGAACCGACCGTGGCGGCGTTGGTGGCGACCGAGATATTGGCCTGCAGGTGGGTGGGGCCGAGCACCCAGACCCGCTGCACGGTGATGTCGTCGCTACCGAAACCAACGGTGACCTGGCCATCCACGAAGGCCGTGTTCTGCGTGGTGATGTCCACCATTCCGGTGGCGCCGGCGGGCAGCGAGGGGAGGCTGAGAGATTGCATCTGCGGTGTGCCGGCGCCGGCATAGGCGTAAGTGGGCGGGCTGTTCAAGGCGCCGAAGGTGGAATTCTGGCCGTCGCCGTTGTACACGATGATCTGCGACACCTGGCCGCCGTTGCCGGCCGGGGGAAGCACGGTCACGGAACCTTGCACGTCGTTGCCGCTGAACGCGGAGGGCCGCACCGCCTGGATGCCGTCGAAGTAAACCAGGCTGTCGCCGCCGAAGTTGCTGCCGGTGACCGTCACGCTGCCGTCGGAATTGGGGCTCACCGAGGTAATTGCCGGGGCCGGCCGCTTGACCAGGTTGAGGGCCTGGGGCATGACGTAAATGTCGCTGCCGTAATTCAGGACGAGGTGCCGCGGGCCGGTGCCGGCAAAAACCGGCATTCCGAAGTAGAGCCACAGCCGGCGTCCCGAAGGGTCGTTATCGATTCTCAGATAATTGCCGCTGGCGGTCCCGAAACCGCCGAGCACGGTGGCCGATTGCGGCACCGGCGCATCGCCCGAGTTGGCCCGCACTTCGATAAACATCCCCGCCTGGGTATTGTTGGCGTAAGCCGGAAGCACCGTTACCCATTGCCGGTTGGTGAGATCGTAGAGCGGTGTGCGGGTGTTCGGATCGAGGTAACTGGCGGTGATCAGGTCGTATGCCGGAACCGAACTCTTCGATTGCACGGTGAAATTCTGCAAGGCGGTGACGCTGCCGGCGGTCACGGTGAACGGTGCGGCCTGGTTGGGATCGGTGGTGTTGGGGTAAAACAGGGTGCCGAAAACACCATTGGGCAGGAAGGGTACGCCGTTCTGGTCTTGCGGCGGGCGCAATCCGGTGCCATCCGCGGGTATGGCGTCGGGCGGGAGCGGATGCACGTAGAGCACGTAATTGCCGGCGGGAATGCCATCGATGCGGTAGGTGCCATCGGGATTGGTCAGGCCGCTGACGGCGGCGCCGGTAGGGCTGAGCGCCACTACCGATGCGAGCGTGACCGGAGTGCCGTTGGCGAACCGCACCGTGCCGGTGATGGTGCCGAAATTATTCTGCCATCCGGCCGGGCCGTAGAGCGTGTTGATCGCCGCCACATCGTCGTTATCGAAGGGCTTGGCGCGCGAGGTATTGCGCAGCACGTCCTGCGACATGGCGCTTCCGGTCCAGGTGTGTTGCAGGCCGAGGGCGTGGCCGATTTCGTGAACCGCCGTGGTGAAGTAGCCTTCCAGGTAGCTTGGCCCCACGCCGTAGCCGGCGTTGGTGTTGTTGGCGAGGATCACGGTGCCGCGCACGATGGTGGTGCCGTTGGAGGTGGGGCCGCCCATGCCATACAGTCCGGGGGGCAGGTCCTGGAAGACCACGTCGCCGCCGGGCGCGGTGGAAATCTGTCCGTCGGTTTCCAGGCCGCCGAACTTCACTTGCAGATTCGGCGAACTGACCGAATTCCACGCCGACAGCGCCTGTTTGACCTGTCCCAGAAGGGAGCCGAAACTATCGCCGGGGGCGTAGACGGCAGGACCGTCGTCGCTGACATAAAAGCTGACCGTGCCGCCGGCGGGGATATTGAATTTTTCCTGCTGGATGGTGAAGGGGCCGGTACGGCCGCCGCTCAGGTAGTGCACGTAGTGATAGTAAGCCTGGGCCGGGGCTCCCAGGGCGAGTGCGATAGCCGCGAGCCGGGCCGTGCGCGTGGCGCGCATTATTTCACCCCGCCTTGCGCGGCCAGGGTGGCGGCGATGCGCGCTCGCAGGTCGCTCAGATTCATGCTGAGCGCGATGTCCTTCACCGGGCGCGATGTGTTCGGGTCCAGCATCAGCTCGCGGCTGGCGGACCGGGTGGCGATAGGGTCGGCGCCCGCGTCGCCGGGCGCAAGGGAAAACAGCCCCTGGGTTAAGCCGGTGATCCAGGTGATGCCGTTCTTGCTGGTCCACAGGAAGAACACGAACTCGCCGCCCTGGTTCAGAATCGGCGAACCGGAGAAATTCTGGCTCAGCCCTTTGGCGGTGCCGCCCGGAATCATGACTTCCACGGAATTCTGGCTGGCGCCTTTGAACTGCTCGCTGACTTGGACTTGATAGTGCGTGTAAATCACGGAACCGGTGAAGGCCGCCCAGGAAGCCGTGACTTTTCCCCGGACGATGGTGGTGCTGCGCGCGATCATGTCGTCGAGCGAGAGGCGTTCCAGGGTGGCGCCGGGGAGCGGCAAGACCCATGCGGCCACGGCCAACGCGATCATGACACAGCGCTTCATGCCGCCCATAAGAGCATCTGGCATGCCAGCTAATCTCATTGATAACAAGGAGGTTAAATTGCCACCTGGTTTTTGTCTGTCCCCCTGTGACACAGCTTTGTGACAGCCTGTCCCAGGTGGGACAGGCCATCCCCTTGTGGCCTGTCTTGCTTTTCACCCCTTGCCGGGGCGCACAATCAGCATGGGCACGTCCAGATGATGCCTCACCGGACTGATGGTGGTGCCGAAGATGAGGTCCTTCAGTCCGCCGTGACCGTGCGCGCCCATGATCACCAGGTCGGGGTGGATTTCCTTGGCGTAACGCAGGATTTCCTTGGTGGGCGAGGCCGAATGGGTGATCGCGGTCTCGACGCTGACCCCTTGATCCCGCAAGGATTGGGCGATTCGTTCGAGATATTGCCCGCCCAACTCCACTTCCGCCGTGGAGGCCGCCTGCCCGTACACCTGGCTGGTCACGCCTTCCTCTACGTGGAGCAGGTAGATGCGGGCCCCGTACAGCTTGCCCATGGCGGCGGCGTGGCTCACCGCCAGACGGTCCAGCACCGTATGGTCCAGCGGCACCAGGATCCGATGATAGACAGGGGCGGCGATTTCCGCGCCGGCGGGCTCCGGTAGGGACACCGGCGCCCGCCCGTACTTGCGGGTCCAGCGACTCATCAGCGGCTCCATCGTAACCCATAACAGCAGCAGCAGGAAGCCGGCCGAGATGGGGACCACGGCAACCCACACGGCGGTCTTCCACTCGCCCGCCGCCGCCAGCCACTCCGCGATGGCCATTCCCGCCAGCCGCACATTCAGGGCGATGATGACGGCGGCGGTCAGCCACGCCAGCGCCAGCACCCACAGTTTGTTAGCGAAAGACCCCATGCGCCGGCGGTCGCTGGTGAAGTGGATCAGCGGGATGATGGCGAACGGCAATTGCATGCTCAGGATGACCTGGCTCAGAATCAGCAACTGATAGGTGGCCCTATCGCCGGCGTACCAGATGGTGAAGGCGGCCGGCGTCACGGCCAGACCGCGCGTCAGCAGGCGGCGCAACCAGGGACGCATGCGGAAGTTGAGAAAACCCTCCATCACGATCTGCCCCGCCAGGGTCCCGGTGAGCGTGGAAGATTGGCCCGAGGCCAGCAGCGCGACGGCGAAGAGCACGCCCGCCGCGCCCGTGCCCAAGAGCGGCGCCAGCAGCAGGTGAGCCTGCTGGATTTCGGTCACCACGATGTGGCGCTTGAAGAACACGGCGGCCGCCATGACTAGAATGGCCGCGTTGACCAACAGCGCGCCGTTGAGCGCCACCAGGCTATCGATGAGGTTGTAGCGGCAGGCCGTCCGCTTGGCGGCTTCCGTGACGCCGATTTGCCGCGTCTGCACCAGCGCCGAATGCAGGTAGAGATTGTGCGGCATGACCGTGGCGCCAATGATGCCGATGGCCACGTACAGGCTGTCGCGGTTGAGGTGCGGGGCCAGCCCGGTGAGCAACTCGCTCACCGCGGGTTTGGCCCAGAAGATTTCCACGCAGAAGCAGGCCGCCATCACCGTGATGAGCGTCAAGATCACGGCTTCAATGGTGCGGATGCCGAAGCTCTGGAACCACAGCAGCAGCAGCGTGTCGGCCGAGGTGATGACCACGCCCGCCAGCAGAGGAATGTGGAACAGCAGGTTCAGCCCGATGGCCGCCCCGATGACTTCCGCCAGGTCGCAGGCCGCCACGGCGATTTCGCACAGAGCCCAAAGCGCCAGGTTGACCGCCCGCGGATAGGTTTCCCGGCACGCCTGTGCCAGGTCGCGGCCGCGCACGATCCCCAGGCGCGCGCTCAGCGTCTGCAAGAGCACCGCCATGGCGTTGGACATCACCAGCACCCAGAGCAGCGAGTAGCCGAAACGCGCCCCGCCTTCCAGGTCCGTGGCCCAATTGCCGGGGTCCATGTAGCCCACGCTGACCAGGTAGGCCGGCCCGGCAAACGCGAACATGCGCTTCCAGAACGACACCTGCGAGGTGCCGACCGTGGAGTGCACATCCGCCAGGGAGTGCGATTCTTCCCCCTGATGTCTTAGCGACAGCATGAACTTAACTCTAGTTAAGTTGGGGCGGGGAGCGCAACTCCTTTGGTGGGGCAGGCGCTTTCGCCTGCCAACTCTTCGGTCTGGTTTTTCACCGACCCGTCGTGCCCCGCGATGATAAGTTAAGACCATGCCAACCATGAATCGCCAGATCACTGTGGCCGCGCGGCCGGTGGGAATGCCGAAGGAATCCGATTTTCGCCTGGAGGAATGCCCTATACCCAGTCCGGGAGGCGGCGAAGTTCTGGTGCAGTCGCTTTACCTCTCCGTGGACCCTTATATGCGCGGCCGGCTTACGGGCGTGACCACCTACACGCGCGGACTGGAGCTTGGGGAAGCGATGGTGGGCGGGGTGGTGGGGCGCGTGCTGGAGTCCAACGATCCGCGCTGCTCGGCCGGCGACATCGTGGAAGGAATGCTGGGGTGGCGGGAGTTCGGCGTGGCGCCGGC
>JBEKDV010000450.1:0-6338 GCA_050014175.1 Candidatus Solibacter sp. | reverse complement strand
CCTGCGAAAGCCGCTGACGAGGGTTTTCAGGAGAGCCGGATGCGGGAAATCTGCACGTCCGGTTCGACGAGGGGACAGTGGGTCGCGAGGACCGTCGCTCACTGTCCTACTCTACCGGCTAAATCAGTCTTTCTGGAGAGTTTTGCGCAAAGGCGGCACACTATTATTGCTAGCCGCCGATGAACGCCGATGAACGCCGATAGATTAGATTCGCGGACAGAGCGCGTACTAGGTGCCATCTTTGAGGTTTCCAACGCCTTGTCGCCTGCGCGCCGGGAAATGCGCCGACGATGACGTCTCCGGGCTTCAACGCTCTTCCCGTTCGCCATCCTCGAAGCGGCGCACAGCGGCCGCGGTCGCATCGGCGCGATCCTCGTCAGTCCAGGAATCGGACCACTCGACAATGCGCCCGCCGGCAAGATCGGCGAGTTGATGAGCCCAGTTCAGGACCTTCCCAGCCTCTTCCGGCGGTAATGCGCGGACCACACTGATTAGCGATTCTTCCTCCAGGCTCAGTACCATATTCCCATTCTATCCCTGCCTGTACAATCCGCGTTCCGCCCTAGCTCCGCCCCATCAGGCTCACCTGGGCATGCAGGTTAGCCACACCGGCGGTGTAGCGCGAGTCGCTGACGCTGAACGCCACGGCGTCCTCCAGCCAGTCGTGCCAGACGCCATCGGGATCGTGCGACGCCACGGTGAGCGTGTACTCTCCGGGGCAGAGTTCGCACCAGAAGGCAAATGCCAGGTTCAAGGTATTGTCGGCGTTACAGGGACCAAGCTTCAACTGTTCCAGTTCCGTGTTGGTGCCGTAGACGTTGAGCCCGATGCGCGTGCGGATCATGATGCCCACCACCGGATCGGCCACCGGCTCGCGGAATCGCACCGTCACGCGCACCACGGCACGCTCCCCGCTGCGCCAGACCATGGTGGGCTTGCCATTCTCGCCGACGGTTTCGACGCGCAGGACCTCGGCGCGTCCGTCGCCGCGGCGGACCGTGGGGGCGAGCGGCGGGGTGACGCTTTCGCCCCAGGCGCGCAGACGGGTGGCGGCGTGCTTGCGATACTTCGCCAACATTTCCTCGGGATCGCCGCGGCCGGCCAGCTTACCTTCGTGCAGCCACCAGACTTCGTCGGCCAGCCGGCGGATCAGCTCCTCTTCGTGCGACACCACGAGCGTGGTGGCTCCGGCGCGGCGTATGCGGTCGAGCGCCACGGCGGCGCGCTCGCGCACAATCAGGTCCTGGTGGCCGAACGTGCGGTCGATGAGCAGGACCGGCGCGGGCGTGAGATCCAGCGCATCGTTCGGGCCCAGCCAACGGACGTCCCCGGAGGGCTTGATGGAGCCGGATGTGGGAGTTTCCATCCCGGCGGCGAGCCGTAACAGGAGGCTTTTGCCAGAGCCGTTCTCGCCGATGATGCCAACCACGGTCCCGTCCGGCGCGACGGCGTCCACGTTGTCCAGCGGCGCGCATGTGACGTTGCGAAATGCAAGCGACATAAACGTTAGAATAACAACTGCCACGATGGAAGATCCCAAAGTATTAGAGCGCATGCGCGCCGATTGGAATGCGCGCGCCGGCGAAGACGCCTACTATTACGTCGCGTTCGGCCGCCGCGAGCAGGACGACGAGGAGTTTTTCTCCACCGGCAGCGATATGGTGAAGAGCCTGGAACTGGACCTGAAGCGCCTGCGCCGCCGGGATGCGGCGCTCGAAATCGGCTGCGGTCCGGGACGCCTGATGCGGCCCATGAGCCGCAACTTCTCCGAAATCCGCGGGGTGGACGTCTCCGACGAAATGATCCGCCTGGCCGGAGAGCGCCTGCGCAACACGCCCAACGCGCATGCTCATCACAGCTCGGGAGCGGACCTTGCCATGTTTCCCGACGAAAAGTTCGACTTCGTCTATTCCTACGCCGTCTTCCAGCACATCCCCAGCCGCGAGGTGGTTTTCAGCTACCTGCGCGAGGCGCGGAGGGTGCTGAAGACCGGCGGCATCCTGCGCTGCCAGATGAACGGGCTGCCGCCGCACGCCAAACAGTACGACACCTGGAGCGGCGTGCGCATCACCGAAGACGAGATCATGCAGTTTGCGCGCGACGAGGACATGCAGTTGCTGGTGGTGGAGCAGATCTGGACGCAGTACATGTGGATCACCTGCCGCAAACGTCCCGCGGGCTGGACCGCGTCTTTGGCGGGACGGCGGCCGCCGCGCGCGTCGGCCATCCGCAGGATCAGCAACGCGCTAACCGGGGAAGCCGTGGCGCCGGTGCATGGGCCGCTGGCGGCGCTCTCTCTGTGGGTGGAAGGGCTGCCGGACGAAGCCGACCTGAACCACATGACCGTCACCGCCGACGGCCGCGCGTGCCGCTTGATCTACATCGGAGAGCCGGAAAAAGACGGCATCGCGCAGGTCAATGTGGCGCTGCCCGAAGGCCTGCGCACCGGCATGGTGCCGGTGGAAATCGTGTGGCTGGGCCAGCCCGTGGCGGAGCCGGCGTGGGTAAGGATCATGCCCGCCGGCCCCTCCGTGCCGCGCGTCACCACCATCGCCGACGGAATCAACCTGCTTTCGGGTACGCGCATCGTGACGGGCTCGGTGAAGGTCACCATGCACGAAGTGTGGGACGCGGCGGAGTTCCACGCCACCATCGAAGGGCTGGACGTGCTGGAAATCGAGAGCTTCTGCGCGGACCCCATCTCGCAGCGCTACGAGTTCAATTTCCGGCTGCCGGCCCAGGTCGCTCCAGGGCCGCACGAAGTGCTGGTCAGCCTGGGCAAACGGAAATTCGCGCCGCTAGCCATCGAGGTGGCGTAGTTGACGCGCGTTCTGGCGGCCAGTCTGGTGGCAATCGCCGCCGCATTTCTGCTGGCTCCCTTTCCGCGCGGCAGCAGCGTGCAACTGGCGCCGGGGACGGTCGAAATCCACACGGAGATGGTGCTGGAGGAGGGCGCCGAAGTGCGCGGCGCGGCATCGGGATCGGTGCTGCGGGCGGCGGCGGATTTCCGCGGCCGCGCCCTGATCGTGGTGTGCGGCAATCATGTGCTCTTGCGTGATTTCGCCGTGGACGGCAATCGCCAAAAGCTCGAAGCCCGTCTCGGACTGCCGGGTTACGACGTGCCGTTTGCGCGCTTCACTCCGGGCAACGGCGTACTGGCGGTGGGTGTGTCCCAACTCGCCATCGAGAACGTGCGTTTCCGCGAGATCGCGGGGTTCGCCGTGCTGGTGAGCCGGTCGCGGCAAGTGACTATCGATGGCGTGCGGGTGGCCGACAGCGGTTCGCGCAACCCGGCGGGCCGCAATAATACCACCGGCGGCATTCTGCTGGAAGAGGGCACCAGCGATTTCCGCGTGACGCGGTGCGAGTTGCGCAACATTCGGGGCAACGGTATCTGGACGCACTCGCTGTACACTTCGGCGCGCAATGCCCGCGGCGTGTTCGCGGAGAATCGCTTCGACACCATCGGCCGCGACGCGCTCCAGGTCGGGCACGCGACCCAGGTGCGGGTGGAAGGCAATGCCGGAACCCGCATCGGCTTTCCGGAGGAAGTCGTGGACGTGGAGGCGCGCGCCATCGCCGTGGGCGTGGACACGGCGGGCAATGTGGACCGGTCGATTTACACGCGCAACCAGTTTTCCGGGATCAACGGCAAATGCATCGATCTGGATGGGTTTCACGATGGCGAAGTGAGCCGCAATGTCTGCCTGGACGTCGCGGGGTACGGCATCGTCATGAACAATACCAACCCCGACATGCAGTCGCGCAACGTGCGCATCGAAGACAATCTGCTGGATGGCGTGAAATACGGCGGCATCTTCGTCATCGGCGAGAACAACACGATCCGGCGCAACCGGCTGCTGAATCTGAATACGGCCCATTGCGGCTGCGATTACACGGCGGGAGAGCCGGATATGTTCCGCAGCGGGATCTATCTCGGCAAAGGCGCGGAACGCCCCGCGCCGGCGCGCGGCAACCGGATCGAGGAAAACGAAATCACCGGTTATCAAATGGACCGCCGCCCGATCGGCGCCGCTCCCGGCATTGACCCCGCCTGGAACACCGTGCGCAACAATCGCTGCCGGTAGAGTAGCCTTTAGGCTGCCATGACCCCTTTCCAGGGGGCATTCTTCCATCGACGCCTTCCTTGTCTGGTTCCGGCTTCGCCGCGCTCAGCCTACAGTTTTCTCGGGATTCCACCGATGAATTTACATGAACGGTCGTGCGCGGCATACAGAGACGGAAAATGGGGAGGGTCCTGCGAATGGCTTCGGCGTAGGAGATCCCCGCCGGGCCCCGGGAAGCCCGGCGGAGAGCCTGCTATTACTTGCGTTCAGTGATCTGGTAGCCGGCTGGGGGCTGGAAGAGGTAAGCGGCGGGCTCGGCGCGGTTGATGTTGGTCAAGCGGAAGCTCTCGTCGCCTGTCCTCGGGTCGCTGTGCTTGGTCATGACGTTCATCTGCAGGTCGGCGGAGTACCAGGATTCGGTGGAAACCTGAATCGGGCGGTCGTTGCCGATGGCGCCGGCGTCGATGGTGGATACCTCGCGCGTGCCCTCGGCGTTAACGCCTTCGATCGTCTGTTTGCCGAGCGGCTCGCCGGCCGACTTCCGGAGAGCCATTTTCATGGCAGCGGCACCGATCGTGCCGGCGCCGCCTGCTGTCGCGGAACTGACACCGGCGCCACTGCCGGCGCCGACAGCGTTTTCCACGCCAGTGGTGGTTTCCCGTCTCTCATAGGTGAAGGTCTGGGTGGATCCGCTCGCTTTGGCCTTGGCCATGGCTTCGGCGACAGCCTTTTCATCCAAGGGCACGCCGTTGAGGGTGATAGTGGCCGGACCGTCCACGCTGGAGGTCACCGTCAAGGTTGTTGGGGTCGCCGACCCGCTCGTGCTCACGGTAGCGCTGCCCGAGCCGGTTCGCACGAAGGCGAAGTTGCCCGCCGCCATGGTGAGCTTTTGGCCGGTCATCGTCTTGGGGTCGAGCATGTAGGTGACGTTGGCCACGGGGTCGGTAATGGTGATGTTGTCGGGGGTTTCGCGGCGCGAGCGGCCTTCACTATCGCGATAGACAGTGGTTCTGTTTTCGCGATGGATGCGCGTGCCGTCGGCCAGCATCTGGTCCGTTTGGTT
The DNA here is from genome assembly GCA_050014175.1 of Candidatus Solibacter sp. Lineage (GTDB taxonomy): Bacteria > Acidobacteriota > Terriglobia > Bryobacterales > Bryobacteraceae > Solibacter. Next base: position 1,208 of record JBEKDV010000450.1, on the reverse strand, counting down.
GACCTCTTCGCCCGAGTAAGGCACGCCCTTGACGGTCATGCCTTTGACGGCGCCCACCATCTTCATCTGCATGAGGCCGGCTTCGGCTTCGGCCTTCTTCTTGGCCATGGCCTCCGTATCCTGCGCGGCCGCGCCGAAAACCAGCAGCGCGCCTGCCGCGGCAATGTATACCAGTCTGTTCACGTGTGTTTCTCCTTTAGAAATTGCGTTGAGCTGCGTTAACCAGGCGGAACGCGTGCGCGCGGCCGTCGGGTCCAAAAACGATATCTGCCCGTAAGTTGCCGGGTTTCACATCCACCCGCATGATGACTCCCGATTCAAACGGCTCGTCGTCGAGCGCCACGAAATAGTTCGGCTCCGGAGCGGCCGGGCGCACGCGGCGCGGGCGGCGCAATGGTTGCTGCGCCAGCGGTTCAACCGGCGCCGCCGCGATTTCCGCCACGGCGACAGGTGGGACAGACGATCGGTTTGTGTCGTCTGTCAACGGAGTTACAGGCACGCGCGCTTCCCTCGCATGGCGATCCGGTCCCAGGTAAACGGCGAACGCCAGCCCCGCCGCCAGCGCCACGGCGATTCCGGCCCAAATCACCTTCCGATGCGGCGCCCTCGCCGCGGTGGCCGCGCGCGGCATGGCCCCGCTCCACGCGGGCAGCACTTCCAGCAGAGCCGAAACGTGCGCCGCCCGGGCGGCCAGTTCCGTACAAAGGCCGTCACAAACCGTGCATTCCCTCAGATGCGCCGCCACCCGTTGCATGTCTTCGGTGGGCAGTTCGCGATCCAGGTAGGCCCGGAGTGCGCCTTCCGACCAACATACTTTCATACGTTTTCTCCGTAACGTGCCCGAAACCTACGTTCGAATTCCGCTTCGGCGCGCGCCAGCAGGGTCCCGACCGAGCCGGGTTCGATGCCCAGCGTGGCGGCGAGTTCGCAATACGCCAGGCCGCTGGAGCGTAACAGCAGCAACTGGGCTTCGCGCGGTTTGAGCGCGCCCAGCACGGCGCGCACGCGCCCGCGGCGTTCCTCGGCCAGCAGGTCGTCCAGAGCGCTGGGCGCCGCCGAGGCGTGAATCCCTTCCCATCCCGCCGCCTCTTCCCGCTTGCGCCGCCGGGAATTGGCGCGCAGCGCGTCGGAACCGGCATTGGTGGCCACCCGATAGATCCAGGCGGTGAGATCTTCGCGGCTCTCCACCAGCGCCGGCCGCTGGGACA
>JBEKDV010000449.1:0-8096 GCA_050014175.1 Candidatus Solibacter sp. | reverse complement strand
GACAGGTTCCTTCATGGTGAGGGAGGGTGATCAGGTCAAGATCCTTGGTCTGGGCTTCGGAACTAGTGAAGTCAGGGTACTCGGGATGCTCGATCCTGACGATGGGGTCATTCACGCCTATCCAGAAGATAAGCGTATTGGCCATGAGTGTTGGACGGCAACCGAGGCTGTCGGTCAGTAATCGAACACCGGCTGGCCGACGGCCACAGTCTGGCATAATTAAAGGGCTCTGCCATGAATGTTTATCCGTATTGCAGCGCACCGCTGATCGGTGCGAAGTCCGAGGCGAGAGAAGGTGGCTCAATACACCGTTCCTGGTTGGAGATTGTGAATCGCACATCCCGCTCTGAGCGCGTGAAATGATCAGTGAGTTTTCTTCTTGCCGCCTTTCTTCCGCTCAAGAATCCCGTTGACCACAATTGGCGTCCAATTGTCGCCGCCTGCCCTTTCGATAACGCGTCTTGCCTGGGCTTCAGTCATGAAAGGGTGCTTTTGGTAAAACACTGAGAAAAACCGCGTCCACTCCTTCGATCCGCGATACCCCCCGATATCCTCGATTACGCCACTGATCGCCGTCGCCACTTCCTGCTCATTCTCGATAATCTTGAATTCCACAGCCGTGTTCACGTCAGTAACGCCGCAATCCGGCTTGAAAATCTTCAGCTCCTTTTGGATCACAACTTCCGTCGTGAAGCTCGGAAAACTCGCCTTCAGATAGTCATGAATGATCGATTGCAGATGCAACTCACCGCTAATCACTTCCTTACGGCGATGCACCAGGACGGCTGTTAAGCGCAGCATGTCCTCCAGCCGGCTGAACTCAGAGACCTTCGGCGCTTGACTTGTGCACAATCGCAGGCCCTTGACGAATCGCCGCAGGTAATCGAGCCCAGGACTATAGGTGTACCCGCCGAAATCGTCATCGATCACCTTCTGAAGACCGCCGGGCTTCTTCTTCATCGTTTCAATGTCGGCTAGCAGCGTTGCCCGACTGGCATTCATCTCCGCAGCGTCGAGGACAATCAAGAGTGTGTGGAATAGGTCATCGAGATTTCCCCCAAGCGCGGCTTCCGGGTCAGCGTACGTGAAGCGCTCGATATATTCCGCAGCGCCGTGTCTGTCCGCTTCGAGTTGCGCGAGCGCATCGCTGGCATTGTGAAGGAATACTTCCAGGTCTGGTAATGCGCTCTCCAGGATCGTCAGGTTCACTGACGCGACCTCCTCTATGTGAACTCAATAGTTTCTTTTCGCGAACTGCCCCCTGATTCCCAGGGTCTCAACTGAACTTCAAATTGTAGCTCACGTCGAGAAGGTGCTCACAACACACGATGACACAGCAGGAATCCGGGGTGCGCCATTCGTTGTGAAATTGTCGACGGCAGGCCAGAAGTCTTCTGGGAGATGACCCCATCGGACCCTTCGGGGTCCGCAAGCCGGTGGATTCCACCCGCCGGACTGACGGCCACGACGCCGCCAGTGCGCCGCCGCCGGCTGTCTACTGGCGCCATCCTACCACTCGGCGGTGCCGGCGCGCCGGTGGCGCCCACGTGCGCGAACGCAGGCCAATTCTGGCGAGCCAACTGGCGGCAGCATGGTTGGGTGTTTTGCCGATGGCCTCCTGGCTTCCTCGCACCCTTCGACGCGCATGGCGCGCCCCCGCGCGCCGTGGTTGGGCGGTTCCTGGCGCGGTCCTTCCACGCGTCCGTCCAGCACGCGTCCAGCACCACAGCCATTCAGCGGGTTCGACTCCCGTTAGCGCTACCAAGTTTTCATAGAGTTACGGGCAGCAGGGCAGCACGGGGCAGCACGCGCAAGGCGTCAGAAGAAAGATTCCGCCCTGTCGCACCCCACACCTGGCAGCGTTGACAGCCATATTTTTCCCGAAGTTCCGAGACGTCGCGATCGGCGTATCTCTGGAACATGACCTAAACAAGGTCAAATCTCCGAGTGGGCGGCCACGTGCGTGCTGGAGCTGGCTCGGACCGGCCGGTTCCGATGGCGCCGAGCAGTATGCCACCGACGGCAATGGCACTGGAGAACAACGCAAGCTGGTCCGGTCGCATCAAATCCCCACTCTCTCGTATTCGTCGGGCGCGGTGTTATCGTTGCGCCGCTTGCAGAATCTCGTCGTGCGGGGCGAATAATGGTCCGCCATCGCTTGCGCGTTTTCGCGCTCAATCGCTATCGGGTAGGGCAGGAACAAAGCCGGCGCCATGGCACTCAAAGTTGCCGGGCCGCGGGGGACGTTGAGCGGGACGAGTACTGTGGCTCAGTGACGATGCCTTTTTTAAAACACGAGACTTGAACTATCTGCTGTTTTCGATGCCCGAAACTAATGCCATCGAGTTCGGAAAGCAGCACTATCAAGCCATTGCGCAAATACGCGAATCCCTTGAGAAGATATTGGCCGCTGACATGATGGAGTTGCACAAGGTTGGGCGCTTTCTCGCACGAAAGAAGAAGACACGCCAGTCCGGCTTCCATGCGATACAGCTATATCCGAAACGCACGGATCAGCCTTCGTGAAACACATGTGAAATGCAGCCCACTCGCGCGACTGCGCGACCCGTGTCGCTGCTTCAAAAGTTGCCCTCCCTGAACGCGCCGAGGCTTTTCGGTGCTAGGCTGATGCTCGCCGTCAGCCCACTGATTCGCCAAAACCTACGTGACGCTTGGCGGATCAGTCTGGTAAGTCCATCGTCACGTCAACCAAAACGCCCGACGCGGAGAGGTGCCTGAGACCCTGCGTACCCTCAAGTCGGACGGGCTGCATTGGAAGGGGATCGTCGCCCACCCGAAACCAACGAACGTGCCTGCTGGACGGTAGCACCCGAACGCCATCGGAAGGGATGAAGTTATCCTGGGGGACGCCGATGACGCTGATCGTCACTGGAGTTTTCTTTCTAGGCGATCCCCGGTTCCCCGGCGCTGAAACTCATCCCACCGTAGGGCCGCCTCATCGTCTTGGCCTCGGAGAGCGTGCGCGTAAACCTCCGCCGTCGTCCGGACCGAGGAGTGCCCCAGGCGCTCCGACACCACCGGCAGCGGCACGCCATCGGCCACCAGGTGCGACCCGTGGCTGTGGCGCAGGGAGTGCAGGCTCGCGCCCTTGGGAAGACCTAGCCTGCGGAACAGCAGCGAAACCACCGACGAAACCGAATTCGGCCGGAGCGGTGTTCCGTCCGGGTTGGCGAAGATCAAGTCCAGGTCCGCCCGGTAATCAGGCCCGAACTGCTCGCGGAATTCATCCTGGCGCCTACGATGCGCGTCCACAGCAGCGAGGGCGGACGCCGGCACTTTCACGTCTCGTGGCGTCTCCGTTTTCGTACCCTTGAATTCCAACACCTGCCTCGTCTGGGTGAGCGATCGCGTGATGATCGCGCGGCCATCTTGAATATCCGACCAGCGCAGCGCTAGGACCTCGCCTCGGCGCGCGCCGGTGGCGGCGGCGACTTCCAGGAACGTTGCCATGCACCACGGCCCGGTTGCCGACGCGAAGACCAGAGCCTGCTGCGCCGGGGTCAGCGCTATACCCCTGTGCTTCTTGGGGACCGGCGGCTCGCTGTGCGTGACGGGGTTGCTGGTGACCAGCCCCCACCTCGCCGCTCGTGCGAACGTGCTAGAGACCAGACCGGCAACGTGCCGGACGGTCTTCGCGCTCAGTGGCCGAGCCTGCCTTGTCTTGCGGTGATGCCCACCACTCTTTAAGAGCCGGTTCCATTCGCGATTGAGATGCAGTGCTGTAATCTCGCCAAGGGGCATGGCCAGCAACTCCGGCGCGAGATAGGCTGCCAGCTCACGGTAACGTTCGATGGTCTTGGGAGCCAGTTTCTCCTCCGCATGCTGGCGAAAGAACTCCTGGAGCAGCATCGCGAATGTGGTGGGGAGCGCCGCGGCAACCGTGGTGGCACCGGCCTTCGCCAGCTCGTACTTCTGCAGTTCCTGTGCGCGGCGGTTCGCCTCGGCGTCGCCCGCCTCCCGTTTGCTTGCGAAGCCGGACTCCGCAACCAACCGGCGTTCCTGCGCGGTGGAACCCGGCGCGCTGAACATGTATCGCCAGACCGTTGTCCCTGATTCGTACTTGCGTTTGAATACCGGCATCAGTTCACCACCACTACCTCTGGTGGGCGGCGAAGTCCAGCGCCCGCCCGAAGGCCGCAAGTGCGCTCCCAGACCAGGTACGCGTGCCTGGTTATGATCCACCGCCGGCCCAGGCGGACCCCGGGAATGATCCCATGCTCCAGCATCGAGTAGACCGCCAGGCGACCGATGTTCAATCGCCGCGCGATCTCCAGCACGGATATGCGGCTACTGGGCGAATCCGCTAACCCATCCGCGCTTGGCTGTGCCCTCTCTGCCATTGCGTTACTCGACGTCCTCGTCAGTCTCCGGGCTGCCGAGGCGGGGCGCGGATATCTGCGCCGGCATTGTCGCCGGACCGGGTAGAGCTTTTGTGCTCGACCAGGCGAGAATCGCGGAACGGTTGTGCGACCGCCTGGCCAAGCCTATCGCCCCCTCGATCTCCGCCACGCGCGTTTCGATCTCTTCCAACTCAATGGCCTTGGTCGCCTGCTCCAGGACAACCTCGGCGGCCCGCAGGCGAGTTCCTGCCGGCGCATTCAAGTCCAGCATGATCTTTAACACGGTCGTCACGGCAGCGCCCGAAGCATCTTGCAGCCGCGCGATGGACTGCGAAAACGCCGTGCGACGCGCCTCCCGACACGCGGCATCGAACTCCGGTTCCTTGGTCCACCGCAGGAGTGTGTTCGCACTGATCCCTATCGCGCGGGCCGCCTCCTCCACGTTTCTGTGAGAGAGCAGCGCGGCAATCGCTTGCTCCATCTTTTGGCGGAATTTTGCCCCGTGGCCTACCATCTGCCACCATCTGCCCCTATCTGGAGGCCGAATTCGCCTTCATCGCCGATCCTTCGCCAATGCGGATTCCCACCAGAATCAGCTTGCAATCCGGGCGAACCCGAGTGATCCATGTGATCGCGGTAATCACCGCCAAAGGAGAACGCACTATGAACGGCATTCCAGTCGAAACCGCCAACACCGAGGCCGGTGCCCCGGCCGCGCAGCCAAAGCCCGCCAAAAAGCCGCGGTCCGCGGCACAGAAGGCCCACGTTGCGCCGTCCAAGGCCAGGTCGGGCAAGGAGGCCAGCCCGGCGAAGAAGGCTACCAAAGGCGCCAAGTCGGCCCAGTCGCCCAAGAAGAAGGCAAACGGCGCCCGCCAGGGCAGCAAGACCGCCCAGGTCCTCGACCTGCTGCAGCGCTCCGGCGGCGCCTCCCTGAAGGAACTCATGAAAGCCACCGGCTGGCAGGCTCACTCGGTCCGTGGGTTCCTGTCCGGCGCCCTGGGCAAGAAGATGGGGCTGACGGTCACGTCCACCAAGGCCGAGGACGAGGAGCGCCGCTACTCGGTCAAAGGCTGAAGCCCAACCATTCGGTTCCTTCTGGCCGCCGGGGTTCCGCCTCGGCGGCTTTTCTTTGTCCGTTCCCCGAGCAGGAGCCTTAGTCCTCCCGACCAGTCCGCCAACGCGTGGCACAAGCCTTCTCGGTCGGGATGCCCGCCCCGGAGCTGAACCAGAATCCCATTTGACCCGGTGCTTCATGCGACCTCCCTCCGGCGCACTCGCGCGATCTCCTCAAACGTCCGCCCGTCGCCGTCGAGCACCGCCTGTTGGCCGCTGAACCGCTGCCACCGGACCACCGCCACGTCGACATACTTCGCATCGATATCCATGCCGTAGCAGATTCGCCCGGTGCTCTCGGCTGCGATTAGGGTGCTACCGCTTCCCAGGAACGGGTCGTAGCAAGCCTCTCCCGGACGCGTGTGGTTGAGAATCGGCCGGCGCATGATCTCGACGGGCTTCTGGGCGCCGTGGCCGGTAGCTTCGTTTTCCACGGCACCCTCCCCGCCAAACGGATTCAGGTTCGCTACCTCCCAGACAGTCGACTGCGTGCGATCGCCACGCCAGTGACCGGTCTGGCCCCGTCGCACCGCATACCAGCACGGCTCATGCCGCCAGTGATACGCGCCGCGTGAGATGGCGAAGTGCTGCTTCACCCAGATGATCTGGGAGCGGATTTGGAATCCGCAGGCCTGCAGGCCCCGCGACACCTCGGCGGCGTGAATGCCCGCATGCCAGACGTAGGCGACGGCACCGGGAAACAGCGCCCAAGCCTCCGACCAGTCGATCCGATCGTCGTTGGCGACCTTGCCGCCTTGGCGGGTCCGCGGGTTAAGACCCGCCTGCTCGCGCCACTCCGGTTCGAGATCAACGCCATACGGAGGATCGGTCACCATGAGAAACGGGATTTGCTGGCTGGTCAGCAGGCGCGTGGCGGCTTTGCTGGCGGTTGCGTCGCCGCACAATACCCTGTGCTGCGGGTGCCCTTTGCGAGGGCCCAACAGCCAGAGGTCGCCGGGCCTGGTGACCGGGGCTGTTGGAACGTCAGGAACTTCGTCCTCGTCGGTGAGCCCCGCGGCCTCCTGCTCGGCCAGTTGGCGCGCTAATTCCTGGTCGTCGAAACCAAGGAGATCCAGGTTGAAGTCCGCGTCCTGCAAGGCTGCCAGTTGTTCGCGGAGCATCTGCTCGTCCCAGCCGGCATTGAGCGCGAGCTGGTTGTCGGCGATGACCAGGGCGCGGCGTTGGACCTCAGACAGGTGCTCCAGCACAATCACCGGAACTTCGCGCATGCCCTGCGTCCGGGCCGCCCGGAGGCGCCCCTCACCAGCAATAATGCCGCCGTCCGGCCCAACGAGAATTGGGTTTACGAAGCCGAATTCCCGGATGGAGGCGGCGAGCTGCGCCACCTGCTCGGGGGAGTGCGTACGGGGGTTGACACCGCTCGGGATCAACCGGTCAACCGACCAGCGCTCGATTTGGATTTCGAGAGTCCTCTCAGGTTTGTCCGACAGGCTTTCTTGTAGCGTCAGCAGATTGCGTTTCATCACAACTTCCTTCCCACAAAGATGCGCTCAGACGACGGGTCTGCGAAAGGGTCTTGTGGGGTCGCGGGTTGAGACCCGTTAGGTCATGGCCCGGTTTTGGTAGGAGCGTTTCAGTTGTATTGATAGGGTGGGACTCACTGCCGCGTCGCGTTGCGATAGTGATCCGATGGGCTAATGCTTCCGGGACTGAGTCACGTCTCGGATTTCAAATCGGCCGTGAACTGGCGTACCGCGTCCATGCATCTCGGAGGCCTCACACCCTCTTCCCACTTTTTGTAGGCTTCGACGCTAACGCCACACCGTTGGGCGGCCACTTTCTGCGGATCGGTTCCGCGTACCAGTCTCAGTCGGCTGGGCCACTTCTCATCTACCCACCGTTTCTTCGTCATCTTCTCCGCAGACGGCTCCCGTTTAGGAACGGGCAGGTGAAGGGGCAGACGGCGCAATACGTCGTCCAGGTCGTAACGGAGCGTGTCATCGTAGAATTGAGACCAGTCGAACTCTGCAAGTCTCTCCGTGCATTCGGGTGGGATGCCATCGAGGAACTCTTCCAGACGTTCGCTGACCTCAGTTGGATCGTCCTCAAGCAGGAACTTCAGCACAAGTGGTAAGTGGAGGAACTGGAAGAGCTTGCTGAGGTAGTAGTCCCGTGCCGCGATAGGCAGGCTGGTAGACCTCAGGAAACTCTCGCATGACCCCGGGGTGAGGGTCACCGGAAGGATCCTGTAGAAGTATGGTTCCGGCCCTGGTGGGTGCGGCTTGGCGTAGCTCCTCCGGAGCTCGGCTTCAATGTATAGTTCCTGGTCCTGACGCAGATCACCGAAGAAATCATTCCAGTTGTGATTCCGAAAAGACTTGCAGGAGTAATAGATATTGTGAAACAACGTCCTGCCCTCGACGTCTTCCTAATTCCCGATACGTTGGAGGGGCCGGAAGGCGTCGGGAATGTTGCCGTTCGCTGATCAGGCTATCCGGCCTCTCAACCAAGAGTATAAGGCAAGGACCCTAAATGAGCATTTCGCAGATGGTATTGAGCGACCTTGAAATTCGGTTTGGCATCGGGAATAGTATAGCGCCGTGGTGTTCAGGGCTGTTTGCGCGGCCTGGCTGCCTTCGGCTCCGGTTTGGTCGTTGGCAT
>JBEKDV010000448.1:0-6392 GCA_050014175.1 Candidatus Solibacter sp. | reverse complement strand
GGGTATCGGCCTACTTCCGCTACCTGGGTATCCCTAGTCTCCCCCAACCGCGCCATCACGCCAAGTTCCTCGCCAGCATGGCCCCGCTCCGCGGGTTCTTCGCTTTCAAGGGGGCATTCTTCGTTCTTATTCCAGCAACCGCGGCCACCAGCGCTCGCCAATCGCCATCCCCAGCACCGCCAACAATCCCCCCAGCGCCGTCCACAGCTTCCAGTTACCCGGCACGTAGCGGAACAGCAGCGTGTGGCGCCCCGCCGGCACGGGCACGCCGACAAACCCGGGCGTGAGCATGGCCGTCTCCCGCGGTTGGCCGTCGAGCCAGGCCTTCCAATTGGGATGCCATGTCATCTTGAACAACGCCCAGGCCGGCCGCGCCGCCAGGAATTCCACCCGATACTCCTCGCCACTCTGCCGCGCGCTCACCATCTCGCCCGGAGACGCCGCATTGGCATCGCCAGGCGGCACCGCGCCACCCGAGCCGCCGCCCAAGTCGAGCCGCAGATGCCGCCGGCGCGATGGACCGTCGGTTTTGAGCCAGCGGTCGTTGATATCGAAGAAATCGTCGCGATTCACGGGCAGCGCAGAAGAGACATCCACCAGGTCGAAATACCCGTTGGCGGGCGTGTCGAAGATTTGAAAGCGTCCGAAGATCGGGCCGGGAGTGAGGAACGCCGGCACGGGATATTTGGTCCCGGCGGGCACGATAAAGCTGCGTATGTCGAACAGCCGGTAATGCGCCGGATTGCGTTCGTCAAAGCTCAGCATGACGCCCGAGGTGAGGGCCATGGTGTGCGAGAGGTAGCCCACCGTGGGAACTCCCGCCGCCGCCAGGACGTGATACATCGGAATGGCGCCGATTCGAAAGCTCGGGCCCCAACTGGTGGGCGTAGCCAGCCCGGCGAACACCCTGCCGCCGCGCTCTTTGGACGCGGCCACGAGCGCGCCCAGCGAACCGCGATCGGACTCGATCGCCTGCACCGTGCGCTGCAACCTGGTGGCATTCATGTCGAGAAACTGGCCGCGTTCGCGCACCATCGGATAGAAGAGCGCGAGCGTCGCTACCACGGCGGCAGCCAGGTGCAGGCGGCGCGCGAGCTCACCCCACATGGCGGCCAGTCCGATGGCGGCCAGAACGATCAGAAAGACTTGCGCGGCGCCCAGAACGCGATGCAGGGGCAGGTCCGGCGTCACGCCCAGCAGCCACAACGCCGGGCCCCAAAATGGCCGGCCGAAAAACAGCAGGATCCAGAACGCGGCCCCGGCCAGCGCGAACTTGCCGGCCAAATCCACGCCGCGTGGGGAGAAGAAGCGCATCCACAGGACGATCGAGCCCGCCAGCACCAAGAGCGAGAGCACGGGAAAGCGGCCGCTATCCAGGAGTTGTCCCGTGACCAGCCACTCCAGCACTTGCCCCGCGCCGAAGGAATCCGATTTCCACGCCTGGTCCGCCGGGGGACGGTTGATGAAGGCGCGGTCCATCCACAGCGGCGCCAGTTGGAACGCGCAAACGAGCAGCGCCACCACGCCCATCCACAGCACGCGGCGCACTCGCTCCAGGCGCGGCATGGCGGTACCGGGGATGACCGCCAGCAGGCAAACCGACAGCGCCCCCATGTACCCGTAGACGAACTGGCAGAGAAAGGCCAGGCCCAGCATGAGGCCGGCGAGCGTCGCGGACCCGCCGCGGCGCAGCGCGCGGAAGCCGCATCCCAGAGCGAGCAGCAGGAAGTGCGTGGCCACGGCTTGCGGATACAGCCCGAAACCCGCCCAGACGTAACTTTCGTATTCCAGGCCGTAGAGTTGCGGAGTGGAAATCAGCGGGGCCAGGCAGGCGGCCGCGGCGGCGGTCAAAGGCGGCAGTTGGAAGCACCGCGCCATGGCGAAAAAGCTCAGCGGCAACAGGACCACCGAGAGGTACCGGATCCACACGAACACCGTCATCAGGCTGACCGACTTGCCCAGCGCAAAGTATCCGAGCACTACCAGCAGATGCGCCAGCGGCTGGTAGACCCGCACCTGCGGGAACCCCAGCGACCACTCGGGACTCCAGAAATCCAGCGGATTGCCCACGGGTTCGTGTTTGCCCCCCGCCAGGGCGCCGGCCATGTCGGCCGCCAGACGAAAGTGAGAGACGTTGTCGTTCAGGTCGACGCCGCCAGTGTGCAGTTCGGCGCGCAACGCCCAGGCATTCAGCGCCAGTACGGCAAGCAGGATGCACAGGGCCGTCAGGTTTTCCCGGTTCGGTTTCATAGTCTGAGCGCTAGCGGCCCACCGCCAGGCGGTCGGCCAGAATGGGCGGCAGCCCGGCGGCGTGGATTTTCTTCTGCGCGGCGGCAACGTCGTAGACCACCCGGTGGTAAATCACTTCTTTCGCCTCGGTATCGTAGATGGCGTAGGCCGCGCGCGGATCGCCGTCGCGGGGCTGGCCGGTGGACCCGGGGTTGATCATGTAGGCGCACTCCGGGTCGATGGACAGGGACTGCGAATCGCCGCGGGCCGGGACGCGCAGGATGGTCTCCACGCGCGATTGGTTCCAGATGAATCCGCCCTGGACATGGGTGTGGCCGAAAAAGGCGACGCGGGTTTCCAGGTAGCTGAAGGCCTGCCCTGCCTCGCCGGCGGCGATCACGTATTCGTCTTCGTCGTAGGGAGATCCGTGGAACACCTGGAAGGTTTCCACCGTCACCGGGCCGCGCGGCAGTCCCACGATGTAGCTGGCGTTTTCCGGCGAAAGAGCTTGCAGGGTCCACATGGCGGCATTGCGCGCCACCGGGTTGAACCATTCGAGATCGTCCTGCCCGGTGGAAGCGCGGTCGTGATTGCCGCGCACCACCACCGCGCAGTTCAGGCGGGCCCAATCGCAGACCGGGTTCGGGTCGGCGCCGTAGCCGACCAGGTCGCCGCAGCAGAGGGCACGGTCGTAGCCGCCGGCGGACTGGGCGAGGACGGCATGGAGAGCCTCCAGATTGGCGTGGAGGTCGCTGACAATGAGATAGCGCACGGGGAGGTTGGGCTAAGCCTTTCTGAGCCGCAGGAGCGAGATCTCCGGGGGCGCTCCGATGCGGGCTGGAATGCCGATGGTGCCGATACCGCGCGTGACATACGCCGCGGCGTTTCCCTGACGATAAAGTCCGTAGACGTAGGGAGTAAAGAAGCTCGCCGGGTTGATGGATCGATCCAGAATCTCCACCGAGATCTGTCCGCCGTGTGTATGTCCCGCAAGCAGCAGATTATAACCCTGCCGCGCCGCCGCCGGAAACACATCGGGATTGTGCTCGAGCAGAATATTGGTTGCGCCCGGGACGATCAGGTGCTGGGCGCCGCGCAGATACTCGCTCCGCTGGCTCTGCGGCTGGAAATCCACACCGGCCAGGTTCAGTACGGCGTTGCCGAAGCGCAGGGCCTGCGCCTGCCCGCGCAGGAAGCGGATGCCCACGCGCGCGGCCTGGCGCGCCGTATAGTCTTCCGCGCGCGCGTAGCGTTCGTGATTGCCCATACATCCGAAGATGCCGGCATCGGCTTTGAGGCGCGCCAACTGGCGGATGCAGGCATCCAGCGGATCGCTGTGGCCGCTGATCAGGTCGCCCGTGACCACCGCCAGTTGCGGGTGGAGGTGTAGGGAGGCATCGATCACGCGGGCGAATTCGGCTTCACTGAGGAAGGCGCTGAGGTGTATGTCGCTGAGTTGCAGGATGCGCAGGCCATCCAGATCCACCGGCAGGCCGGCCAGCGGGATATCCACCTCGCGGACGCGGAAATCGGTACGCTCGATAAAGGCGCCGTAGCCTACCGCGGCGAACGGCGCGGCCATCAGCGCCCCGCCGGCCGCATTGAGCACGCGGCGGCGGAGCGGGTCCACGTCGGTGTGGAAGAGCCTGCGCAGCCCCGCAAGCGTGTAGTAAATGGCGAGCACGCCGGTTACGGTCAGGAAGTAGGTCAGCGAACCGGCGCCCAGAATGCTGCCGATACGCGTGGGGATGCGGACCCGCGCGAGTACCACGGAGAAGGTGAAGGTGTAACCGACCGCCATAAAGACCGCGAAGAGGATGAGAGCGGGGCGAATCCAGCGGCGCGAGGTGGCGGCAACGAGCAGTTGCGTAACCCGCCACTGCACCAGAGCGAAGATAACGATAAGGGTTAGATCCAGGGGAAAGTTGGCCACTGCTGCTTCTATATTCTCACGCCCGCTCTCCGCTTGCCTCTTGCCCTCCGGCTCCCCCGCGCTTCGCGCCGCCCGGCCGGCCAACCCGGACGCGCCCACGACTCCACCCGGCGGCACCCGATTGGGGAATGGCGCACGGAACAACCCCGCCCGGACGCGCTACCATCGCTCTAATGCGCGAACTCTGGCTGCTGCGCCACGGCGAAACCGAGTGGAGCCGTTCCGGCGCCCACACCGGCCGCACGGACATTCCCCTCACCCCGGCCGGCCGCGCCGGGGCCGCCGCCCTCGGCCGCTACCTGAACCATCGCCCCTTCGCGCTCGTGCTGGTCTCCCCGCTCCAGCGCGCCCGCGAAACCTGCCGCCTCGCCGGGTACGAAAACGCCCGAATCGACCCGGACCTCGCTGAGTGGGATTACGGCGATTACGAAGGGCTCACCACGCCCCAGATCCAGGCCGAACGCCCGGCCTGGTCGCTGTGGAACGATGGCGTCCCCAACGGCGAAACCGTTTCCCAGGTGGCCGCCCGCGCCGAAGCCGTAATCGCGCGCGGCTTGCCCGTGGCGGGCGACGTCGCGCTCTTCGCCCACGCCCACTTCCTGCGCGTCCTGGCCGCCCGCTGGCTCGGCCTGCCGCCCGAAGACGGCCGCCTCTTCGCCCTCGGCACCGCCACCGTTTCCATCCTCGGCTACGAACACCAGACGCCCGTCATCATCCGTTGGAATCTTTCGCTTTCGGCATGATGAGGCCCACCCGGGCCGGCTTCGCGCCGGGCGGCGCTTTCATCACCTTGGCCACCAGTTGCAGCGCCTCCACCGGCGAAATCACCCGCGTCAGATTGCGTTCCGCATCGTGTCCGCTCAATACCGCCACCTTCGGCGAAGGCAGATAAATCTCCATCACGCGCAGCTTCTCTGTGGCGTTGGTGAACCACACCACCAGCTCTTCGTCTTCCTTGAGCGCCTTCTGCAAGCCGTGAATCTGCCCGAAGACGATGGCGCCGATATTGTCCGCCTGCGCCGGCGCCGCCGCCGGTGCGGGTGGATCCTTGGTAGCCGAAAGGAACGCTTCCTTGGCCAGTTGCTTGGTAAGATCGACGAACGCCATTTGCTGTGATCCTAGCACGCCACGCGCCCCATTTTGCTCGCAGCCCGTCCTCCATTTCCTGCATCAAAATAGAAGCATGCGAAGTTTCGACAGCCTCTCCGAACGCGAGATTCTCTCCCTCGCCGTGTCCCTGGAAGAAGAAGACGAACGCATCTACGGCGATTTCGCCGACGGACTGCGTGAAAACTATCCCGCCACCGCCGACATGTTCGAAGGCATGCGGAAGGAAGAGTCGGGCCACCGCCGCCGCCTCATCGAACTCCACCAGGCCCGCTTCGGCGATCACCTTCCCCTCATCCGCCGCCAGGACGTGAAGGGTTTCGTCAGCCGCAAGCCGGTGTGGCTGATGCGCCCGCTGCCGCTCGACATCGTGCGCCGCCAGGCCGCCGGCATGGAACTGGAGACGCAAAACTTCTATCACAAAGCCGCCGCCCGGGCCACCGACGCCGGCATCCGCCAGTTGCTCGACGATCTAGCGCAGGAAGAACGCTCCCACGAAGACCGCGCCGAAGCATTGGGGCGCGATAAACTCAGCCCCGACGCGCGCCGCGACGAGGATGAGACCAACCGCCGCCTCTTCGTCCTTCAGGTGGTGCAACCCGGTCTGGCCGGCCTGATGGACGGATCCGTCTCCACCCTGGCGCCGGTTTTCGCCGCCGCCGTCGCCACCCAGAAGCCCTACGACGCCTTCCTGGTGGGACTCGCCGCCTCCATTGGAGCGGGTATCAGCATGGGCTTCGCCGAAGCTCTCTCCGACGATGGCTCTCTCACCGGCCGCGGGCACCCCTGGATGCGCGGCCTCATCTGCGGCTTGATGACCGCCCTCGGCGGCATCGGCCACACCCTGCCCTTCCTGCTCTCCAACTTCCGCGTGGCCATGACCGCCGCCATCGCGGTCGTGCTGGTGGAACTCGGCATCATCACCTGGATCCGCGAGCGCTACATGGACACCCCGGTCTGGTCGGCCGCCCTGCAGGTCGGCTTCGGCGGCGCGCTGGTGTTCGCCACCGGCATCCTCATCGGCGGCTCGTAGTGGCATAGAGCAGCTGAGCCGCAACCAAAATAAAATGGCATTCCGAAAGGACCCACGCGGGTTCGGCTCTCTAGATCCAACCAGCGTGAG
>JBEKDV010000447.1:0-6414 GCA_050014175.1 Candidatus Solibacter sp. | reverse complement strand
GTTGAGCTTGCGGAATTGCCGGTTGATTTCAGCAGCGCGGCGTAATACCGTCTCGCCATCGACGTCTCGCCGGCAATCTCCGCCGCGCGCCCCGCGTTGTACAGTCCGTTCAGTCGATTCGGACTGAGCTTCAGTGCGATCTCATACTCCGCGAGCGCCCTCCGCGCATTGCCGAACTCCATCAGCATGTCCCCGAGCATCTCTCGCGCCGGGACATCGACCTCGGCCTGCCCTACCTGATCCTGCAGGTCCGCGGCGACTCGCATATCTCTCACGGCTTCCGCCTCCAGGCCCGTTGCAAACGCGACCCATCCCAGCATCTCGGCGCGCTCGATCTTCACAAACGTGCCGTCCGCCATATACGCATGCTTCCCCTGCCTCACTCTGACCATCAACTCGTCCAGTGCGGCCAGATCGGCTCGCGCCTCCCCCGGCTGCCGCAGGTGTCCGTGCGCCACGGCTCGCGCCCAGTACACGATGTCAGTGACCTCCGGCGGTGCTCCCGCCCGGGGTTCCAGAGCGGCTGCCGCTTTCCAGTCACGCATCTCAAGGGCATAGAATGCCGGCAGCTTCGCACTGTAATAAGGGACCATTCCGTCCATGTAGCTCGAGCCCATACCCGGCATCGACGCAATCCTGGCAAGAGGCGCAAGGATTTTGTCCTTAACCGATTTCGCGCATCCATCCCGGCCGCTTTGCAGGCAGGCGTACAGCAGAAAATCGTAAGAGCGCAGCTCATCCATGACGCCGCTTTCTCCACGCGTCTCCGCCGTTTCAGACGCGGCGATCGAACCGAGCTGCGCTGTAATATCCTGCGGCCACAACCCCAGGCGCGCATAGATGTGGCCCGGCATATGAAACGCATGTGGGCCCGATTGAGCGATCTCGCCGTAATGATTCGCCGCAGCAAGCCCTTCGGCAGCCATCGCCGGGTTGTCACACGCGTGCACGACGTAGTGCAGCACCCCGGGATTGTCCGGATATTTCGCCATCAGAGGCTTGAGCACCGCCATCGCCTTCCGGTTCTGCAACAGCGTTGTGTCGTCCGGTCCGGTGGCTGCCATCAACGACAGCGCGTAGAAAGCGCCCGCATCCACGTCGCCGCGATAACGGTCGTACAGGCGGCCCATTGCCGCGGCATACGCGGCAATTCGAGCCGGATAGTCCTTTGTGCCGGAACGATAAAACCCGGCCAGCGCGTCGATGTATGCGCGCTCGCGCTCCGTGCCTGCGGGATGAGCCTGCGCCTCCCGTATCTCCGCCTGGCCCGTTTTCATACTCTCCTCATCCGGGCGGTCCCAGATTTCGTGGAAGATACTAATCGCGACGCCCCAATGCGCCATCGCGCACAGAGGGTCGCTCGCCGCAATCCTCTTAAACTGGGGCAGGGCCTCCTCGTACCAGAAATCGTGGAGCAGCGCGACGCCTCGATTGAACTGCGCCTGCGAAGTCCCGGCGCAGGAGTTGGCAAATGATACGGTCCCCAGCCGCTCATTCGGGTAGTCCGAACGGGCTGCGGAGTGGTCCATTCTCGCGTGATCCATCTGGGCGGCCGCCGGAAGACCAGTCAGCAGAAGAAGGAGTGGCGCGAGTGCTTTCATCAAGGACATTATACATAGACCTGCCGCTTCAGCCGCTGCTACCGCGTCAAGGGTAAGTCGCAAGTGGCTGAGTTTGGCTTCCCGACGTCGCTCCAATGTAAAGTCAGCTGCGCGCGACGATGGGGTGCCCGCATTCCCCACGGTGTGCCGGCGTGCTAGGGTTAATGCACCCTCTGATGCACACGCACAACCTATCACCCTCGAAATACATTGCCGGACTACTGCTCGTAGCTGTCACCTGGACCGGCTGCAGCCGTCCGGCGCGCGACGGAGGGCGCGATTGGGATGCCTACAGTGATCGCTTCATCAAAGCCGAGTTTCAGGCGTTTCCGGACATGGCGGTCTATGTTGGACGTCACGAGTTCGACGGGAAGCTTCCGGACTGGAGCGAGGTGGGGTTGACCCGGACGGTAACCTGGCTGCACTCGGCGCGCCGCGAGGCGGCAGCGTTCTCCGCCGCGTCGCTTGATCAGCCTCGCAGCTTTGAGCGCGACTACCTCCTGGCTGTCATTGACCGGCAACTGTTCTGGATGGAGAGCGCGGACGCACCGCATACCAACCCAGACTTCTACGTCGTCAACAATCCGACGGGAGGGCCGGCGCTCAGCCCCGACGTCTACGTGACCCGCCCGTACGCCCCAGTTGAGCAGCGGCTTCGGGCGTACGTCGCGTGGGCGAAAGCGATACGCGTCGCGGTCGCCCAAATCCAAGCGAATCTGCATCCGCCTCTCCGCCGGCCCATGATCGATGTCGGCCGCCTTCGTTTCGGAGGCCTCGCGTCCTATCTCGCCAACGATATTCCCGCAGCGTTCGCAGAAGCCAAAGATGCGGCGCTGCAGGCCGAGTTTAGGACCGCAAACTCGGCTGCGGCGAAAGCGTTCTCGGATTTCGACACGTGGCTTGAGTCTCAACGCAAGACGCAGACGAAGGCTTTTGCGCTCGGCGCCGACAAGTTTTCGGAGATGCTGCGCGCATCCGAACGCGTTGACGTGCCGCTCGATCGGCTTGAACAAATCGGCCGCGAGGACATGGCGCGCAATCTCACGGCGCTCCGGGAAGCGTGTGCCGCCTTCGCCCCCGGCGCGACGCTGACGCAATGTGTCGCCCGCGAAGCAGCCCACAAACCCGGCGGGGGCGCTGTCCTCGCCGGGACCGAGCAGGTCAGTACCCTCGAAGCGTTTGTGCGCGCACACAACCTTGTCAGCATCCCTGGGACCGAGCGGGCGCTCGTGCATGAGTCGCCACCGTATCAGTGGGGCAACGGCGCCTACATCGACACCCCGGGCCCGTTTGAACCGACCCTGCCCGCGATCTACTACGTCGCCCCACCCGATCCGAAGTGGACGAAGGAGGAACAGGCGGCATACATCCCGAGCGTTGCCAACCTGCTATTCACGACGG
This sequence comes from Candidatus Solibacter sp., assembly GCA_050014175.1. Taxonomy (GTDB): domain Bacteria; phylum Acidobacteriota; class Terriglobia; order Bryobacterales; family Bryobacteraceae; genus Solibacter. The sequence goes on along the minus strand of JBEKDV010000447.1, from coordinate 3,412 downwards.
TTCACGAGGTTTGGCCGGGGCACTTCCTCCAGTTCGAGCATTCGAACAGGGTGCCATCGGTCGTCGGACGCATTTTCGTCGGCTACGCGTTCATGGAAGGTTGGGCCCATTACAGCGAGGAGATGATGTGGGAGGCGGGACTCGGCAACGGCGATCCCGAGATCCATATTGGCCAGCTGATGGAAGCGCTGAAGCGCGACGCCCGCTTTCTCTCGGCGATCGGCATGCACACTGGCAAGATGACCCTGGCACAGAGCGAGACGATGTTCCGCGAGGACGCGTTCCAGGATGCGGGGACGGCGCGGCAGCAGGCCGCGCGGGGCACATACGATCCGGCGTATCTCGGCTACACTCTCGGCAAGCTGATGATCCGGAAGCTGCGCGCCGACTGGACCGCCACGCGCGGGGGACAAGCCGCATGGAAGTCGTTCCACGACGGGTTTCTCAGTTACGGAGGACCGCCCATTCCGCTCGTGCGCAAAGCGATGGGCGTCGACGGCCCTCCGCTGTGATGGGCATCCAGGTGGCGCCTGGACCAATCGCTGGAAAGATCCTCGCTAACGCCGTAGCGTAGATCGAGGGTCGGCCAACTCCCAGATCGTCGCCTACACGGAAAGCGAGTTACGCTCGAACCCGGGTAGGGGCACGAGAGCGTTATTTCGTATTATCGGCAGCCTGTCGTGCCGGGCGGTTCTAGCACCCAACCCATTCACCGTGGTTGAACTGGTGCGTTCTACTTCGATGAGCGATGCGGGTTGTGGAAGGTTCTGGATCCGTAGCCCGAAACCGGCGAGATCAAATTGGCCGGAATCATGGGAGACCGGCTGCGGCCCGGCCGTTATTCCGTCAATGGTGGGGAGCCGGTCGAGGCGCGGGATGGGTCAGTGACGGTTCAGCTTCGTGCAGGTTCGCAGGAAATTGCGGTCTCCAGAGTGCCATAAGAGCCTCTCCCGTTTGCCCGAAGCGAATCCGCTGGAGTTTTCGCTGAGTCTGCTGCCGCGTGATTTCCATTTCCCGGTAGAGCGGATCTGGCCGCCGTCTACGCCAACGGGCTCCGCGGAAAGGCGTTAAAATCAGTGTCCGCTATGGAAAATCCAACGGGACTGACTCGACGCAACTTGCTTTCGAGCGCCGCCGCGCTGGCCGGCGCGCCCGCGATCCTCGCGCAACGCAACCCGAACAGCCGGCTCGGCATAGCTAACGTCGGAGTCGGCACGCGTGGCATTTACAATCTGGAGCGGGTGCAGGAATGCCCCGAGACAGAGGTTCGGGTCATCTGTGATCTCTACGATTCCAACATCGCGCGCGCCCAGAAAATGGCGATGAACAAGAAGGCGCAGGTCACAAAGGACTGGGAGAAGGCTGTCTCCTCTCCGGATGTGGATGTTGTCGTCATCTCGACGCCTGACTTCTGGCATGCACCGATGGCTATCCGCGCGGCGGAAAACAAGAAGGACATTTACGTCGAGAAAGGTCTTTGCCGCACGCTCGCCGAAGCCAAAGCCATTCGTAAGGCGGTGCGCGACAACAAGGTCACGTTGCAGTTGGGACATCACCAGAATAGCGATCCTTATTTCATCAAAGCGCGCGAGATCTTCCAGACCGGGCAACTCGGCAAGGTCGCGTTGTGCCGGACGTATATCGACCGCACTAATCCCTGGCCCGAATGGCAGTTCTACACCGCCTACGACATTCAGGAGACGCCCAAGGACGCCACCGAAGGCAGCATCGAATGGAAACGGTTCGTCGCCAACGCGTCCAACCGGCCGTTCGACGTCGAGCGCTTCTTCCGCTGGCGCTGCTGGTGGGAGTACGGCACGGGCATCGCGGGCGACCTCATGAGCCATCAGTGGGACGGCATCAATATGATCGTCGGACTCGGCATCCCTGAGAGCGTGATGACGCAGGGCGGCCTGTACTTCTGGAAGGCGGACCGCGAGGTGCCCGACCAGTGGCACGTCCTGTTCGACTACCCGAAAAAGGAACTGGGAGTAACGTTCGCATGCACCTTCCACAACCGGCATGCCGGGACCAATACGTACATCATGGGCCGCGATGCGACGATCGAGGTCCACACCGACTGGTGCCGGGTGTACGGCGCGGAGTGGAAGCGTGAGGGCGCCGTGAAGCTTTCGGCCGCGCGCAAAGCGGCCGCTGCGGCAGGACAGGATCCGAACCTCGCGGTCGTGGCGGCCGACTACTCGATGAAAAAAGGCGAGCTCGAAGTCTCCAGCCACATGCGGAACTTCATCGATTGCGTCCGCAGCGGCCAGACTCCCCGTTGCGGCATGGACCGCGCGTTCGAAGAGGCGGTAACCATCGTCATGTCTGTCGAATCCTACTTCAAGGAGCGTAAGGTGAAGTGGGATCCGATGAGCGAACAGATCGTCTGATCGGATTAAACAGTGAACCAAGACACGCAGCAACTATCCCGTCGCGGCTGCATCGCGGCTCTGGCGGGCGCACCCCTGCTCGTGGGCGCGGAGACGAAAATCATGGTGGCGGGGCACCCGTGGGTTTACGCGGCGCGGCGTCCAAAGAACGACATCTACGAACTCCTCGACCAGATCTTCGCCGACATGGGCGCGGCCGGCCTGGATGCGATCGAGTTGATGCACACGGCGCTCGCGCCAGACGACGCCGTGGCGCACATCCGTGAACTTTCGAAGCGTCACGGCCTGCCCGTGATCGGCACGTCGTTCAGCGCGAATATGTGGGACCGCAAGCAGCACGAGGCCATTTTGGAGCAAGCGCGACTGGTGATCGAGCGCGTTTCCGCGGTGGGCGGACGGACGTTGGGTACTACGACCGGCAACGCGGGCCAGCGCAAAACGGAAGAGCAGCTCGACGCGCAGGCCGAGTTGCTGCGCAAGATCTTGGCCATCTGCAAGGACCACGGGGTGGTGCTGAACCTGCACAACCACACCTGGGAAGTCGCCGATAGCGAATACGATTTGAAGGGCACGCTGGCGCGCGTCCCCGAAGCGCGGCTGGGGCCGGATATCAACTGGCTCATCAGAGCGGGTGTTGACCCGGTGGAATTCATCGCGCGCTACGGAACCCGGATCGTGTACGCGCACTTGCGCGACCAGAAAGCCGACGGCAAGTGGTGCGAAGCCATGGGCGAGGGCACGACGGACTATGCCGCCATCGCGGCTGCGTTCCGCAAAGTCCGGTTCCATGGCGACTTAGCCATCGAATTGGCGCACGAGCGCGATTTCCAACCCACACGGCCCTACGGCGAGAGCTTCGCCATGAGCCGGAAGTATGTGCGGCGGGTGATGGGGTGGTAGGGCACCAGCAGCTTCATGTCCTGAACGCTCGCTCCGTCCGGCGGTCGCTATGCCCAGCCAAGAAGCCGGCGTCGCACGCAGGCGCCCACGCCGAACCTCAGCCGACACGCCCCCGCGCG
>JBEKDV010000446.1:0-6425 GCA_050014175.1 Candidatus Solibacter sp. | reverse complement strand
GCGTCCGTATTCCAGGCATTGAGCCAGTTCTCGTAGAGGCCGTCGTCATCCGGGTCGAGCGCGCGGTCCTGCCAGATGAGCTTGTCGGCAATGAAGTCGAACGCCCGCGACATATAATCCAAATCGCCGGTCCAGAGCCAGTCGTAGAACATCATGTCCAGCAAAACCTCGCCCATGTTGTAGAAGAGAGAGGGGTGATGGAGAAGGCCGGGAATCGCCCCGCGGCATACCGGACCTTCGCCGAACTTGTGCTGCTCGGTACGGGGCGGCGGATACTCTGGTTCTTTAATCTGCACTTTGAAGAATTGGGCCGCATGGCTCTGCACGCGGTCGTGCCAGCCCGCGACGGTCGCGCCATAACACCCTCGCCATCCGGCGTAAGGGTAGTGCCAACTTAAGGTGCCGTGCATCATTGAGGGAGCGTGCCAGGACGCGTCCAGCGCCAGGACCTGTGCCGCAAGCGTCGCGTCGAGGTAGGGATCCGGCGTGTGGACCTCTACCGTTCGCGAGAGATCGCGATAGTGCCCCACGGCGCTGTCGAAAGCGGTGGCGAGATCGCTCATGCACTTCCGAACTTCTGGCAGCGCAAGGTCATCCGTCGTGAGCAGCAGATAGATGGTTCCGTCCGCTGGGGCGGCGCAAAGCGCGGACGCCATCGGCAGCTTCGTTCCACTCGAAGCTAGCAAAGTAGCAGGACCTTGCTCGAAACGGGCCGCATCGGCGACTGCGATATGCATGCTCACTGCGGCCGTGACGAGCAGCGCCCACTTGGGATCGCGGCGGATGCGGAACGCGTTCGCTTCCAATTCGACCGTGTTGCCCTCACACTCGCCGGGATCGAGGAGCCGGGGCGGGCGGATATTGTAGTGGGCGGGAGGATTCGGGACCGTAGCGCCGCCGCAGGCCACTACGAGGTCCGCGCGCTGTTTCACGGGCAGATCAACTCGTACGAGCAAACCAGAGAAGTCCACCGGCCGCACGAATGCCAGCCGGATGGGGCCGGAAGCGCACGGATCCGTCAGTTCATATTCCTGCCGGCCCTCCACGTAGCGGGCCTTGATGGTATCAAATTCATGGAACCACCGGCCGCCCTTCAGCCCGAGGAAGAGGTGTCCCAGTTTCAGCCGGCCTCGGTTCGGGTAAAGCAGCACCGCCGGAAGGTCGCCGGCCATAGCCACCAACCGCTCCACCTCGGTCAGATCGCGACAGTGTGGGCCCCAGATTGGGCGATTGTAAAAGCCGCGCCCGTTGATGATTTCGAACCCACCGGCCACGGCAGCGTAGGTATAAGGGCCAGCCGGGTTCGCGGCGGAAGCCAGCGACCCTCGCCCCAGTCGGGCGAGGACACCAGCAGCCTCGAAGAAACCGGGGCGGCTCAGCATCAGAGCGGAAGCCAGCGCCCCTTGCCCGAGTCCGGCGGAAACACCAGCAGCCTTAAGGAAACTGCGACGGTTCAGCACCATACGTTGAGGTACCTTGGTAGACGTTCTCATACTTCAGGGTTTTGTTAAACGGCTCACACGCCGCCTTATCCCAGGGAGTACCTGTTCTTGACATACTAATCTGGATATCGTCATTGGATAGAAGTTGCGCGTACTCGCGGCGGGTGTGCTGGACGCCGCGATCCGAGTGGGGCCGCAGTCCGGGCCGGGGCCGCCGCTGGGCAAGCGCCCTGCGCAGGGTTGCGAGCATCAGTGCGGTTTCCAGCGTCAGGGCCAGGATGAGGCTCGGGTATACTGGCAGTCCATGATGGGAATCGGTGGTCACCACGAACTTCCGCTCCTGCAGGCAGAGTAGATTGTCCACGCGCCTCAGAAGGTAGAAGCGTTTGTGCTTGACCGTCCGGCCGCGGCGTTGGAGTTCCGCCCTCATCCCCTGCCAGCCGTGACGGGGAAACTCCAGCGCGAGGCGTTGCAGCGCGTCACGTAGTTCCATGTCCGGATCTGGTCCGGTGGGGCACGGGACAAAGCGATAAAGACTCGCCCGGCTCACCCTCGGCGGCTCCCACATGCGTTCCACCCTCAAGCCCCGGCCTCCGTCCATTTGCCTCTGGATCCGCTGGTAGACAACGGCTTTCCCGTCAGGGCCTGCAGCTTACGCCGCTCGTCAATGCGCTGCAAGCACACTCTTCGTCGTTTTCGCCTCAGGTCCGATTTCAGGACTCACGCCATCGGAAATGACATCCAGGAAGCCTGAGACAACAACGCTGTGTTCAGGATGACATCCAAGGGCTCAAGATGATGCCAACAGGTGTAGGATGGCTGCGAAGATTTCAGAATGGTGGCCCCTTGGAGTTTTCCCTCTGGGTGTGAAGTCCCGCCATTCCCAGCGGTGATCAGAAACCCAGGCTATAAGGAGTTGCACGATGCGGAAACTCAGCCTCATACTTTTCATCCTGGTAAGCTTTGGATCCCATCTTTTCCCCGGCACGGCGCAAAGCGTTCTGCACCCGGTGGATTTGCGATGTGAATACCGCAAGAACCCGTTGGGTATTGACGCTGTCGCCCCCCGCCTGAGCTGGAAGCTTGAGTCCTCTGACGCTTCGGCGCGCGGCCTCAGCCAGTCTGCGTATCAAATCCTGGTGGCGAGCAGCGAAGCCCTATTGGCGCGCAATCAAGGCGACCTTTGGGACAGCGGAAAAGTCAACCGTGGAAACTCCATCCAGATCGTTTACGGTGGCACGGCGTTGTCCTCCGGGGAAGCGGTTTGGTGGAAAGTCCGGGTCTGGGAAAACGACTCCAAGCCGTCCGTCTGGAGCGAGCCCGCGCAATGGTCAATGGGCCTTTTGGCCGCGAGTGATTGGAAAGGCAAATGGATCGGCTTCGATGGTGGAGAAGAGAAGCCGGCAGGGTTAGGCAGCGCCCAGTGGATTAGCTCTGCAAGCCCAGCATCAGGAACCATTTACCTGCGCCGCACGTTTGAGATTCCGGCTGACAACCCGCTTACCAACGCACTGCTGCTCGTGGTGGGTTCCGGCCCGACAACGCTCACCATTAACGGCGGCCATGCGAGGAAGTCCAAAGGCGCCAAAGATCCCTCCTCGATCCATATCACGGGATTCCTGCACGCGGGTACAAACGTGCTGGCCGCAGCTATCGCGCCTGCAGGAAATGAACCCGCCGCGCTAATTGGTGCTGTGGAGCTGAATCTCGCCTCGGGCGAGCGCTTGATCGTTCGTACGGGCGAGGATTGGCGGGTGGCGACCACCACCGCGCCTGATTGGGATCAGCGTGGCTTCAACGACTCGGCATGGGAGAGCGCCAAGGTTTTGGGGCCTTACGGTATGGCGCCTTGGGGCGATGTGGGCTGGGGATGGAGAACCATCCTGCCGGCGCGTATGTTGCGCAAGGAATTCAAAGTGAATGCCCCTGTGAAGCGCGCCACGCTCTATGTCTCCGGTCTGGGGTTGTCGGAAGCCTATTTGAACGGCGAAAAAGTCGGCCACGATGTGCTGTCACCAGCGCTGAGCGAGTACCAGAAACGCGTCTTCTATGTGACCTACGATGTCACCAAGCTGCTGCACCCTGGCATCAATGCCATAGGAGTAATGCTGGGCAATGGGCGCTACTTTCCCCCACAGCGTAGCATTCCTGCGCGCGCACGGTTGTTCGGATACCCCAAACTGATACTGCAATTGGAGATGGAACTGGCCGATGGAAAAATCGAGCAGGTGGTGAGCGACGAGACTTGGAAACTGACGACCAACTGTCCGATCCGTGCCAATAACGAATATGACGGCGAGGTTTACGACGCTCGCAAAGAGATGTCGGGTTGGAGCCTGCCGGGCTTCAAAGACGCGAATTGGCAGCAGGCGTGGGCGGTCGAAGGGCCTGCCAGAGTGTTGACGGCCCAGTCCGTCGAGCCGATTCGTGTTACCCAAACTCTCCAGCCGATATCAATGAAAGAGTTGCGTTCCGGTATTTATATCTTTGATATGGGACAGAATATTGTGGGGTGGTGCCGCTTGACCGTCGCGGGACCGCGCGGTACCCAAGTGACCCTGCGCCACGCGGAAAGGCTCCGACCGAACGGCATGCTTTATACCGATAACCTGCGCTCGGCGGAGGCAAAGGATACTTACATCCTTAAGGGAACGGGCACGGAGGTGTACGAGCCGCGCTTCACCTATCATGGCTTTCGCTACGTGGCAATGAAGGGATTTCCCGGTAAGCCCACCCTGGCTTCGCTCGAGGGGCGCGAGGTGCACGACGACCTCACGCGGGTCTCGGAATTCGCCACATCAAATCCGCTGCTCAACCAGATTTACAAGGCGGTCCTTTGGGGAACCCGCGACAATTACCGCAGCATCCCCACCGACTGCCCGCAGCGCGACGAGCGCCAGGGTTGGCTGGGGGACCGTTCCGAGGAGAGCCTGGGCGAGACTTATTTATTCGACGTTGCCGCCTTCTATGCCAACTGGGTCCGCGACATCGGCGACGCCCAGGATGAGCATGGGCGCGTCTGCGATGTCGCCCCGTCTTACTGGCCGATTTACTCCGACAATGTCACCTGGCCGGCGAGCTTCATCCTGGTCGCGGACCACCTCTACCGGCAGTATGGCGATTTGCGGGTCATCGAGCAGAACTACGCAGGCATGCGGAAGTGGATTCTCCACATGGAGTCGTACCTGAAGGACGACCTCATGCCGCGGGATCAATACGGCGATTGGTGCCCGCCGCCCGAATCTCCCGAGTTGATTCACGCCCAGGACCCCAGCCGCAAAACCGACGCCACCCTGATTGGCACAGCATACTTCTATGCATTGCTGCGGATCATGGCGCGTTACGCGACCATGCTCGGCAAAGCCGACGACGCGCGAGAGTACGGCGATTTGGCTGCGAGGATGCTCGCTGCCTTCAACAAAACCTATTTCCACGCGCAGACAAGCCAGTACAGCAACGCCTCGCAGACTTCCAGCGTGCTGCCGATGACGTTTGGCCTGGTGCCGGAAGCGGACCGGGCAGGCGTGATCGACGCGCTGGTGCGCAACATCGAAGTGCGGAATCATGGCCACCTGGCCACGGGACTTGTGGGGGGGCAGTGGCTGATGCAAGTGCTCTCCGATAACGGCCATGCCTCGACCGCCTACCAGATTGCTTCTCAGCGCGATTATCCGAGCTGGGGATATATGGTCACCCACGGCGCCACCACCATTTGGGAGCTTTGGAATGGTGATACGGCGGACCCGGGCATGAACTCCGGAAACCATTTGATGCTGGTCGGCGACCTCATCACCTGGTGTAATGAGAATCTGGCGGGCATTCGCCCCGATGATCAGGAACGCCAGGGGACACAGGGCCCGCCCACCAGCGCCTGCGGCAGGCTCAAGGCAGGATCTGCGGCTTTTCAACCGGAAGCGGCGGCCTTCAAACACATCGTGATGCGCCCCACTCCGGTGGGGGATTTGAGTTACGTGAAGGCCTCGTACAATTCCTCCTATGGGAAGATCGAAAGCGCGTGGAAGATCAGCGGTGGCCATTTTATCTGGAATATAACCGTTCCGGTTAATACTACCGCAACGGTATATGTACCTGCAAATGACCCGGCCAAGGTCACCGAAAGCGGCAAGACGGCGGATAAGTCGCGGGGAGTGACCTATGTGGGGGCAGAGAGCAGCGCGGTGGTTTATGAAGTCGGATCGGGGAGTTATCGATTTGAGTCAAGGATGATGCGGTGACGAAGCCGCCAGTGCTCAGTAAGAAACCGCGCCGATTCCTGCCGTCTTTCGATGGGGACAAGGGAAAACCCCGTGATGACAAGAACTCGCACAGAGGCTTCCGCTGTAGCCGCGGTGAGTGCGGAGAGTAACTGGCCTTACACCGAAGATCGACCTCCTCGTCATGTTGACGACTCTTTCGGGGGTGCGGCGTGATTTGGTCACTCCGGTTGGACCCGTGCGACCTCTTTACGACGTTCTGGCCCCAATCGGCCAATCCTCTCGGAGTTATGGGTACTCTGGTTGCATAGTGAGTACGGTCGGGGTGGACAGTCACCGTCAGTCCCGCCCGCGTCTGCGTGGTGCGAATGAAGTTGAGCAGCTTCTAAGAGTTGTCGAGAGGCTCCCCGGCCCAGTTCTCGTAGATTTCTGAGAACAGGCGATGCTCGATCGGATTCAATTTGAAGGGTTTTGTGGGGGAAATCCCCGATGAACTGGCTTACTTCTTCGCGCACTAACTGGGAGGATCAACAGGAGGAAGGCTACTCAAGTTCCTCGGTCCAAACCAAAAAGTACCGATATAGCCCGTCGCGGAAAGGGGTGACCCGAAACCACAACCGGCAGCGGACTTCGCGCTGGCGCGAAATTAGATAGACTGTTCGTTCTTCCGTGACCGTATCTGGCATAAGCCCCCTCCGCCCATCTATGCACGGCAAGGCAAACTACACCCGCCTCACCAGCATGTAGGCGACCAAACCATCGATCTGGG
>JBEKDV010000445.1:0-6432 GCA_050014175.1 Candidatus Solibacter sp. | reverse complement strand
CTTGTGTAAAAACGTCGCTGCGCGAGCCGCTACACGCCCTTCAATCGAGCCCTTTAGGCGCCAGCGCGACCGATGCGTTCCCGTTCGGGGCGAGTTCCACCTCCTCGCCGCGATTGCGTGCCTTCCGGAGTTTGCCGATGGTTTCCGGCGACCGGTCGATGGTGTCGCCGGTGGCCAGCACGACGTATTTGCCCGGCGGCAACGTCGGGCTGGACCACACGCCGGCCTGATCGGTGCTGCCCGTCTTCAGCGCGGCGGCGAACGCGGCTTCGCTGTCTGCCGTGGCGGGCAGAATCAACACCGTGCAATCGGCCACCGGGTTGCCGTCCTTGTCCGCCACCCGCGTGCCGATGCTGCCGCCGTCGCGCCCCAGGATCACGCGCAGCCCCGCGCTACCGGGGGCGCTGCCCACGCGGAGCGTTTGGTACATCATGCCGCGGTCGCCATAGGTCAGGTCCTTGACATACACGCCGGCGGGGACACCGGTGATGTCCAGGCCATACTCATCCATGAGGAGTCCGCCGTCGAAGGCGAACTCGCCGGGGATCGGCGATTGAACGTCGCCATACTCCGTACGTGTGATCGCGGCCACGGCGAGGCGCAGTTTGGCGGTGAGCGGCGTGTCCGGCGGCGGGCCGTCGAACAGCACTTCTCCGGAAACCGCAATGCGCGGGCGAAGTCCGACGCGCAGGCCGGTCACATCGCGGTCACCGATGGTGAAGATCGCCGCGCCGAATTGCACGCGGCTGCCGGTTCCGCCGCGATTGGACTCCGACACGGTGAGCTCGTAATCTCCGGGGTGCAGATCGCAGATGCGCACCTTACCGTCCGGCCCGCTGGTGCCGCCAGGGGTGGCCATGTAGACGCCGCTATTACCGGATCTCCCGCTGGCCGGCTGCGTCTCGGCGATGTTGAAGTGCACGGCGCCCGGCCCGCTGTTGCCTTCCAGCACGCCCTCCAGGCAGAACGCCGCCGACCGCGTCAGGCGGATATCCACGCCTTCGCGCCGCTCGCCCGGGCGCAGCACCACCGCCTCCGCGCCGTCGATGGAGCGCGCGTTGGGATAGTAGGTGGGAACCACCGCGGGCAGGCGCAGCGCGGGGTCCAAGGGCGAGTCCGAAATCGCCGGAAGCGTGCGCCACGCCCGCTGGGCCATCACCGCATAGGCACGGCCCGGGAGCACGCGCGGCAGCCGGTATGCGCCCTGATCGTCGGTGTTCGCCGCCCCCGCGAAGACGGCGCGCAGGGCGCCATACGAGTACTCGCGCGCCACCAGGGTCACGGCGATACCGACCACGGGCTCGTTGTTCTGGTCCACCACCTTCCCCGAAATCTGCCCCGGAATCACCAGGCGGAAATCCACGCCGGCCAACTCCTGCCCGGGCGTCAGCGTGATCTGGCGGCTGGCGTACGCTCCAAACCCGGCGCGCCCCGAGGCGTCCGGGGCGCTGGCCGAAATACGAATCTGTCCCGGCGCCACGTCGCGGACGGAGTAGCGTCCCTGGTCGTCGGTGACCGCCATTTGTTCCTGCGGCGTGCCGCGGCGCACGTAGACGTGCACGTCCTTCATGGGAGGCCCGCCGGTTCCGGCGGTCACCATGCCGGCAATCGACCCGAACTTTGGCGCCGCGTCCTGGTTTTTGTCCTGAGCCTTGTCCTGCGCCGCGGCCAGCGCGGCCGAAAGCAGCAACACCGTGAGCAGCTTCATCGTGGACTCCGCTGGGGCGCGGGCAACTCCATCTCGGTGGGCGCCCCCGCCACGATCCGGATTTCGATCATGCGCGCCGGGTCGGTCACCCATCGCACCTGGGAAGCCTCACCAGCCGGTTGGATCACGATGCGATACCTGCCGGGGCGCAGCCCGCCGAAGGTGAACTTGCCGGCCGCGTCGGGAAACACCACCTGCACCGGCTGCGCGCTGGTCTCCGCGTCGGCCGCCACCACGGCCACGGCGAACTCCCGCGGGTTGGCGGAGCCGGTGAGCTTGCCGCGGATCGAACCCGCCGCGGCCACCAGCACGGGCACTGGCGCATCCGTCGCGCCCGCCGAGAGATCCACGATGGTATTGGAGGCTAGGTAGCAGGATTCGCCCAGCCCGTTGACCCCAATCTGGTAGCGCGCCGGCGCCAGGTCCGCAATCGGGCGCTCCTTGGCGGAGTTGATTTCGCCCGTGCGGTCGATCCTCGCCGCGAAATCTTCCAGCGCCGTCAGCGTGACTTGCGCGCTGGCCGGACAGGCGCCTTCCGCCTGCTGCCCGGGCGCTAATCGCAGGATGAAGGCGGCCGGGCGTGCCCTTTGCACCGAAACCGCGACGCCTTCCACGTCGGCGGCCACACTGACGCGGCTGCGGCCGAAATAGGGGTTTGGGTCCAGCACCGCTTTGCCTCCATAGCCGCCGACCGGTCCCGATGCGGTCAGGGTGTAGGTCCCCGGTGGGATGCCGGCAAAGCGGAAGCTGCCGTCGGGCCGGGTCTCGGTCACCGCCGTGGCCAGACCCGGCTGATCGTCGGCAATCAGCGCCAGCCAATAGTCGGTCTTCGGATCGGGCAGTTCGACCTTGCCGCTCAGATTGTGCAGCGCGCCGGGCACGATGGAGAAATCGATGTTGCGGTAGGACTCGCCTCCGGTGACGGCAAGAAATTGCGGCCGCTGGCTGGTGGGATACACCTGCACGCCGCTGCCGATACCGCCGCGCACCTCGGCGCCCCCGGTCGAGCCGAACATCGACGTCGAGGCGCCATACGCCGCCGCCACGGCGTACTCGCCCGGCGGCAGGCCGTACAAGCGATACTGGCCGCGCTCGTCCACGCGCGTGTAGCTGCCGGCGGCGGGGACGCTGAAAGGCATCAGCGGACCTTGCAGAGGCTTCGGCATGGCATAGACGGTAACGCCCAAGATGGGCTGGCCCTGCGCGTCCACCACTTGCCCGGCGATCGCGCCGCAGCGCACCAGGCGGATCAGCAAGCCTGCCGCGATGCCTTGCAGGCGCACGCTGGCGCCCACGAAATTGGCCTTGGTGGCTTCGATGCGATACTCGCCGTCACCCAACCCCGGCGCGCGGAAGCGGCCGCTGGTATCGGTCTCCAGGTGAGCGGCCAAGGTCCGCTGGCCGGTCTTATAGACGCGCACTTCCACGGAAGCCAGCGGATTGCCGGTGTGGTCCTCCACGATCCTGCCTTCCAGATCGGCGGCGGAAACCCCAGCCGAAGCGCATAGGAACAACATCAAAAACCAGAGCCGCTTGCACCGCATAATGCTCCTGGCATGCCGAGAAAAGCATATTCAGCCGCCGATGAACGCAGATGAACACCGATAACACAAAATGCTTATCCGTGTTCATCTGCGTTCATCGGCGGCCAAACATACTTCTTCACTTCTCGCACCTACTGTTTGCGTCCTCCGCGTCCGGCCGGCGCCGTCAAATCCACCCCCGCCGCCTTAAGCGCGGGCTGCGCGCTCACATATTCCAGCTTAGGCGCCTGGCGCGATGCGTGGCGAACGCCGTCGAACACAAAGAAGCGCACCGAGTCCTCCATGCCGACTCTTCCTAATGCTACCCCGCGATCCTTGAGAATGGCGGCGATGCGCTGGTATGGGCTCTCATCCTCCTGCCACACGCGTATGTCCTCGCCCACCTTGATCAGCTCTCGCGCGCGCATCTCTTCGAACCCGGGCAGCACCCACGCGGGGTTGCCGGTCAGGGTGAAAACTACCGCGAAAGTGCGCTCGCTGCGCCCCCAGCGCACGCCCGTGAGGTACAGCATGGCCGCGCCGGGCTCGAGCACCACCGCGCGCAGCCCGAACTCCTTCATTGCGTCCTGCAATTTGGCGATGCGCGCCCGGTACGTCTCCGCCGAAACTTCGGTTGTCTGTGGTGGCATGGGTCTATCCAAACGGCTGATCGATGGCCGGACTCTGCTTCGTAAACATGCGCGCACCACCCTCGGTGATGTACATGCAATCTTCCAAACGCACGCCGAACTCGCCGTAGATGGCGATGGTCGGCTCGTCGCTGAAGCACATCCCCGGTTCTATTTTCGTCTTATTTCCCTTCACGAGGTTCGTCCATTCGTGCCCGTCCAAGCCGATCCCGTGCCCGGTCCGATGGGGCAGTCCCGGCGTCTTATACCCCGGACCGAAGCCCGCGCCGGTGATCACCTGGCGCGCCGCCGCGTCCACGCTCTCGCAGGTGGCGCCCGGCCGCGCCGCCGCCAGCGCGGCATCCTGCGCCCGCCGCTCCAGGTCCCACACTTCGCGCTGCCGCTGGGTCGGCTTGCCGAACACGGTGGTGCGCGTGATGTCGCTCTGATAGCCTTCCACGCGGCAGCCGTCGTCGATCAGCACCATGTCGCCCTCGCGCAATTGCTGCGGCTGGATGCTGCCGTGCGGGAAGGCTGTGTACTTGCCGAAAATCGCCATCGCCCCACCGCTTACTCCTAACTGACGGAACGCCGCTGCGATGTTGGCGCTCAACTCGCTCTGCGTCATGCCTTCGCGCATGGTGGCGAGCGCCGCTTTGTAGGCTTCGATGGTGATATCGTTGGCGCGCTGCAAGAGCGCGATCTCGGCCGGCGATTTTGTCATGCGGCACCCCGCCGTCACCGGCGTCGCGCTCACCGCCTCCAGCGCCGGCGCCTCGCGGCGCAGCCCGTCGTAGGCGGCGAAGCGGACCTGCTCTTCCATGCCCACCACGCCCGTGACAATCGCCAGATCGCGTAACGCTTGCGCCGCCTTCGCCGCCTCGGCGGGAATCCACGCCGCCTCGCCCTGCAACGGCAGAATCCAGGCCTGGCCCGGCTCCCGCTTGCCGGTGAAATAGTACATGCTGGTGCCGCTCTCCAGGTAGATGGCCGACATCTTGTGGACGCGCATCAGGCGGCGCGCTTTCTCCACGCGCGCGGCGCGCTCGCCGTTAGAGATCGGCTCGACGCCGTCCAGCATGGGCTTCAGTTTGCGGATGGGCTCGGGCAGATCGCTCTGCTGCGCCGCGGCGATGCCCGCGACCGCGGAGGCCAGGAAGACTCGTCGATTCACCGTTACACCTCCAGCGTGGGATTCTGCTTGTGCCACTCCGTCGCCTGCTCGTAGGCCAGCGCCACGCGCAAGGGCGACCCCTCGTCGTAGATCTTCCCCAGGAAGCTGATGGAGCGCGGCACCTGCACCTTGGTGCCGTCCGACTTCGCCCCTTCGGTAAACCCGCACTTCATCACCACCTGCGGATTGCCCGTCAGATTCGTCGTCGTCAAGAGCGAATTCGGCGGCATGACAAGCACATCCCAATCCGCCATGAATTTTTCGAATTTGGCGATCAACTGCGTGCGCACCCGCTGCGCCCGTATGTACTCCACGGCCGGAATCAGCCGCGACGTGCGGAACGTATTGGGCCAGTCGCCCGCACTTTGGCCGCGCAGATTGCGCACCTGCCCGTCGCGCGTGATATCGTCGAACGCCGCCGCCGCTTCCGCGCTCAACAGGAAGCGGATGGTGGGACCGTCCTCCACGAACTCCGTCGCCGTCATCTTCACGCCCGCCTTCCCCAAATCCGCGATTGCCTGGTCCCAGATCTTCTTCTGCTCGCCCTGGGCGCGGTCGAAATCCTTTTGCAGAATCCCCACGCGCAGGCTGGAGAGCGGCTTGCGCGGCTCCCAGTGGAACGGATCCGTTCCCACCGTGCGGTCGCGCCCGTCCGGGCCGTAGACCGCGTTGAGCACGAGCGCGCAATCCTCCACCCCGCGGCAGATCGGCCCTATCTTGTCCATGGTCCAGCTCAGCGCCATCGCTCCGTAGCGGCTGATGCGCCCATACGTCGGCCGCAGTCCCACCGTCCCGCATGCCTGGCTGGGCGAAATGATCGACCCCAGCGTCTCCGTCCCCAGCGCGAAGCCCACCAGGCCCGCGGCCGTCGACGCAGCCGAGCCCGCGCTCGATCCGCTGGACGTCTGCTCATTGTTCCACGGCGTCTTCGTCATGCCTTTGAACCACAGCCCGCCCTGCGCCAGCGCGCCCATCGAAAGTTTGGCAATCAGCACCGCGCCCGCGTTGCGCAGCCGTTCCACCACGGTTGCGTCCTTCTCCGCCACGCGCGTCTGGTAGGGCTCCGCGCCGAAGGTGGTCGGAATGCCCTTGGTGTCGAACAGGTCCTTCAGCCCGAACGGAATTCCGTGCAGCGGCCCGCGATAGTGCCCCGCCTTGATCTCCTTGTCCGCTGCCGCCGCCTGCTCTAATGCCAGATCTTCGGTGGACGTGATCAGGCAGAGCAGCTTCGGCGAGTACTTCTGCATGCGCGCGATGTACATCTTGGTGAGGTCGGTCGAAGAGATGGCGCGCGCTTTCACCAGCGGCGCCAGGTCCACCACGCGCCAGAAGGCCACGTCTTCCGGATTCGACGGCGCCTTCATGGCGGGCGCTTTGGGAATGGTCGTTTCGAAGCGT
>JBEKDV010000444.1:0-6449 GCA_050014175.1 Candidatus Solibacter sp. | reverse complement strand
CACCCGCCGTTCTCGAACTTCGCCAGGAACACCTCACCCAAATCGTCCAATGCCGCGCCAAACGGAATATCGTGCGTTACTCCGGGCCACGGCTTCGTGCGGTAAGCCAGCACATCGCGGATCTTGGCGCGGTTCAGTCCCGCCACCTGAGTGGCCCAGATCAACATGTTCATTCCATCATAGGCGTGCGCCGCGTAGGTATCGGGCTCCGCGTTGTAGCGTTTGCGGAACGCCGCGCGGAATTGATCGAGCTTTGGGTCTTTATGATCGGGGTTCCAGGGGTACCCACAGATCACACCTTCGGCGTTTACGCCCGCGGTCCTCACGAACTCCGGCGATACCGAGCGGTCGCTGGCGAAGAACGGCTGGTTCATCCCCATCTTCCGCATCTGGTTGAGAACCAGCGCGCCTTCGGCGGCGTCGCCCCAATGGATGACGGCATCCAGGTTGGCCTCTTTCATCCGTTCGAGTTGCAGCGAGAAGTCCACGCTGCCCAGCCGGTAGGCCATTTCGATAAGAACGGGATGCTGCATTCGCCTCGCGCTGTCGTTGATTTCGCGGACGCCGAAGCGGCCGTAGCGGTTGCTGGCGCGGATAATCCCGATGCGGCTATAGTTCATCTTCCGAAGCACGTAGTCCATCAGCAGATATCCCATCTGCCGGTCGTCGCCGATGCACCGCATCACCCAAGGGATGTTCGTCTCGATGAAAGTCGGATCGGTATCGCCGGTGTTCATCATCACGATCTCGGCTTTGAGCGCCACCCGGATCGCGATATGGGTGTTGGCGCCGTCAATCGTACCCAGAATGGCCCAGTCCCCATTCTTGTAAGCCATGTTTATGATCTCGTTGCCGGACGCTCCCCAAAGACCGTTGTCGTTGCGGGTATCCATCTCAAACGGGATGTGGCGCCGGAAGTATCCGCCGCGAGCGTTCCACTCTTCGATGGCGAGCTTGGCCCCCTCGAGCATCTTGATCCCGAGAACCTCTTCATGGCTCTTACCGCCCGTTGCCACCGAAACGGTCGACATGATCGGGCCGATAAACCCGATCTTCACCGATTTCAGATCCGGGCCCGGCTCGGGAATGGCGCGCCCGGGACCGGTGTACTCCATTTGTTTGAGGAAGTGCTCCTTGTAGGGCTTGATCGCACCGAACGGCTCATAGTCAACCGGGGTATTGGCATACACGGTGTCTTGTCTGAGCCGGAGGTCTGGCGTCTCATAGGGCGAGAGACCATTGATCCGCCTCAGAACCTCGGCTGTGTCAGGATCGATGAGCGCCTTCAGTTCCGGCGGCATCGTCTCCGCGTCGCGGCCAGCGGCTTTAGCCGCCGCCTTCGGCGATTGAGCGCCGACTATCCCGGCACCCAGTGAAAAAACTATCCCAAGCACGCAAACCTGGAGCCTCATCGCGTGGCCCCCTGTGCCGACGTTTTCGCCAGTGTCTTTGGGTGTTCCTTCAAGCCGGGGTAATAGCCTTCGCCGATTCCCCAGCCGAGACCCTTCGCCGTCGCCACCCAGACGTCGCTTCCGTCGATGTCGTAGTTGATGACGAAGTTGTGCGGAATACCCACCGGTATCTCTACCGTTTCCAGCACATCGCGGTCGCGCATGACAACCGCTTTGCCACCCTTGCCCTGAGCATCGCGGGTGTAGGTCACCCAGGTGTTCGTCTTGAAATCGGTGACGGCGCTTGCCCCCTTGTCAGTGGCGAACCAGGCCTCATCCGCGCTGCGGCCCTTGGAATTGTTGATGAAATCGCTGGCCAGACCCGAGTCCTGATTGTAGTATCCGCGCCAATGCCTGCCGTCATACCGGCAGGCGCCGAAATAGGTGGATATCCACACCACGTCGTCGGCCGGGCTGGCGCCCGTCACGATTACGTGAACAATCCCGTCGTCGCGATACAGATCGATCTCCATCTCGCCGTCGGGGTCGAGGTAATCCTTCCAGCGGCCCATTGCCAGATCGTACTCGAGCATGCCGCTCCCCCACACGGCCAGGTAGACCTTCCCGTTCCCCACAGCCACGTTATAGTTCCAGATATCTTCCATGGGGGAGTTCTTTTCGTTGAAGATCGTCCACTCTCCGGTCACGGTATTGAAGCGGCTCGTGCCGGCCGTGGTCGCCGCCCAAATGTATTCGTCCTGTACCGCCACACCGTAGACGACATCGTTGACGAGCCCGCTGTTCAATTGATGCCAGTGGTCGAAACGGCCGCCGCTGAAGCGGGCAAGGCCGCCACCAAACATCCCGAGCCAGACGTCACCCGTCTTTTTGTCGACGTCGATCGCGGTGACCACCTTCCACGGCAGACCATCCTTCTCTCCCCAGCTTTTGATCTTCCCGGTTCGCTTGTCGAGCATTGCCAGACCGTCTTCGGTGCCGATCCAGACGCGCGGCCCATCGGCCTTTACCGCGAAGATGTGGTCGTTCGGCAGACCATCGGCAACCGTGAACTGTTTCCACTTCGTGTAAACATAGGGAAGCTTCAGCGGCTCGGTAGCCGTCAACAGGCCGGATAAGGCGCCTGCCAGTCCGATAATCGCACCAATCCTCATCTCTCCTCCTCGCCCGTCAGAGCGTTTTCAGAAACTCAATCAGGTCGTTGAGTTGGTCCTTGGTCATGTCGTTTGTTACCCCGTGCCTGTCGTCGGGGTTGTACACGGTCCAGATTTCCTCGAATGTCGCCGCCATGCCATTGTGCAGGTATGGAGCCGAGTCGTAGATGTTGTTCAAATGCGGCACGTCGAAGTTGCCGGTGCGGTCGAACGGCATCTTCGTGCCCACGTCGTGCCGCTTCCGGTCGGTGTAGTAAGGCGGAAAGTGGCACGTGACGCAGCGGTCCAGTTCGGGTATGGTTCGGCCGTCATTGGTCGTCGTGCGGTTGAAGATTTCCTTGCCGCGGCGTTGTGCGGGCGTCAGCGTGGCCCCCAGCGGGCGGAACCGGTTGGGAGGGCGCGGAATCGTCGTGACATAGTAGTCCACGGCAGCCAGTTGTTCCGGCGTGAAGGGGGCCAGGCGCGTAAAGAATACCGCCAGACGAGCTCCGCACTGGCGCGACAGGCTGGGATTCGTACCCTCCCACTTGAACGGCGCCGTGTCGAGAATGCCCCGCAGAGTCCGATTGTCCACCGGCTGGATTCCGATGCCATCGGACTCGATGTCATACGTCATCCCGTCCACATGGCCGTCGGGATGACAGGAGTTGCAGGAATACTGCCGATGGAATGTCACAAAGGCGTTGTGGAACAACTGCTCGCCCCACCGCTGCTTCGTGATCATCTTCGGGCCGCCGAGGTCTACGGCGCCGATCATCTCCATCTTCGCGAGATCGATGATGCCCAGCGTGTCGTCGAGCGTATTGGCCACAAAGGCGCGCTTGTTATCGGGCATGATCAGGATGGCACGGGGGTTTTTCCCGGTGGGGATGTGCTTGACGATGAACTCGGTCGGGTATCCGAGGTGGTTCGGAAGCACGTGTTGGCGCTCGTACCGCGGCAGTCTCTGGATGAGGGAAAGCAGCTTTCCGACATCCACAACGGCGATGCGATCAGTACCGGAGCTGGTGACGAGGGCATAGCGGCCGTCGGGCGTGCACGCGATGTCGGTCGCATCGGAAAAACCCATGTCGGGTTCGTCCAACAGCACCTCGTCAACGCCCCCGTCGCGCCAGACGACCGCCAGGCCGTTGGTAATCGTCCAGCCCTGCAACAAGCGCGTCATGGGGACCGTACTCTTCGTGCGGTTCAGCGTAGCGAGCGCAAATCTGCCGCTCGGATGCCAGGCTACCCCCATCATCAGGTTGGCGCCGGGCACCCCGAGGCGCTCTTCGACGGAAGCCCTGTCCGTTGCGATCGCGGTGACCTCAGACTCGAACGGCTGCCGCACGGGAGCGAACCTCGCCTTCATGTTCGTAGCCACAATTCGCTGCGCGTCTGGTGACATCGCAAGTGACCAGGGGCCGTTGCCCGCACTCAGGTTCTTGATCCACTTCAGGGTTGGAATGTCGAACACGGAGATGTCGTTCGAGGAAGTGTTCAGAACGTAAAGCCACTTCCCCGTGCGGTCGGCAAGCACGCCATGCGGCTCGTTCCCAGTCTTAAGCGTCGCGACGACTTTGCGCGCCACCGTGTCGATCACCGAAACCGTGTCGTCGAGGCGATTCGTGACGAACGCGCGGAAGCCGTCGGGAGTGAATGCCACCCCGGTCGGATTGCCGCCGACCGGGATTTCCGCAACCTTCACCCGCGTCTCGGGATCGACCACAATCACGCTATCGGCTGCCTCGCAGGTGACGTAGATCTCCCGGCCATCGGGCCGCAATGCCATCCGCACCGGGGTCTTGTAGCGCGGGTCCCGCGCAATCGGCGCAGGCTTGGTGGGGTGCGCGATCTTCTTCATCGCCCCGGCGAAATCAAAACTCTCGCCATGGGCCTGGTGGCAGCGCATGCAAGTCTCGCGATTCGGCATTTGCAGGCCCGACGCCATCGCCGAGCGCTTGTCGCGCATGATCGCGTCGGCCATGTAGTCACTGCCCGCGCCATGGCAGGCCTCGCAGCCCACACCCTCGTCGAGAGAATAACCGTCCAGGCGGGCACCGCTCTGCGTGGTGGTGTGACACTTCAGGCACTCGGCGCTGTTCTGCGGGTCGGCGATGCCCTTGCCAGAAGCGATCTCCTTTCCCTTCGCCGTGCCGAGAACGGCCCATGCGCCCGCGTGCGCGCTCATCCGCCAGACGCTCCACTGGTTGCCGAGGGCCGGTCCGCGGTGGCACTTTCCACATACCATGACTCCGGCGTATTTCGGTCCCTTCGCCTTGGCATCGGCCGGAGTCTGGCCGGACATCGGCCCGGGTTGCGGATTCGATGGCAGCGGGTGAAGCAGGAGTTCCCAGCCCTTCTTCACGTCCAGGGGTGGCTGTTTCGAGACGGCAACGTGCGATCCCTTCTCGATATGGCAGTTGACGCAGAAGTCCTGTTCCGGCATCCGCAGGCCGGCTTTCATCGCCGCCTGCCGGTCCTTCATGACCTCCAGAGAAGCGTACTCGCTGCCCGGGCCGTGACAGCCCTCGCATTGCACGCCATCCTCAATGTGGAAGGTCTCGTCCTTCTCCCAATCCTCGGAGTGCCAGGCTGTGGCGTGGCACCCGAGGCAGATGGCCGAGTCCTGAGGCAAGGTCCGCAGACCGCTCAACTTCGCCATCTCGAGCCCTTCCGGCTTGACGAGCACGGCGTATGCCGCGCTGTGCTTGGAGTGGAGCCACCTGCCGTACTGGCTGCCAATGCCAGCGGCGGAGTGGCAACCGGCGCAGACGCGCACTCCCACGTACACCGGCTTCTTGGGTGCCGCCCACAGTGCCGCCCAACTCACTGCCAGCAACAACGCCGCAGCGGCGAATAGAGGAACCCGGTTCATCGCTTGACTCCGTTGGCTTTGGCCTCGTGCGTCAGTTTCAGGAACTGGTTGGCCTTGACGTGTTCTACCCTCTCCACCACGCCATCCGGCCACCGGACCTCAACGGAGTCGGAATACTCGGCTTTTCCGAGCCCGAAATGCGCGCGCGGGTCGCTTTGTGACATGTAGCCGCGCATCGGAATCACGTCTTCGATCTGTTTCAGCGCCCCGGTCGCCACCGTGACACGGGCGCCGATGGCATCGCGAACGCCAGTGGGGAATTTCAGTTTGGCGTCCACGGTAAGCCAGTTGTTCATCCGGTTGCCTCCGTCATTGCGAAGCAGAATCGGGCGGTCATTCAGGTTCGCGATCACGAGGTCGATGTCGCCGTCATTGTCGATATCTGCCCCGGCCGCTCCGCGTCCCACGTATTTCTCCTTGAAGTGCTTACCCGACCGATCGGAGACGTCCTCGAATCTGCCGTTCCCCTTGTTCCGCATTAGGGAGTTCTCTTGCACGTATTCGTGGTGCGCGTCGCCGTGTGCGATGAAAAGGTCGAGCCAGCCGTCGTTGTCGTAGTCGAGGGCAACCGCGCCCCATCCCGCGTACTGAGCCATGGCCAGGGAGAGTCCACTGATTGCCGTCTGATCGACGAAATTGCGCCGGCCCTTCTCAAGAGTCTGAGTGTATAGAATGCAGTAGTTCAGGTTCGGAATGAAGATATCGAGCAGCCCGTCGCGGTTGAAATCGCCGACCACCGGCCCCATGGACGAAACGCCCTGGCCGTTTTCGCCGTAGGCGATCCCATAATCGAGAGCGTTCTCGACGAAGGTCCCCTTCCCGGTGTTCTCGAAGTAGTGGTTTTCCATCGCGTCGTTCGTCACAAAAATGTCGAGCAGCCCGGCGTTGCGGAAATCGGAAGCGGTGACGCTCATGGCGCGGCCTTCCTTGGACACGCCCGCCTCTTTGGTCACGTCGGTGAAGGTGCCATCGCCATTGTTGCGATAGAGCGCGCTCGGCTGTGGGCTGTAGCTCAACGGGCCGGGATAA